>DASZCC010000048.1:0-1698 GCA_035943485.1 Rhizomicrobium sp. | reverse complement strand
CATGCCATAGGGATGACCGATCGAGATCGCGCCGCCGGAGACGTTGTACTTCGCCGGATCGATGTGCAGCTCGTCGCGGCAATAGAGGCACTGGCTGGCGAACGCCTCGTTCAGCTCCCACAGGTCGATGTCGTCGACCGTGAGACCGAAGCGCGACAGCAGTTTCGGCACCGCGAACACCGGACCGATGCCCATCTCCTCCGGCGCGCAGCCGGCGACCGCCATGCCGCGATAGGCGCCCAGCGCCTGCAAGCCGCGCTTCTCGGCTTCCTTGCGCTCCATCAGCACGACAGCAGCCGCACCGTCGGACAGCTGTGACGCGTTGCCGGCCGTGATGTACTTGCCTTCCTTCACGAAGCGGCCGCCCTTGAACACGGGCTGCAGCTTCTGGAGATCGGCCAGTGTCGTCTGCGGACGGTTGCCTTCGTCTGCCTTCAGCGTGACTTCCTTCTCCGACGTCTGCCCGGTCGCCTTGTCGGTGACCAGCATCTTGGAGGTCAGCGGCGCGATCTCCTGATCGAAGCGGCCCTCGGCTTGCGCCTGTGCCGTGCGCTTCTGCGATTCCAGCGCGTATTCGTCCTGCGCCTCGCGGCTAACATGATACTTCTCGGCGACGATCTCGGCGGTCTCGATCATCGAGGTGTAGATGCCCGGCACATGCTCGGACAGCCACGCATCGCCCATGCGATAGGTGTTCATCTTGTCGTTCTGGACGAGCGAGATGGACTCGATACCGGCACCGATCGCGATCGGCGCGTTGTCATTGATGATGTATTTCGCGGCGGTGGCGATCGCCATCAGGCCCGACGAGCACTGGCGGTCCATCGTCATGCCCGACACGGTGTCCGGCAGGCCGGCACGCAGGGCCGACTGGCGCGCTACGTTGTTGCCGGTCGTGCCCTGTTCGAGGGCGCAACCCATCGCGACGTCGTCGATCTCCTTGCCGTCGATGCCGGCGCGCTTCACCGCTTCGCGGATGACATGGCCGCCAAGCTCGGCGCCCCCTGTGTTGTTGAAGGCGCCACGATAGGCCTTGCCGATCGGGGTGCGGGCGACGGAAACAATGACGGCTTCACGCATGGGGGAGGTCCTTTGGTGAGTGAATGGTGACTAGTGGGTGGTGGATCGCGAGTGGCGAATGGCGAGTGGTTGCCCTTCACCATTCCCTACTCACCACTCACCATAAACAACACGGGAAACAGCGAGATGCGGATCAACCACTCGCCATTCCCCATTCGCGCCTTTCTCTAACGCATATCCGCGAACTTCTTCTTCTCTTCGACCAGGCGCTCGAGCAGCGGCGCGGGTTTGAACGCGTCGCCCATCGTCGCCTGGAATTCCTTCATCTTGGCCAGAACCTTGTCGAGGCCGACCTGGTCCGCATAGTGCATCGGGCCGCCGCGATAGACCGGCCAGCCGTAGCCGTTGACCCACACGACATCGATGTCCGACGGACGGATCGCCTTCTTCTCTTCCAGGATCTTCGCGCCCTCATTGATCATCGGATAGATGCAGCGCTCGAGGATCTCCTCGTCGGGGATTGTGCGCGGGTTCTTGCCGCTCTTGGTCACGAAGTCCTTGATGATCTTCTCGGTGACAGGCGATGGCTTGGCGGCGCGCGTCTCGGGGTCATAGTCGTAATAGCCCGCGCCGGTCTTCTGGCCGCGGCGATCGGCTTCGCACAGTACGTCGCGGATC
>DASZCC010000047.1:0-2135 GCA_035943485.1 Rhizomicrobium sp. | reverse complement strand
TGTTCACCGCGGGCCGCATCGCCTTCAACCAGGTGATCGTCTACTGGATCGCGCAAGTGCTCGGCGGCATCCTTGCCGGCGCCGTGCTCTACATCATTGCGAGCGGCCAGGCCGGCTTCGACGCCAGCGCAGGCTTTGCCTCGAACGGCTATGGCGAACACTCGCCGCAACACTACTCGCTCATGGCGGGCGCGGTGTGCGAGGTCGTGATGACCTTCATGTTCCTGGTCGTGATCCTCAACACCACCAGCAAGCTTGTGCCGGTCGAGGGCTTCGCGCCGCTCGCCATTGGCCTGACACTGACGCTGATCCACCTGATCTCCATCCCGGTCACCAACACGTCGGTGAACCCGGCCCGCTCGACCGGCGTGGCGATCTTCCAGGGTGGCTGGGCGATCGAGCAGCTGTGGCTGTTCTGGGTCGCGCCGCTGATCGGTGGCGGGCTGGCTGGCGCTTTCCAGCGCTGGTTCGTGCCCAGCAGCACAGGTCCGATCCGCTAGGACATTTCCCACCCTCGCGCGCGTCCGTGAAGAATGTCATCTTCGCGGCCGCAAAAGGGTGCCGCGCGTGGGTTACGAAGGACCAGCCATCGGTGAGCTTCTGGACGGCGACGCGCTGCGTCACGCCCTGACGGCGCTCGCCCAGGCCGGCGGCGACAAGACCAAGCTCCGCACCGACGCGCTCAACCTGATCAAGACGGCCTTCCAGGACGGCCGCGCCAAGGTGAAGGCCGGCGTCGAGACCGGCGCCCTCACCGGCCTGGCCGCGGCGCGGGCGCTGTCCGGCCTGCAGGACCTGACCATCCAGGTGATCTACGATTTCGCCACCAAGCATTTCTACTACGCGCAGAACCCGACGAGCGCTGAGCGCATCTGCGTCGTCGCCACCGGCGGCTATGGCCGCGGCGAGCTGGCGCCCGGCTCCGACATCGACCTGCTCTTCATCCGCCCCTTCAAGCAGACGCCATGGGGCGAGAGCGTCATCGAGTTCATCCTCTACATGCTGTGGGACCTTGGCCTGAAGGTCGGGCACGCGACGCGCTCGCTCGCCGAATGTGTGCGCCTGTCGAAACAGGACATCACGATCCGCACTGCGATCCTCGAAGCCCGCTACCTGTGGGGCGATCACAAGCTGTTCGAGGAGCTGCGCAAGAAATTCTGGAGCGAGGTGCGCACCGGCACCGGCCAGGATTTCGTCGAGGCCAAGCTGGCCGAGCGCGACGAGCGCCACGCACGCCAGGGCGAGAGCCGCTATCTCGTCGAGCCCAACATCAAGGAGGGCAAGGGCGGGCTGCGCGATCTGCAGACGCTCTACTGGATCGGCAAATACGTCTATCACGTCGAGGACGCCGCAGACCTTGTCGAGCATGGCGTGTTCACGCGCGACGAATACAAGATTTTCCAGAAGGCCGACGCCTTCCTGTGGGATGTGCGCGTCAAGCTGCACTATCTCGTCGGCCGCGCCGAGGAGCGCCTGTCATTCGAAGTCCAGCCTGAACTGGCGCAAAAGATGGGCTTCACCGGCGACACGCCGCGCCGCGCCGTCGAAGCGTTCATGAAGGCCTACTTCCTGGTGGCCAAGGATGTCGGCGACCTGACGCGCATCTTCTGCGCCGCGCTCGAAGACCAGAACAAGAAGCCGCGCACCTCGCTCAGCTCGCTGCTGCCAGGCTTCCTCAAGCCGCGCACCAGCAATGACGATTTCTACGTCGAGAACGGACGGCTGAACGCGCGGGTCACGATCTTCCGCAACGATCCGGTCAACATGATCCGCATCTTCCACTTGGCCGATGCCAAGAAGATCGATGTGCATCCCGGAGCTTTGCGCCGGATCACCCGCGCGTTGGACCTGATCGACGACACGGTGCGCTACGACCCGGAAGCCAACCGCCTGTTCCTGGAGATCCTGTCGTCGCGCAACGATCCCGAGCACGCGCTGCGCATGATGAACGAGGCCGGCGTGTTCGGCCGCTTCGTGCCCGAGTTCGGCCGCGTCGTCGGCCTGATGCAGTTCAACATGTATCACCACTACACGGTGGACGAGCATCTGATCCGCGCAGTCGGCTATGTCGCGCAGATCGACCGCGGCGAGCATCGCAGCGAGCATCCGCTGTCGTCGGACATCATCAAGCGCGT
>DASZCC010000046.1:0-1575 GCA_035943485.1 Rhizomicrobium sp. | reverse complement strand
CGACGCGTGGAGCTTGTTACCCATCTTTGCTGCACTTGAGCAAGCGCTTACGCAAACGGCCTTCCCGCCTTCGCGTAGGCCGCCGCCGAGTTGAAGATGTTGATCGCCATCAGGCTCGTCTCGGTGTCCGCGCGTTGTTCGTAGATCGCGGCGACTTTGGCCTGCACGTCTGCATCGCCCGGTGCGGCTTCGAGCGCGAAATCGGCGAGATGGCTGGCGAGACGGAAATCACCCGCCGCTGCGATCGCCTGTGCGCGTTCCACCAGTTTGCCCGCACCGCCGGCCAGCGCGGCCATCTCGGTGGCGAGTTTCGCGCGCGGCGCCGGCTTCAGTTCGCTCGGCCGCCCGCTCCACCAGCCGCCATAGAAGCGGATGACATTGCGCACCAGGAATTCGGTGTCGTCATAGACCGGCTGCAGCCATGGCGAATCCGACTTCGGCAACTCGATCCCGGTGACGATATCGACATGCGGCGGTGAGCCGTTCTCCATCGCCGCCATCGTGCGGGCGACGACGACATCGAGGAAATCCGCCGTCTCAGTCAGCATACGGACGATCTTGTCCGCCTCGCCGATCACCGGCCCCCCATGACCGGGACACAGCGCATAAGGCGCTTTCGCCACCATCTCGCGCAGGCCCTTGGCGCGCTCCCACGGGAAGCGCTGCACCTTCTGCGGATTGCCGTCGTTCGGCACGGCCCAGATGAAGAGATCGCCGGGACACACCACACGGCGCTGCGGCGACCACACCCAGGTGTGATCGTCGGTCTCGCCCTTGCAGTGATGCAGCTCGAACACCTCGCCGCCGACCGTGATGTTCAGCCTTTCGTCATAGAGCGTGTCGGGTGGGATCGGCGGCTGGCCGAACGCGGCATAGGCATCCTGCGCTTGTGCTTCCACCGTGCCGCCGAACTGCCGTGCATTGAGCGCTGCGTTGTGATGCGCGGTTGCCTGATAGCGCGCAAAGCGCGCCGGCATGGCGGAATGGGCAATGACACGCGGCTTCTTCTGTCCCGGGATCAGGAACTGATCGAGGCCATAGGCGTGATCGATGTGGCCATGCGTATAGATCGCGGTGTGCACCGGCGCCTGCGTCTTCTGGCGCAGCATCTCGGCCAGGCGCGGCGCGAACTGCTTGGTGCCGGTGTCGACGAGCACGAGACCTTCATCGGTCTCGAACGCGGTGCAGCCGGAGAACTGTGACGCAAACCAGGTGCGCGGCGCCACTTCGACCGGACCGCCGGTCCAGAAGAACTTCGCCTCCTCCGGCGTCTTGCCGCGCATGGTACCGAACTTGGTGGCTGGATTGACGGCCATGACTGCCCCTGTTTGGTTCTTCCCCTGCCGCATGCTACTCCGCGCCATGACCGCCCACAAAACAATCCGCCTGAAGCCGCGCGAAGGCCGTCGCGCCCGCGCCGGTGCACCTTGGATCTTCTCCAACGAGATCGATCTGGATGCCGCGACCAAAGCTGTGCCGCCCGGCTCCATCGTCAACGTCGCGTTCGACGATGGCCAGCCGCTCGGCACCGGCTATTTCAATCCCAAAAGCCTGATCGCCATCCGCGTGCTGGAC
>DASZCC010000045.1:0-4433 GCA_035943485.1 Rhizomicrobium sp. | reverse complement strand
GATTGCCTTGGGTAGCAGGTTGATGCCGGTGCGCTGCGCGGTGACGACGACTGTCTCGGGCGTCTTGTTCGTCGTGTTGAGCGCGATGTCCTGGCCCTGGGCGCTGGTGATGCCGGCGGCGGTGCCGACCAGGCCGATGGCGGTCCGGACGAGGTTCTCGTTCGACGTGCCCAAACCCATAACGTATGCCCCTTGATGAAATTGATAATTGCTCGCAACTGGGTGGAACATACTGGGGGGAAATGAGAAGTCAATGAGACTTACTCTCATAATCAAGTTATGGTTTGGCGCTGTGGCCGTGTGACCATGTAAATGTCAGTGTCGCGTGAATGGGGGGCCCAATGCACAACATGTTGACGCCGGTACTGGCGCTGATCGTCTGGACACTGATTGTCTGGATTTGGATGTACGCGACCCGTATCCCCGCGATGCAGGCGGCCCGCATTAATCCGCAGGATGCCCAGCACGCCTCGGCCCTGAATGTGCTCCCGTCCAGGGTCCGGTTCGTGGCCGACAACTACAACCATCTGATGGAGCAGCCGACCATCTTCTACGCGATGGTCTTCTATATTGTGCTCGCCGGGCACAGCGACACGCTGCAGATCTGGTTCGCCTGGGCTTATGTGGCGTTGCGCGTTGTCCACTCGCTCATCCAGAACACAGTGAACAATGTCACCGCGCGCTTCGGCGTTTTCGCGCTTTCGACGTTCGTTCTGATGGCGATGGCGGTTAAGGAGCTTTTGGCGCTCCTTTGAGCGGGTAGGTTTATTGTCCGGGACGGGCGTCCGCAGGTGGCCGTTTCAGCCCTTTGAAATATCCTTACTTCCGCGCTTGACGCCAAAAACCCTGCCGAATATATAGCGCGACCTTTCAGTGGCAGGCCGTCGGTGCGGAAGCGCCAAAACGCTGTCGGAAAGCCAGTTTAAAAGCGTTGAACCGCGCGACTCACTCGAGTCCTCCGCGACTTCACCCGGGGCGGGCCCGTTGGCCGGCGCCGGCTTTTGTTTCGGCTCATGCGATGGGCGCATGGACCGAAGGTGATAGCCCCGCGCGGTAAGGCCCGCGCAAAAGTTGGGAAGACGAATGCCGACGATCAATCAGTTGATCCGCAAGCCACGCGGCGCAAAGCCGAAGCGCAACAAGGTGCCCGCTCTGCAGGAATGCCCGCAGAAGCGCGCCGTGTGCACGCGCGTCTATACGACGACCCCGAAGAAGCCGAACTCGGCGCTTCGTAAAGTGGCGAAGGTTCGCCTGACCAACGGCTACGAAGCCCTCACTTACATTCCCGGCGAAGGCCATAACCTGCAGGAGCACTCGGTGGTGCTGATCCGCGGTGGCCGCGTGAAGGACCTTCCGGGTGTCCGCTACCACATCATCCGCGGCGTGCTCGACACGCAGGGCGTCAAGGACCGTCGTCAACGCCGGTCGCTCTACGGCGCCAAGCGTCCGAAATAAGGAGAGCACACGATGTCACGTCGCCGCCGCGCCGATAAACGCGAGATCACCCCGGACGCCAAGTATGGCGATCTCGTCCTCGCGAAGTTCATGAACAGCCTGATGTATGACGGCAAGAAGTCTGCCGCCGAAGGCATCATCTATGGCGCATTCGACTCGATCCAGCAGAAGACCAAGCAGGATCCGATCCAGATCTTCCACGAAGCACTGCGCAACGTCGCCCCCGCGATCGAAGTGAAGTCCCGCCGCGTCGGTGGTGCCACCTATCAGGTGCCCGTTGAAGTGCGCACGGACCGCTCGCGCGCGCTCGCGATCCGCTGGCTGATCACCGCCGCCCGCGCGCGCAATGAGCCGACGATGACCGGCCGCCTGTCGGGCGAATTGCTCGACGCCGCCAACAATCGCGGCTCGGCCGTGAAGAAGCGCGAAGACACCCACAAGATGGCAGACGCGAACCGCGCGTTCTCCCATTACCGCTGGTAAGACCAGAAGAGACTAAGATGGCCCGCACAACCCCGCTCAATATGTATCGCAACATCGGCATTGCCGCGCACATCGATGCCGGCAAGACGACGACGACTGAGCGTATCCTCTACTACACCGGCAAGAGCCATAAGATCGGTGAAGTGCACGACGGCGCCGCCACCATGGACTTCATGGAGCAAGAGCAGGAGCGCGGCATCACGATCACGTCCGCCGCGACGACGTGCTACTGGAAAGACCACCGCATCAACATCATCGACACGCCTGGCCATGTGGACTTCACGATCGAAGTCGAGCGTTCCATGCGCGTGCTCGACGGTGCGGTCGCCGTGTTCGACGCCGTAGCCGGTGTCGAGCCGCAGTCCGAGACCGTGTGGCGCCAGGCCGACAAGTATCACGTGCCGCGCATCTGCTTCGTGAACAAGATGGACCGTACCGGCGCCGACTTCCCGCGCTGCGTCGCCATGATGATCGACCGTCTCGGCACCCGCCCGATGGTCATCACCTGGCCGATCGGCACCGAGTCCGAGTTCAAGGGCATCGTCGACATCGTGAAGATGAAGGCGCTGGTCTGGCACGACGAGCAGCTGGGCGCGAAGTTCGACGAGATCGATATTCCCGCCGAATATGCCGACAAGGCTGCCGAGTTGCGCGCTGCCCTGGTCGAGATGGCGGTTGAAGAAGACGACGCGCTGCTCGAAGCCTATCTGGAGCAGGGCAAGGAGCCGTCCTTCGAGGACCTCCAGCGTTGCATCCGCAAGGGCACCAACGCATTCCATTTCGTGCCGGTGATGTGCGGCTCGGCGTTCAAGAACAAAGGCGTTCAGCCTCTGCTCGACGCCGTTGTCGCCTATCTGCCGAGCCCGCTCGACATTCCGCCGCTGATGGGCATCGTGCCCGGCACCGACAAGGAAGTACCGCGTCCGCCGGATGACAAGGCGCCGTTCGCCGGCCTGGCGTTCAAGATCATGGACGATCCGTTCGTCGGCTCGATCACCTTCGTGCGCGTCTATTCCGGCACCGTGACGTCGGGCACCGGCGTGCTGAACTCGGTCAAGGACAAGACAGAACGCGTCGGCCGCATGCTTCTAATGCATGCGAACAGCCGCGAAGACGTGAAGGAAGCAAACGCCGGCGACATCGTTGCGTTCGCGGGCCTCAAGCTCACGACGACTGGCGAGACGCTGTGCGATCCGAACAATCCGGTGATCCTGGAGCGTATGGAATTCCCCGATCCGGTCATCGAGGTCGCGATCGAACCCAAGACGAAGGCCGATCAGGAGAAGATGGGCATGGCGCTGGTGCGCCTGGCGCAGGAGGATCCGTCCTTCCGCGTGTCCACCGATCAGGAATCCGGCCAGACCATCCTCAAGGGCATGGGCGAGCTCCATCTCGAGATCAAGGTCGATATCCTGAAGCGCACTTATAAGGTCGACGCCAATGTCGGCGCGCCGCAGGTGGCGTATCGCGAGACGCTGAGCAAGCCGGTTTCCGTCAAGTACACGCACAAGAAGCAGACCGGCGGTTCGGGCCAGTTCGCCGAAGTGACGATCGAGTTCGAGCCGCTGCAGGCCGGTGAAGGCTTCGTGTTCGAGAACGACGTCGTCGGCGGCGCGATCCCGAAAGAATTCATCCCGGCGGTAGAAAAGGGTCTTCGTGCGCAGAAGGAATCGGGTCTGCTCGCGGGCTTCCCGGTCATCGACTTCAAGGCGAAGCTGGTGGACGGCAAGTACCATGAAGTCGACTCCAACGCGCTGACCTTCGACATCGCGGCGCGCGCTGCGTTCCGCGAGCTCGCCTCGCGCGGCGCCGTCAAGCTGCTCGAGCCGATCATGAAGGTCGAGGTCGTGACGCCTGAGGACTTCCTCGGCGGCGTCATCGGCGACCTGAACTCGCGTCGTGGTCAGGTGCAGGGCACCGACAGCCGCGGCAATGCACAGGTCGTGACCGCCATGGTCCCGCTCGCGAACATGTTCGGCTACATCAACACGCTGCGTTCGATGTCCCAGGGACGCGCGCAGTACTCGATGCAGTTCGATCATTACGAGCAGGTGCCGCAGGCGATCGCGGACGAAGTCAAAGCCAAGTACGCCTAATCAGATATTCGGAGAACAGAGATGGCAAAGGCCAAATTCGAGCGTAACAAGCCGCATTGCAACATCGGGACGATTGGTCATGTCGATCATGGCAAGACGTCTTTGACGGCTGCGATCACGAAGGTGCTGGCGGAGACCGGCGGCGCCACGTTCACGGCTTATGACCAGATCGACAAGGCGCCGGAAGAGAAGGCGCGCGGCATCACGATCTCGACGGCCCATGTCGAGTACGAGACGGCGAACCGCCACTACGCCCATGTCGACTGCCCGGGCCATGCCGACTATGTGAAGAACATGATCACCGGTGCGGCCCAGATGGACGGCGGCATCCTGGTGGTGTCGGCGGCCGACGGCCCGATGCCGCAGACCCGCGAGCACATCCTGCTGGCGCGTCAGGTC
>DASZCC010000044.1:0-4693 GCA_035943485.1 Rhizomicrobium sp. | reverse complement strand
ATATCGATGTCGCCAACCGCGACCGGCTGCTGGCCGATGAGGCATTCGCAGCGCGCATCCCGGTGCCGCGCGAGGCTTGGTTCACGGTGGATGTCGTGGCCGATCCCGAGTTTCCCTCCGGCGCGTATGTCCGCACCGCGACGCGCAACGGCGTCTGCGTCTTCCGCGCGCCCGGTCGTGGCTGCGCGATCCACGCCTATGCGATGGAGACCGGTATCGACTATCACCTGCTGAAGCCGATGGTCAGCACGCTGTTTCCCGCGACATTCGACTACGGCGTGCTCGGTCCGAGCGGTGAGGTGGCCGACGGCACTCTCATCTGTGCCGGCGACGGACCGACAGTGTACGAGGGGGCGCGGGGGGAGTTAGCGTACTACTTCGGCGACGCGTTCGTGGGCGAGCTTGATGGATTGGCACAGAGGTAACCTCTCCCGTTTACGGGAGAGGTCGAAAAAGCGCGCAGCGGTTATTCGGGTGAGGGGAGCGGTGCCGCCGACCTTTGCCCTCACCCGATTTGCATGTGCAAATCGACCTCTCCCGCTTTCGCGGGCGAGGTTACGTATTGATCACACCGCTTCCACGCGTGACGCCAACTCCCTTCCGATCCGGTGTTCGCGCACTGCGATGAACACGCCGGCCGCTGTCACCACGGCGGCGCCGAGGATCACCATCGCGGCGGGAACCTCCGAGAATATCAGGAAGCCCAGCGTCACCGCCCAGATCATCGACAGATAATCGAACGGCGCCAGCAGCGACGGCTCGGCATAGCGATAGCTGAACGTCATCATGATCTGGCCGAAGCCGCCGCAGATGCCGCCGCTGATCAGGAAGGCCGCTGCGGCCCAGCCGAGCGGCACACGCCACCAGAGCATCGTCAGCGCGCCCAGCACGGCGCAGAACGACATGAAGTAGAACACGATCGTCTCGCTCTTCTCGCTCGTGCTCATCTGCCGGATGAAGATCACGACGAAGGCCGAGCAGAGCGACCCGGTCAGCGCCAGACCTGCACCCAGCGACATGCCGTGTTCGACCATGGAGACCGCCCCGCCTTGCGGCTGCAGCATGATCATCACGCCGGCAAACCCCACCACCACCGCCATGCCGCGATAAGGTCCGACCCTCTCGCGCAGCATGATGGCGGCCAGGATCACGGCGAAGATCGGCTGCACGAAGCCGAAGGCAGTGATGTCGGCCAGCGGCAGCAGCTTTAGCGCTGCGAAGCCGAGGAACATCGACGACGATCCGATTGCCGAACGGATCAGATGCAGCCACGGCTTGTCGGTCTTGACCATTTCGGTTAGCCCGATCGTGTAGTGCGACAGGACCGCCAGCGGGATCAGCGCGAAGAAGGCGCGGAAGAACACGATCTCACCCACAGGCACATTGCCCGCCAGCTTCAGCAGCGCGTATTGCACGGAAAATGCGAGCGTCGCGCCGGTCTTGAGCGCGATCCCGCGACTCGTGTTCCCCATCACGCGACCCTACAGCCAGCCGCGCCGCTTGAAGAACACGTAAGGCAGGATACCGGATATGACGATAATGACGAGCGCGACGTAGTAGCCGAACGTCGTGTGCAGGTCCGGCATGTTCTGGAAGTTCATGCCCCAGATCGACGCGAACAGCGTCGGCGGCAGGAACACGATGGCCGCGACCGACATGATCTTGATGATGTTGTTCTGATCGATGTTGATCAGGCCGAGCGTGGCGTCCAGCAAATAGTTCAGCTTGCCGCCCAGGAACGACGTGTGATCCTGCAGCGATTGCACGTCGCGCGTCAGCGTCTTGATGTGGGTGCGGACGTCCTTGTTGGGCTTGCCTTCCATTGCCGGCGTCAGGAACGACAGAACGCGGCTGATGGACAGCAGGCTCTCGCGCATCTTGCCGGTCAGGTCATGCTTGCGGCCGAGCCGGCGCAGCACGTCCTGAAAATCCTTGGACTGCATGACCTTGCCTTCTTTCGGCTCGAAGATGTCATGGCTGATCGTCTCGATCTCGGTGCCGGCATGTTCCAGCGCATCGGCCATCCGGTCCACGATGACGTCGAGAAGCGTCATCAGCGCCATGTCGGCGCGCGGCGTGAACGCGTGATTTCGTTCGCAGCGCAGCGCAAAGGTGCGGAAGGGCTGCGGGTCGATGTAGCGGATGGTGACCATCTTTTCCTGGGCGAGGATGAAGCTCACCACGTCGGCCGCCGGCCGCTCGCTTTCGATATTGGTCAGCACCAGCGCGGTCAGGAAGATGCCGCCGTCTTCTTGGTAGAGCCGGCTGGAGACCTCGATCTCCTCCATGTCGGCGCGGGTTGGCATCTCGAGATTGAGGAGAGTGGCCACCTTCTGCCGCTCGGCATCGCTGGGCTGATAGAGGTCGATCCAGATCGCGTCAGCAGGAATGGCGTCGGCTTCGGCCAGAGCCGTGCCTTTCAGTCCACCATTGTGCTGCTGATAGACCTTCAGCATGCCCACGCCCTCTGATTGCACCGGAACTTAGGCCGTCCTCCTGAACGATGCCAAGACGCGTTATGCGCGACGGTTTGATCCACAATGCGTGCGTGCGGGCACTCAAACGCGAGGGTTTGTCTTAAGGTTGAGGCATGGCCGATCCTACCTTCGCAGACGTTATCGCCGCAGCCGAGCGGATCGCGCCCTTCGCCGTGCGCACGCCTATGTTGGAGAATGCAGTCCTGAACGAGCGGGCCGGGGGCCGCGTCTTCCTGAAGCCCGAGACCCTGCAGCGCACCGGCTCTTTCAAGTTCCGTGGCGCCACAAACGCAGTCCGTCAGATACCGGCGAACAAGCATGCGGGCGGCGTGGTGGCGTTCTCTTCGGGCAACCATGCGCAGGGCGTCGCCGCTGCGGCGGCGATGGCGGGGATGTCGGCCGTAATCGTGATGCCCAAGGATGCGCCCGCGCCCAAGATCGAGGGCACGCGGCGCCTTGGCGCGGAGATCGTGTTCTATGACCGGCTCACCGACGACCGCGAGGCGATCGGCGCCGAGATCGCACAGCGCAAGGGCGCGACCATCGTTCAGCCCTTTGACAACGCGCATGTCGTAGCGGGGCAGGGGACGATCGGGCTTGAACTCGCAGCTGATGCGGCTGCGCTGGGCGTGTCGCTGGCGACGGTCATCGTTCCCTGTGGCGGTGGTGGGATGACAGCGGGCATTGCGCTTGCGCTGTCGGGCGCCAGTCCGAGCATGAAGGTTATAGGGGTCGAGCCGGAATGGTTCGACGGTATGCGCCTTTCGTTGGCGGCCGGAGAGCGCACGCGCGCCGCCGGAACGCCGCTGTCGATCGCCGATGCGCTCATGGCCCCGATGCCGGGCGTGATCCCGTTCTCGCTGGCGCATACGCTTGGTGTCTCGGCGCTGAGCGTGACGGATGAAGAACTGGAACGGGCCGTGAGCTTCGCGGCACAGACGCTCAAGCTGGTTGTCGAGCCCGGCGGCGCGGCGGCACTTGCAGCGCTCCTGTCCGGCAAGGTGAATGCCAAAGGTCTCGCCATTGCGATCGTGCTGAGCGGCGGTAACTGCGAGCCGGCGACCGTCGCGCGTTGCTGCGCGGCGTGGCCGAATCCATAACTGTCATCCCCGGCGAACGACGCGAAGCGTCGTGAGGGAAGGGGACCTACGACTGGATCCGGTGCCCAGTCGTGGGTCCCCTTCCCCTCGCTGTCGCTCGGCCGGGGATGACAGTTATTTCCTGGTGAGCAATCAGAGTTTCTGGGCGAGGGCCAGGCGCCGGTTGAATTCCGCCTCCGCCTTCTCGACGAACGCCTTGCAACCCTCCGGATCGACGAACGGATTGGGCTTCGCGCCCGCCAGCAGCTTCCCGCGCTTGGTCAGCATGTCGAAGAACGAGCCGTGCGATGCGAGAAAGACATCGCACTTCAGGCCTTTCAGCGTCGCGAAACTCTTTTCGTAGTCTGCTGCCTGCGTGGGATAGTTCGGATCGCCGATCAGCTTGTACATCGACAGGATGGACAGGCTGCAGAGGAACAGCGCGCCCTGTTCCTTGCCGTCGACCATCACCGGCATCGTCCACGTCGTGCAGCCCTTGGTGTGCCCCGCTGTGACATGCGCCGTCAGGGTCACGCCGCCGAGTGAGACTGTGCCGCCATCAGGGACGATCTTGTCGGCCTTGATCGGCGGATAGGTCGCGCCCTTCAGCGCAAAGTCATTGGCGCCGCCGGCGGCAAGCACAGGCGCGTCCGGTTCGCTCGCATAGAACGTGGCGCCGCTGACCGCCTTCAGTTCCGCAAGCCCGCCGGCATGATCGAGATGGGCGTGACTGTTGAGCAGGATGCGGATGTGCTTCGGATCGAAACCGAGCGTCTTAATGTTGGCCAGGATCTCCGGCGCGGTCTCCTTGAACCCGCCGTCGATCACGATCAGCCCGTCCTTCGTGACGATCAGATAGGACGTCACGTCCTTCGCGCCGACATAGTAGAGATTGTCGCCGATCCGATACGGTGCGAGGGGCTCGTTCATCTCCGCGAAGTCGCCGGTCAGCTTCGCGGTTGCCGGGGCGCCAAGAAAAAAGGCGCCGGCGACCATTGCCGCCAGCGCCATTGTCAGTCGATTCATCTTTGCCATGCGCACAAGGCTAATATCAGCGCGGCGCCAGCACCATCATCATCTGACGGCCTTCCATCTTGGGCCATTGCTCCATCTTGGCGACGGGCTCGACGTCCTTGT
>DASZCC010000043.1:0-7754 GCA_035943485.1 Rhizomicrobium sp. | reverse complement strand
TGAACGAGGATGACAGCCGCCGCGCCCAGTTCCAGCGCGCGCTTGACGATCTCGCGCGGATAGACCGGTGTGTGATCGATCGTGCCGCGGGTCAGCACCTCGTCGGCGACCAGGATGTTCTTGCGGTCGAGGAACAACACGCGGAATTCCTCGCGCTCGCTGCGCGCCATGGCCGCAGTGCAATAGTCGATCAACGCCGGCCAGGAACGCAGCACCTGTTTGCGCGCGAGCCGCAACGCCGCCGCCTCGATGATCTTGAGCTGCGTGACAACCGTCTCGCCGATGCCGTCGACCTCGAGCAGGCGGGCGCGCGGCGCGCTCAGCACTTCGGCGAAACCGCCGAGCCGGTCGATCAGCGATTTGGCGAGCGGTTTGACGTCACGGCGCGGGATGGCGGCAAAGAGCGCGAGCTCCAGCAGTTCATAATCCGGCATCGCGTCTGCGCCACCGGCGATGAAGCGTTCGCGCAGGCGTTCGCGATGGCCAAGTTGATGCGGCGCGGCCACGAAAGCGTGGCCCATGTCCGCGAGTTCAATACTGGATTCAGACGTAGGGGGGCTTGTCGAGGCCTTTGGGCGAGGCCGTGAAGATCTCGACGCCATTCTCGGTAACCCCGACGGAGTGTTCAAATTGCGCCGACAACGAACGGTCGCGCGTGACCGCTGTCCAGCCGTCGCTCAACACCTTCACGCCATAGCCGCCCAGATTGATCATCGGCTCGATGGTGAAGAACATGCCGGGCTTCAACGCGATACCGTGTCCGGCTTTGCCATAGTGCACGATGTTCGGCAGCGCATGGAAGACTTTGCCGACACCGTGACCGCAAAAATCGCGCACGACAGCGCAACGTTCTTCGCCTTCGGCGTAGGATTGAATCGCGTGACCGATATCACCTGTCGTGTTGCCCGGCTTCACCATCGCGATGCCGCGCAGCATGGACTCATACGTGATGTCGACGAGGCGCTTGGCCTTCAGCTTCACATCGCCGACGAGATACATGCGGCTCGTATCGCCATGCCAGCCATCGACGATCACAGTGACGTCGATATTGACGATGTCCCCATCGCGCAACGGCTTGTCGTTCGGGATGCCGTGGCAGACGACATGATTGATCGAGGTGCAGGTGGTGTGGCGATAGCCGCGATAGCCCAGGCACGCCGGAATGCCGCCATGCGCGACGACGTAGTCGAAGGCGAGCTTGTCGAGATAGGCGGTCGTGACGCCGGGCTTCACCTCGGGCACCAGCAGGTCCAGCACCTCGGCGGCGAGCCGGCCGGCGCGGCGCATGCCGTCGAAATCGGCGGCATTGTGCAGCGTCACGGCAAAATGCGCGCGGCGGGTGGCTTCGAAGACGTCAGGCTCAGGCATCACGGTCATCATGCTCCCGATATAGTCGGTACGGGTTTATTCTCAATGACTTTCTGGCTCAGACGATCCGTGGGGTCTCGGAAAACCCGCTTTTCCTCCCCCGTTCACGGGGGAGGGGGACCGCACTTGCGGTGGAGGGGGCGACGCTGGGTGGCGGCGCTTTCGACTTGCTCCCTCCGCCTCGCTGCGCTCGGCACCTCCCCCGTAAGGACAGGGGAGGAAAAAGAAGGCTTGCCCCCGCCCGTCCTCCGGCTGCTAAAAATCGGGGATGACACCCACCGCCGCCATCCTGGTCATCGGGGATGAGATCCTCTCCGGCCGGACCCAGGACACCAACACCAACTATATCGCCCGCTTCCTGGGTGCGCTCGGCATCGACCTGCGCGAGGCGCGCGTCGTGCCCGATGTCGAGGACGAGATCGTCGCCGCGCTGAACGCGCTGCGGGTCCGCTACACCTATGTGTTCACCACCGGCGGCATCGGGCCGACGCATGACGACATCACCGCCGATGCGGTGGCCAAGGCGTTCGGCGTCGGCATCGACTATCACCCGGAGGTGATGGCGATGCTCGAGAAGCGCTACAAGCCGGGCGAGTTCAACGATATGCGCAAGCGCATGGCGCGCATCCCGCTCACCGCCGAACTGGTGCAGAACAAGGTGTCCGGCGCACCGGGCTTCCACATTGGCAATGTGTTCGTGATGGCCGGCGTGCCGATGGTGATGCGTGCGATGCTCGATGCGACGGAGCCTTATCTCGAACGCGGCGCGGTCGTGCACAGCGCGACGGTGCAGGGCAAGGTTCCTGAAGGGCGTATCGCCGAAGGCCTGATGAAGATCCAGAACGACCACAAGGCGATCGCGATCGGCAGCTATCCTTACTTCCGCGAGGACGGTCCGGGCGTGCAGCTTGTGGCGCGTGGACGCGATGTCGAAGCGGTCGAACAGGCTGCGGTGGAGATCGAGAATCTGCTGCGCGGGCTGGATGTGGTCCCATTTCGGGTCAACTCATAGTTCCCATGTCAAGGAGTCTTTGGGCATGACAAGGCAGAATGCCTTGTGTAGCTTCCGCGACGGTGATGGGCAGGCCCTTGGTAAACGGGCCACCCGGGGGACGAAACCAAAGGCAATTCCGAGGCTTGGCCTCATCTGAAAGGACTAGGGCCCGCGCGAGGGCCCGGCAGAATTCGACCTTGGGAGCACACAGAAGCATGACAACCAAGCGGATATTGGCGGCAGCGGCCGGGGGCGTAATGGTCGCAATCGCAGGGGTAGCGGTCGCCGCGAATTTCACCTCATCCAAGCAATCGGACTTCTTCGCGCCTGGCAGGCACCAGTTCTACGTGTGGTGCGCCGGCTCGCAGGATTTCATGGCCATGCAGGAGGGAGCGTCCGCCGAAGATGCGCAGATGCGCCTCTACAACGCCGAAAAGCGCGCCGGAAAGACCACGTGCTGGCCCGTCTGGCAGGGCCGGGTCTCCAGCTGATCGCCCAGGCGATGGCTCAAAGAAAAGGCGGCTCTCGGGCCGCCTTTTTTCTTGTCTTTTGCTAGCGTTCGCTTGACTTGGGTCCCACTCCGGCAAGTATGCGTCAGGATATTTCCCGCATGGAGATTGGGACGTGAAATACGGCATCGACTATCGCTATCTGGCCAAGGGCGCGGCCACACCGGTCGACAACACAGATCCTGTGGATGTCGAGGTCGATGACGATCAGTTCGGCCTGATCCCCAATGTCGGCGACTATGTCGACATTCCCGGCGACGACCCGGGCATGCGCAACGTGCCCCTGAAGGGCAGGGTCCGCTCGCGCCTGTTCAAGTATGTGATGGGCTATTGCTACATCACGATCGTGGTCGAGGACGCGCCCGACGAAGACTGGGCGAAGATCCGGGCCAAACGGGCTGACAATTAGGTTGTTGGTGAGTGGTGGGTAGTGCGATTGATCACTACTCACTACTCACTACTCACTACTCGCCCCCTACAACCCCAGCTGTTTCGCTTCTGCTTCCAGCATCGCAAGCGCGTCGCGGTTCGCCGCGAGCGCCTTGCGCGCGTCGGCCAGTGCTGCGCGCGCCTTGTCCTTGTCACCAAGCACGGCATAGGAACGGACGAGGCGTTGCCAGCCGGCCGGATCGTCCGGTTGTGATTTCAGCCGCGCGGCGAGGCCTGCGACCATCGCGTTGATGTCGGGCATGGCGCCGCTGCGCGCCGCCAGTCCCGCCATGCGGTTCACGATGTCCTGATGCACTGGCGAGCTCGCTGGCACGTCGGCGAGCAGGCCCTTCCACATCACAAGCGCACCGGCCGTGTCGCCGCGCGCCGCACGCGCGAGCCCCAGGTAATAGCGCGCGGCCTTGTCTTTCGGGTCGCTGGCCAGCGCGGCGGTGAAAGCGGCCTCGGCCTCCGGCGTCACGGCACCGGCCGAGCTTTGCGTGAGCGCCTCGCCATAGGCCGACAGCAGGAAGGACGGAAGCTGCCCGTTGCCGGTTTTAGACGCCGCGATGGCGCGCGCGAACGCCTTGGCCGCATCGGCAGGGTCGTTGGCGGTCAGATAGGCCCGGCCCAGAAGCGCCCAGCCCTGCGGATCGTTCGGCCGCTCCCGCACCACGGCTGCGAGCTTGCCGATCATGGCATTGAGATCGCGCGCGTCGTCACCTTCAAGTGAGCGCATGGCCAGCTGTGGTGCGCCCAGCATCAGATAGCTGCCGCCGCCGATGCCCAGCACCAGCGCGATGACGGCCGCCGCCAGCACAAACCGTCCACGATCCGCGCGCCGGCGGATGATCGGCCACACCGCGAAGGCGCAGGCGATCAGCGCGACGAGAAGCAGGATGGCGAAGGTCAGGACGTCCATGCGGAGCAGGCGTTAGCACATAATAGCGGCTCAGGCGCGGGCAGGCGGCGGCCGCCTGAACTTGCCATGCGCCAGCGCCTTGATGATGCCGCGCAGGGTGCGGACCTCCTGGTCGGTCATGTCGGTGCGATTGAGGAAGGCGCGCAGGTTGCGGATCATTGGCGCCTCCTTGTGCGGCGGATAGAGGAAGCCGCTGGCGAGCAGCTCGCTTTCCAGATGCTCGAACAGCTCGATGATCTCCTGACGCGTCGCTTTCTTCGCGATCGGTCCGTGGTCGATGCGCATCGCCGGCGTCTGGTCGAGCCCACGAAACCACTCATAGCAAAGCAGCATCACCGACTGGCCGAGATTGAGCGACCAGAACTCCGCCGTCGGGATAGTCACAATCGCGGTGGCGATGGAGACCTCGTCGTTCTCCAGTCCGGCGCGTTCATTCCCGAACAGGATGCCGCACGCGGTGCCTTCGTTGACCTGCATGTGCAGCTGCCGCGCCGCTTCGGCCGGCGTGTAGATCGGCTTGGCGGCGCCACGCTCGCGCGCCGTCGCCGCGATGACGAATTGCAGATCGGCGATCGCTTCCTTCAGGCTGCTGAACAGCTTCGCCTTGTCGACGATGTCGCCCGCGCCGGCAGCCATGTGATTGGCCTTGATGTTCGGCCAGCCGTCACGCGGATTGACGAGGCGCAGGTCCGACAGGCCGAAATTCTTCATCGCGCGCGCGGCGGCGCCGATGTTCTCGCCCAGTTGCGGGTGCGACAGGATGATGGCCGGAGCAGTCATGGCTCCGGCGTAAATGCCACTTGACGGCCCGCACCGCAAATCGCGGCGCGGGCTACCCGGTTAACGCGCCAGCTTCACGAACTCCGGGCCTTGCGGACCGACTTTCAGAACGCCCTCGACCTTGTCGAGGTCGATGATGATGGCATTGCCCTTGCGCTCGGGATCGGCGTTGCGCTCGTACTCCGGCGCGCTCTCGAACACCTTGTTGCGCTCGCCGGCATCAATCGCGATGCGGGCGCGGCCCTGGAACTGGATCAGCGGCGTCGTGGCCGAGCGATAGATCAGCGCGACATACGGATTCTTTTTGATCGCCTCGATCGTCCCGCCAGTTGTGTTGCGCACCCACAGGCCAAGCTGGTCGTCGCTATAGACCTGCGTCGAGCCGCGGAACGACAGCGACGGCTTGTTGTCGGGCGTGACAACAGCGAGCGCGAGCGGATTGCCGCTGGTGAGACCGGTGTTGACGAGTTCCTTGATCTCGGGCGTGAGGACGAGGGGCATGCGGAGCCTTTCAAAAGGGATATCTGTGCGCGGAAGATAGGGCGGCGCGGGAGCGCGCGTAAGAACGCACAAAGGCGTAACGGGGTGACATGGGTGACACTGTTTCACTCCGACAAACACCGTCATGGCCGGGCTTGTCCCGGCCACCCATACGCACAACTGCAGCACGGAGCGTATGGGTCGCCGGGACAAGCCCGGCGATGACGAAAGAAGGGGAGTTTACGCGCTCAAACCGCCACTTTGACGCCCCGCGCGGCCCCCGCTATACCGCCCGCCAGCAGCAATTCCGAGGCCCAAATGGACAAGATCAAGGTTGCCAATCCGGTCGTTGAACTCGACGGCGACGAGATGACCCGCATCATCTGGGACCTCATCAAGAAAAAGCTGATCCTGCCCTATCTCGACATCAAGCTTGAGTATTACGACCTCGGCGTCGAGCACCGCGACGCCACCGCCGACCAGGTCACGGTTGACGCTGCCAACGCGATCAAGAAGCACGGCGTCGGCGTGAAGTGCGCCACCATCACCCCGGACGAGCAGCGGGTGGAGGAGTTCAAGCTCAAGCAGATGTGGAAGTCGCCCAACGGCACGATCCGCAACATTCTGGGCGGCGTGATCTTCCGCGAGCCGATCATCTGCAAGAACGTGCCGCGCCTGGTGCCGGGCTGGACCCAGCCCATCGTCGTCGGCCGTCATGCCTTCGGCGACCAGTATCGCGCCACCGATTTCCGCTTCCCCGGCAAGGGCACGCTGACCATCAAGTTCGTCGGCGAGGACGGCAAGGTCATCGAGCACGAGGTGTTCAAGTCGCCCGGCTCCGGCGTCGCGATGGCGATGTACAACCTCGACGACTCGATCCGCGATTTCGCGCGCGCCTCGCTCAATTTCGGCATCGCGCGGAAATATCCGGTCTACCTGTCGACCAAGAACACGATCCTCAAGGCCTATGACGGCCGCTTCAAGGACATCTTTCAGGAAGTGTTCGACGCCGAATTCGCCGCCAAGTTCAAGGAACTCGGCATCACCTATGAACACCGCCTGATCGACGACATGGTGGCCTCGGCCCTCAAGTGGAGCGGCGGCTATGTCTGGGCGTGCAAGAACTACGACGGCGACGTGCAGTCCGACACCGTGGCGCAGGGCTTCGGCTCGCTCGGCCTGATGACGTCCGTGCTGACGACGCCGGACGGCAAGATCGTCGAAGCCGAAGCCGCGCATGGCACGGTCACGCGCCACTATCGCGAGCACCAGAAGGGCAAGGCGACCTCGACCAACTCGATCGCCTCGATCTTCGCGTGGACGCGCGGTCTCGCCCATCGCGCCAAGCTCGACAACAATCCGGCGCTCGACAAGTTCGCGCACACGCTGGAGAAGGTCTGTGTCGACACGGTGGAAGCCGGCTACATGACGAAGGACCTCGCACTTCTCGTTGGTCCCGACCAGAAGTGGCTGACGACCGAAGGCTTCCTCGACAAGGTCGACGAGAACCTGAAAAAGGCGATGGCATAAGGCTCAAACGATGACGCTCAACACGCTGGTCAATATCGCCAGTCTGCTGTCGAGCGTCGCCGTCCTCGTCTCCGTCATCTATCTCGGACTGCAGATCCGCCAGAGTGCGCGCAACCAGCGCTCACTGATGGAGCGCGGCCGCTCGGAGCAGGTTGGCAACTGGCTGCAGTTCATCGCCGGACCTGACATCGCGCCGCTCATGCTGCGTGGCAATGCACAGGACCCCACGCTCACACCGGATGAGCGCCAGCGTTATCTCTGGTGCCTCTATCCGCTGCTGCTGCACTACGAGGACAGCTTCTACCAGAAGCGCGAGGGCATGCTCGGCGACGAGCAATACACCTCCATCCGCAACCAGATGCAGGACAGCGCGAAGGCGCCGGGCTTCCGCGCCGCATGGGCGCAAGTGCGCGGGAATTTCCCGGCGGCTTTCCGCGCGTTCGCGGATGGGATTTTCAAACCGGAGGCTGTGTGATGACGACGACTCGCATCGCGCGCTGCTGCTGCGGCGCCTGCACGATCGAAGTGAAGGGCGAACCGCTGCTCAACGCAATCTGTCATTGCTCAAGCTGCAAGCAGCGAACGGGCACGGCGTTCGGCTGGTCGGCCTATTTCGCCGATACCGATGTCGTGGCGACGACGGGAAAGACGAACGTCTACGCCAAGGATGGTCCGGCCGGATACCGGCGGCACTTCTGCGCGAATTGCGGCACGACGCTGTGGTGGAAGTCCTTCGGCTTCA
>DASZCC010000042.1:0-3309 GCA_035943485.1 Rhizomicrobium sp. | reverse complement strand
GACATCGAAGCCCTGCGCCCGGAGATCGGCGGCCACGCGGCCGGCGCCATCCTGCCCTGTCGCATGGAGCAGCGCGCCGCCATCCTTCGACGCCCAGCCTGGTATTGCCGCGACCAGCGCTTCCGAGTCGCCGTCGGCGCTTTTCACATCTGCGAAGCCGACCTTGTGCGCTTCGGCTGCCGTCTGTGGGCCGACTGCGAACACTGGCAGGTCGCGCAGCGATGTTCGTCGCGCCAGCGCGCGCACGCCATTGGCGCTTGTCGCGATGATGGCCTGCACATCGTCGAGAAACAGCGGCACCGCATCGTCGAACGCGATCGACATGAGCGGCGCAAGGACGGCCTCGTGTCCGCGTGCCCTCAGGGCCGCCGCGATCTCGCCAGCGTCCTCAAGCGGCCGCGTGACGAGAACGCGCATCAGAGCGCGAGCCATTGCGCCACGCGCGGCCTGAGCTTCTCGCCCGCTTCACGCCCGGCGCGCACAGCGTTGTTGCGCGGATCATGGCCGAGATCGCAGGTGAATTCCGTCGTCGCCTCGTCGCTGCCGTCCGGCGCCAGCACTTCGCCACGGAACGAGAGCGTGTTTCCGGAGATCGTCGCAAGGCCGGCGATCGGCGTGCGGCACGAACCGTCGAGCGCCGCCTGGAAGGCGCGTTCGGCGCGGATCGCGATCTCGGTAGGCGTGTCGTTGAGCGGGCCGATCAGCTCGCGCGCATGCGTGTCCGTCTCGCGTATCTCGATGCCGATGATCCCTTGCGCCAGCGACGGCAGCCACTCCATCGGATCGAGCACCTGCGTTGCGCGCGCCTGCAAGCCGAGCCGCTTCAAACCGGCAAGCGCGAGGAAAATCGCATCCATGTCGCCGGCATCGAGCTTGGCGAGACGCGTGTCGACATTGCCGCGCAGAAGCACGACTTCCAGATCCGGCCGGCGGCGCAGCACCTGCGCGTGACGGCGGACCGAACTTGTGCCGACGCGCGCCCCCTTGGGCAGATCGGCCAGCGTCTTTGCCTTGTGCGAGAGAAACGCCTCGCTCGGATCTTCGCGCGCGAGAAACGCCGTCAGGTCGCAGCCCGGCGGAAGATCGGTCGGCACGTCCTTCATCGAATGAACGGCGAGGTCGATGTCCTCGCGCAGCAGCGCGTCTTCGAGCTCTTTCACGAACAGGCCCTTGCCGCCGGCATCGGCCAGCGCGCGATCCTGGATGCGATCGCCAGATGTCTTGAGGATCACCAGCTCGCACGCCGTGCCGGTGGCGGCGAGACGATCCTTCACCAGATTGGCCTGCACCTGGGCGAGCTTGGAGCCACGGGTTCCGAGGCGAAGAGTGCGGTTTTGCGACATGAGGCCAAAGGGTCTAGAGGGACGGCGGAACCTATCAAACCCGGAAACGCATTGCGCCCCCTGACGGTCCTTGGGCTGGAGACGAGCTGCGACGAAACCGCCGCGGCAGTGGTGCGCGGCCGCGCGCCCGGGCCGGGCGAGATCCTGTCGAATATCGTGTTCAGCCAGCTTGACGCGCATCGCCCTTATGGCGGTGTGGTGCCCGAGATCGCGGCGCGCGCCCATGTCGAGCGGATCGACGCGATTGTGCAGGAGGCGCTCGATAGCGCGGGTGTTCAGCTGTCAGAGCTCGACGCGATCGCGGCAACGAGCGGACCCGGGCTGATCGGTGGCGTGATGGTGGGGCTGACGACGGCGAAAGCGCTGGCGCTGGCCGCGGAAAAACCACTCATCGCGCTCAACCATCTCGAAGCCCATGCGCTGACCGCGCGGCTGACCGATGGCGTCGAATTTCCTTTCCTCCTGCTGCTGATCTCGGGTGGTCATTGCCAGCTGCTGGCTGTCGAAGGCGTGGGCAAGTTCACGCTCTATGGCAGCACAATCGACGATGCGGCGGGCGAGGCCTACGACAAGGTCGCCAAGCTGCTGGGTCTGCCTTACCCCGGCGGCCCGCGCATCGAGGCGCTCGCGAAAGAAGGGAATCCGAAAGGCTATGCCCTGCCCCGGCCGATGCGCGGGCGCGATGGCTCGGACTTCTCGTTCTCGGGACTGAAGACGGCGGTGCGTCTGATCGCCGACGAGCCGGGTGTCAGAAAGGCCGATCTTGCGGCCGCTTTTCAGGCGGCGGTGATCGATGTGCTGGTCGATCGGACGCGTGCGGCGATGCGGTTGTTCACGCGGGAATTTTCGAATGCCCAACCGACTTTGGTCATCGCCGGGGGCGTCGCGGCCAATCAGGCGATCGGCGGGGCGCTCAAAGTGCTCGCTGAGAGCGAGGGCTTCCAAACAAAAATACCCCCGCCCAGGCTGTGCACGGACAATGCCGCGATGGTCGCCTGGACGGGGGTAGAACGTGGCCAGCTGGGCCTGTTCGATGAGCTTGGGGTCTCACCGAGGGCCCGCTGGCCGCTCACCCGCGCGCCGGCTCGGGGGGAAGATGGCGCGCAGGCGAGAGTGACTTAGGCGGACGCGAACAGCGTGAAGGTCAGAAGACCTGCAAGGACCGGAAGTGCACCGGCCAGGACGCTGAAGAGCATATCGCTCAGGGTTTCACGCACCGGGGTGCTGAAGTTTGTATTGGTCATATCTGCCTCTCCTTCTTATCTCCCCTGGGACCGGTCGAAGCTCCGGAAGCGGGGTGAAATCTGTGGCCGGACATCGGCCTGACAAGAGGGATATAGGCCGCGTTGGTTGTCTTTCAATGAACGGTTTGAATATTGTTCAGTGTTTACGAAATTTTATGCTAATGCTAAGTTACTGATTTTGAACAATAATGGTGCAACGCAACACAAGATATGCGTTTGCAGCATGGGAGAAATGCCAGAGTCGTGAAGATCGCCAGCTGGAATATCAACTCGGTCCGCCTGCGGATCGGACTGCTCGCCCGCTTCCTCCGGGAGCATCAGCCGGACGTCGTCTGCCTGCAGGAGACCAAGGTCGAGAACGGGCTGTTTCCGGGGTCGCCGCTGGCCAAGCTTGGCTATGTCCACCAGGCCATCAACGGCCAGAAGGGCTATCACGGCGTGGCGATCCTCTCGAAGACACCGTTCCGCGACAAAGCCGTCGACGCGTTCTGCCGCGAGGGCCATGCCCGCCACCTGCGGGTGACGCTGGAGAACGGCGTCGAGGTCAACAATTTCTACGTGCCGGCCGGCGCCGATGTGCCCGACCCGGACGTCAACCCGAAGTTCGGCCACAAGCTCGATTTCCTGCGCGAGATGGATCGCAAATTCGCCCACCGTACCGACCGCAAGACAGCGCCGGCCATCCTCGTCGGCGATCTCAACGTGGCGCCGCTCGAGCACGA
>DASZCC010000041.1:0-2805 GCA_035943485.1 Rhizomicrobium sp. | reverse complement strand
TCAACCTGTTCGACCTGATCAACGGCACCGCATTCACCAAGCCGATCCCGCTTCCCAGCAACACGCCGATCGATTTGACCCTCGACAGCACACTTAATTTTGACGAACTTCTGAGGTCCTATAGCGCCGTATGGACCACGGCACCCGTGAATAAAAAGGAAAAAGCCCGATGAGCCCTGCGGTCCGAACGCTCGTTCTTGCGCTGTCGTCGACAGCGCTTCTTGCCGCGTGCACGCCGACCATCAAGGTGGAAGTCGCGCCGATCAACATCTACGCCAAACTCGACGCCGATGTGCGCATCAGGCTGGACAAGGAAGTCCAGACCGCTATCCAGCAGAACCCCGACCTGTTCTGATCCCAACGATCTGAAGGACGAATGATATGAACCGCATGATCTCGCTTAAAGCCACCGCCCGCGCCGTGGCGCTCGGCTTCGGTCTCGCCGCCATCGCCGCGCCCGCGCTCATCGTGACGACCTCCTCCGCCATGGCAGATCCCGCCGCAGACAAGGCGATCGTCGATCAGGCGAAGGCAGCCGCCACTGTTGGCGAACAGGGCGACGGCTATCTGGGCTTCGTCAACGGATCGGCCGACGGCAGCGTCACCGCCGCCGTCAATGCGATCAACGCCGGCCGCCGTGCGGTCTACGCACAGACCGCCGCCAAGTCCGGCGTCTCACCCGAAGCCGCAGCGCAAGCGACAGGCACGCTCCTCATCGGCAAGGTCGCGCCCGGGCAGTACTACAAGCCGATGGGCGGTGGCTGGACGAAGCGGTGAGCCGCTAGAGGAAATTGTATTCCGAGAACAACCGCGTCAGATCGCGGTTCCAGACGCCGTGATAGTTCTTGAGCAATTCCTCGGCGCGCGTATAGCCGCGTGACACAAGCTCGCGCAGCGGATTGAGGAAGCCGTCTTCCGACATGCCGACGCTGTCGAGTTCGGCGCGGCGCTGAAGCCCGGCTGACGAGATCTCGAGCATCTGGTGCGCGATGGCATGCACGGTCGTGTTGCGGAACGGCACCTTGAAGGCCTGCTTCGGCACCGCGTCGCGCATCGCCTGACGCTCCTCCGCCGTCCAGTCTTTCACGAGGTCCCAGGCCGCGTCGAGCGAGACCTGATCGTAGTAGATGCCGACCCACAGTGCCGGCATGCCGCAGATGCGCCGCCACTGGCCCGCGTCAGCGCCGCGCATCTCCAGGAATTTCTTGAGCCGCACTTCGGGGAAGATCGTCGTGAGATGATCAGCCCAGTCGCTCATCATCGGCGTGATGTCCTTCACCTCCGGAATCTTGCGGGCGAGGAAATCGCGGAAGCTGCGGCCGGCGACATCGATGTACTTGCCGTCGCGATAGACGAAATACATCGGCACATCGAGTGCGTAGTCGACATAGCGCTCGAACGACATGCCGTCCTCGAACACCCACGGCAGCATGCCGGCGCGCGCATTGTCGACGTCGGTCCATATCTGCGAGCGATACGACAGGAAGCCATTCGGCTTGCCTTCGCGGAAAGGCGAATTGGCCAGCAGCGCGGTGGCGATCGGTTGCAGCGCGAGACCCACACGAAATTTCTTGACCATGTCGGCTTCGGAGGAGAAGTCGAGATTCACTTGCACCGTGCAGGTGCGGAACATCATCTCCAGCCCATAGCCGCCGACCTTCGGCATGTAGCGCCGCATGATCTGATAGCGGCCCTTCGGCATCTGCGACGTGTCTTCCATCGACCAGTTCGGCGCGAAGCCGAGCGAGAGCACGCCGGCGTTCATCTCGGCCGCGACCTCGCGCACCTGCACCAGATGCGTGTTCACCTCCGCGCAGGTCTCATGCACCGTGCGCAGCGGCGCGCCCGAAAGCTCGAATTGGCCGCCGGGTTCAAGACTGAGAGACGCGCCGTTCTGCGTGAGGCCGATGATGTTCTCGCCCTCTTTCACCGGCGCCCAGCCGAAGCGCTCCATGCCCTCCAGCAGCTGACGGATGCCCGGCTTGGTATCGTAGCGCAGCGGTTTGCAGGTGACGGGGTCGTAGACGAATTTCTCGTGCTCCGTGCCGATGCGCCACTCCGAGCGCGGCTTCGAACCGCTCGCGAGGTGCTCAACCAGATCAGCCTTGGACTCGATGGGACCGCCGGCAGACTGCGGTATCGACATGTGCGCTTCCTCTCGCCAGGCGGGTCTAAGCCCCTATGGCGGTGTGTGAATTATAAATCAGCCGTTCAGCCGTTTGTTAGATAGGCGCGAGCTTCCAAAGCCGCAAGCGAGCGTAATTTCGTATTTACTTAATTAAGTGCAACCTACATAATAGAGGCATGAACAGTCTCGCCTCGCTTGCCGATCCCACCCGTCAGCGCATCGTCGAGATGCTGTCCGCAGGTGCCCTTTCATCCGGCGATATCGCGAGTCGCTTCGACATGAGCGCGCCGGCGATCTCGCAACATCTGAAGACCTTGCGCGAAGCCAAGCTGGTGAAGGTGCGGGCACAAGCACAGAGGCGGATCTACGAACTCGACGAAGAAGGCATCGCAAAGCTGGCGGACTGGGTGAATGACCTGCGGAAATTCTGGTCCGGCAAGCTCGACGCGCTGGAGGAGGAGTTGCTGAAATGATCGATGGAACGCTGACGAAACGTGCAGACGGATCGCATGTGGTGACCTTCGAACGAGTCATTCCTCGCCCCGTCTCACAGGTGTGGGCGGCGTTGACTGAACCTGCAATCCTGAGGAACTGGCTCGGCGAAGTGCATGTCGAACCGCGTGTTGGCGGCCGCTATGATATCCACTTCCGCGAGATGACCGTCGTGATGACGGGAA
>DASZCC010000040.1:0-3088 GCA_035943485.1 Rhizomicrobium sp. | reverse complement strand
GCGTCCCCCTCCGTCTTGCGATGCTGCGCATCGCAATCCACCTCCCCCGTAAACGGGGGAGGAAAAACGGTCTAGAGACTCTGTCCGTCATCAATCGTCAGAACCGACCCCGTCATCGCGCGTGAAGCATCCGATGCAAGGAGCAGAAGCATGCCGTCCAGATCTGTCGCCTGCTCGAGGCGGCGGCGCGGAAAGCCGGCGATCTGTGCCTTGCCCTTGTCGCTGCCGAACCACTCGTCGTTGAGTTCGGTCTCGATGAAGCCGGGGCAGATCGCGTTGACGGTGATGCCCTTGTTCGCCCATTCGCGCGCGAGGCACTGGGTCATCATGGCGAGGCCAGCCTTGGACATGCAATAAGGCGTCGTGCCTGGCAGCACACGAAACGCGCCGATGGAGGCGATGTTGATGATGCGGCCCTCGCGCTTGGCTTTCATCAGGCGGCGGCCGACTTCGGTCGCGAGCAGGAATGGCGCCCGCAGATTGGTCGACATCACCTTGTCGAAATCAGACGCTGAAACGTCCGCCGCCAGACCAAGCACGCTGAGACCGGCATTGTTGACGAGGATATCGACCGGCCCGAGCGCCGCTTCGGCGCGATCGAGGGCAGGCGCGATCGCCGCCGCATCGGTGACATCGAGTTCGACGCCGATTGCCTTGCCGCCTGCGCTTTCGATCTCGGCCTTGACCGCAGCCAGCCGGTCCGCGCGCCGGCCGGCCAGCGCGACGGCAGCGCCGGCGCCTGAAAGCACCTTGGCAAAATGCCGGCCGAGCCCGCTGGTTGCGCCCGTTACAAGTGCCGTGTGGCCGGAAAGATCGGTGGTCATGGAAAGCTCCGGTGCTAAACTGGAAGGATGCAGATCGATATCGTGTCGGACACTGTGTGTCCCTGGTGTTTCATCGGCAAGCGCAGGCTGGAGCGCGCGCTCGCCATGCGGCCGGATGTCCCGTTCGAGATTTTCTGGCGGCCTTATCGTCTCGATCCCACGATCCCGCGCGAAGGCGTCGACCGGAAGGCCTACATGAAGGCCAAGTTCGGCGACAATCCGCGCAGTGGCGCCATGCGCGACGCGATTGTTGCCGAGGGGGAAGGCGAGGGCATCTCATTCGCTTTCGACAAAATTCTGAAATCGCCAAACACGCTCGACTCGCATCGGGTCATCCGCTGGGCGGCAGGCGCGGGCCTGCAGGACAGTGTTGTCGAGCGGTTCTTTCGCGCCTATTTCATCGAGGGCCGCGACATCGGCGATCCGGCGATGCTGGCCGAACTTGCCGGTGAAGCCGGCATGGACGCGGCGCTGGTGGCAAAGCTTCTCGCCGGCGATGCGGACTTGGCCGAGGTCGAACGCGAGGCCGGTCTTGCCAACGAGATGGGCATCAGCGGTGTGCCGACATTTATCTTCGACAGCCGGATGATGATCTCGGGCGCACGCGAGCCGGAGCTGCTGGTGAAGGTCATCGACAAGGCGCTCGAACCGGTCAGTGCGACGGCGTAATCGGCGCCACGACGCTGTTGGATTCCGAGACGACCTTGACCTGTGTGACGGTAGAGGGTGGCAGCGGGAACGTTGCCGTCGTCGCAATCGGCACCAGCGCCTGGATCACGATCGCATCCGCCAGCGGCGGCGTTGCCAGGAACTGAACGATCTCGGTGTCGCCGTCCGGCTTGTGGAAGTTGACCATGTGCAGGCGGGGAACAGTCCAGCCGCCGGTCCGGACAGCGCCGCTCGCGGTGACCACCAGATGCGCGTTCACGATCACGGCGGTGACTTTGTCGACCTTGAGGACGGGCTTCGGCTCAGCGGTAGCCGGAGTTGCCGTAGCGGCGGCAAGGAGAGCTGCAAACAAGGCGGTGACGAGATTTCGCATGGCGGCCCCTTTGCGTTGTCCTGTCATTCGCCGCCAGCTATGAGGGAAATGCGGCACAATTGCGAGTGAGGTCATTCATGGGTCCCCTGCACGGCATCAAGATCGTGGAATTCGCCGGTATCGGGCCAGGGCCCTTCGCCGCGATGTTGTTCTCGGACATGGGCGCCGAGGTTATCCGGATTGACCGCAAAGGTGGCCGCTCGCCGGGCAATGGCGAGATCACCTATCGCGGACGCAAGGCGATCGCGCTGGACATGAAGAAGCCGGAAGGCGTCGAGACGGCACTGAAGCTGATCGACAAGGCCGATGCGCTGATCGAGGGCTTTCGTCCGGGCGTGATGGAGCGGCTCGGCGTCGGACCTGATGTCTGCCTGAAGCGCAATCCGAAACTGGTCTACGGCCGTATGACGGGATGGGGACAGACGGGACCTCTGGCCAATGCCGCGGGCCACGACATCAATTACATCGCGCTGACCGGTGCGCTGCACGGCATGGGCCGCGCGGACGCCAAGCCTGTTCCGCCGCTCAATCTCGTCGGCGATTTCGGCGGCGGTGCCTTGTATCTCGCCTTCGGCGTGGTGTGCGGCATCCTTGAGGCGCAGCGTTCGGGCAAAGGCCAGATCGTCGACGCCGCGATGACCGACGGCGCTTCGTCGCTGATGGCGATGTTCTACGGCATGAACGCGATGGGTGCGTGGAAGGACGCGCGTGGGCAGAACCTGCTCGACGGCGCGGCGCACTTCTACGACACCTACGAGACCAAGGACGGCAAGCACATCGCGCTGGGTTCGATCGAGCCGCAGTTCTACAAGGAGCTCATCGAGAAGGCCGGCATCACCGACGCTGCGTTTGCCGCGCAGATGGATCGCAACGCCTGGCCGGCGCTGACCGAAAAGCTGGCGGCCGTCATCAAGACCAAGACGCGCGACGAATGGGACGCGGTCATGCTCGGCAGCGACGTCTGCTATGCGCCTGTGCTCTCGCTGGCAGAGGCGCCGAAGCATCCGCACAATGTCGCCCGCAAGACGTTCGTCGAAGTCGGCGGTGTCGTGCAGCCCGCGCCTGCGCCGCGCTTCTCGCGGACCGCGCCGGAAGTGCAGGGCCCGCCGAAAGGTTCCAGCCCTGACGCGCTCAAGGCCTGGGGCTTTTCGGACGCCGACGTCGCAAAACTGCAAAGCGCAGGTGCGATCTAGTTCGTATGAGCGCACTTCCGGGAACTGCA
>DASZCC010000039.1:0-3216 GCA_035943485.1 Rhizomicrobium sp. | reverse complement strand
CGCGCTGTTGCCGTGCCCGCCCGTGTAGGGACACGTCACTGCGCCGACACCGGGCTGACCCAGCAGGTCCACGAGTCGCGACAGCCAATCACGCGGCACGGCGATGTCCCTGTCACTGAGGACGAGCACGTCGTGCTTGGCCTGTTCCGCCATGTTGATGAGATTGGAGACCTTTGCGTTCGAGCCATAGCTGCGTGTGTCGATCACCAGCGTCATGTCGACGCCCGGGTGACGCGCCATCAGATGCCGCACGACGGCGATCGCAGGATCGGCCTCGCTCTGAACGCCGAACACGATCTGGATTGGCGCCCCGTAGTCTTGTTCGAGAAAGGTATCGAGATCGCCCTCAAGTCCCGGCGAGTCGAAATGCAGCGGCTTCAGCAGTGTGACCGCGGGACGCGCTTTCTGAATCTCTGCTGGCGCTGCTGCAAAGCGGCCGAGTACGGCGGCGGCCAGCAACGCATACACCGCGCCTGCCACAGACAAGGCGACGCAACCCCAGCCAATGAAATGCACAAGTTGATGCACGACGCGCTCCGGCAGTCCCCACCCCAAGGACTTCCCTAACATCGCACTTTCGGCGAATTTAGTGAAATCCCGAACAGGTCGCCCGAATCACTGATTCTAACCGCGCGCGACACCGCTCCCTAATGCGGTCACCCGATGCTTCCTCAGTAACAGCGATGTAATTGACGATCAGGTGAATTCAATGACCGAACGGGCGATTTCGCCGCGCTTAAGCTCATCGAACGCACCATTGATATCAGCCAGCTTGATCCTGCGAGAGATCATGTCGTCGAGTTTCAGCTTGCCGGACATGTAGAAATCGACGAGCCGCGGCATATCCACCGGGAAGCGGTTCGATCCCATAAGCGAACCCTGAATCCGTTTCTCGCCGAGAAAGGCAAAGCCGTCGAGTTCGATCTTCGTGCCCAGCGGGATCATGCCGATGATGTTCGCCGTGCCGCCGCGCGCGAGCATCTTGAACGCCTGCTCGGCCGTCTGCTTGAGACCGATGGCCTCGAATGAGTGATGCACTCCACCCTTGGTCATCTCGATCACCTGCGCGACGGGATCGCCGTCCTTGGCATTGACCACATCCGTTGCACCGAAATGCTTCGCGAGATTGAGCTTCGAGCCGACCATGTCGACCGCGATGATGCGACCGGCGCCCGCGATCGCGGCGCCATTGATGCAGGCGAGGCCGACACCGCCGCAGCCAATGACAGCAACCGTCTCGCCGGGGCGCACATTTGACGTGTGGATCACGGCGCCGACGCCCGTCATCACCGAGCAGCCGATCAGTGCGGCGCGATCGAGCGGCATGTCCGGCCGGATCTTCACGCAGGCGTTCTGGTGAATCAGCATCTGCTCCGCGAACGACGAGAGATTGAGGAACTGGTTGAGCGTGCCGCCATCCTTCGACAGGCGCGGTTCGTCTGACGCCTGGCGCTTGGTCTCTGGCGACTGGCAGCGCGAGAGATGTCCGGTCAAACAATGTTCGCAGTGGCCGCAGAACGCAGACAGGCAGGTGATGACGTGATCGCCGGGCGCGACGGTCCGCACCTCGCTGCCCACTTGCTCCACGATGCCCGCGGATTCATGACCGAGCACGACGGGCACCGGCGCCGGATACGAGCCTTCGATGAAATGCAGATCCGAGTGGCACACACCGGCGGCGGCCGTGCGTATCAGCACTTCATGCGGACCGGGCTTGTTGATCTGAACTTCTTCGATAGCGAGCGGCTTGCCCACTTCGCGCAATACGGCAGCCTTCATTGTTTCTTCCCCTTGGTCTTTTGTTGGATGTCTTATCGGTTCAAGTAGACCGGTTTTCTCTTCTCCAGGAAAGCCGTCATGCCCTCGCGCACATCGCTGGTCTGGCTGCACAGGATCTGGTTGCGGTCTTCCATGTTGATGGCGGCTTCAAGGCTGGGCGCGTCCACGCTCATGTTGAGGCACTCCTTGGTGAGCCTCAGCCCCAGCGGCGCGGTCGTGATCATTTCCTCGATGTAAGGTTCAGCAGCTTTCGCGAGATCGCTGTCGTCCACGACCTCGGATACGAGGCCGGTGCGCAGAGCGCGATCCGCATTGATGAAGCGGCCTGTCAGCATGAGTTCGGATGCGACGGACACACCGACGAGACGTGGCAGGAAATAAGACACGCCAATATCGCACGCTGAGAGACCAATACGGATGAAGGCCGCGTTCATGCGCATGCTTTGTCCCGCGATGCGGATGTCGGAGGCCAACGCCAGCGCGAAGCCGCCACCGCATGCGGGTCCGTGCACCAGACTTATGATCGGCTGGCCGCAGCGGCGCATGCGCAGCACGATCTCGCTGATCCGCCGCTGGCTGAGCAGGCCGGCGTCAGGACCGCCCGTGTTCGCGCCTTCGCTGTTGCGCCGCGCGCCGGATTGCTTGAGATCAAGGCCGGCACAGAACGCGCGCCCTGCACCTCGCAGCACAACGATGCGCACCGAGCGGTCGAAATACAGCTTGCCGAAATAATCCAGCAGCTCATCGACGAGCACATCGTTCAGCGAGTTCAGCGCGTCCGGCCGGTTGAGCGTGACCCAGTCAACCTGCCCCTTCTTCTCGATCAGAAGCGTCTCATAGGGCTGCGACATGGACAGTCTCCGGCGCGAGGAAGGCGACAACATTAGATCGCGGGAGCGCACAGCAATCACGCGGAAATAATGCCTCCTTTGGGGAAGCTTTTTTCACACCGCACACGGTGCTAGGACCATCGCAGCAGCCCAACTTTATGGCCTTCGCATGCGCACCATTGACCATTTCATCTCCGGCAAGATCGTTCCTGGCACGTCTGGGCGTTTCGGCGATGTGTTCAATCCCGCCACCGGCGAGGTGCAGGCCCGCGTGGCGTTGGCCAGCCGGGCCGAGATGCGTGTGGCGGTCGAGGCGGCGAAGAAGGCGTTCCCTGAATGGGCGTCGGTCAACCCGCAGCGCCGGGCGCGGGTGATGTTCAACTTCAAGGGCCTGATCGAGAAGCACATGGACGAACTCGCCCATATGCTGTCGGCCGAGCACGGCAAGGTGGTGGCGGACTCCAAGGGCGACATCCAGCGCGGCCTGGAAGTCATCGAGTTCGCCTGCGGCATCCCCCATCTGCAGAAGGGCGAGTACACCGAAGGTGCGGGTCCCGGCATCGACATCTATTCCATGCGCCAGCCTTTAGGCGTGGTCGCCGGCATC
>DASZCC010000038.1:0-4674 GCA_035943485.1 Rhizomicrobium sp. | reverse complement strand
ACGGCGTGGCGCCATCGGCCTCGTCACGCTCAATCGGCCGAAGGCGCTGAACGCGCTGACGCATGACATGTGTCTGCAATTGAAGGCGCGGCTTGATCTGTGGGCACGTCATCCGGGCGTGCAGACCGTCGTGATCCAGGGTGCCGGCGACCGTGCGTTCTGCGCCGGTGGTGATATCCGCACGCTCTATGAAAGTGGCAAGGCGGGTACCGATTACGCGTTCGACTTCTATCGCGACGAGTATCTGCTGAACGCCACGATCAGGCATTTCCCCAAACCTTATGTCGCGCTCATCCGTGGCTTCGTCATGGGTGGCGGCGTGGGCGTGTCAGTGCATGGCAGCCATCGCATCGCGGACGAGACGACATTGTTCGCCATGCCGGAGACTGGCATCGGCCTGTTCCCCGATGTCGGCGGCAGCTGGTTCCTGCCGCGGATGCCGGGCGAGCTCGGCACGTATCTTGGTCTGACAGGTGCACGCCTGAAGACGCCGGATGCGATCTACGCAGGTGTCGCTACGCACTTTGTGCCTGCGGTGAAGCATGCCGCGCTGATCAACCAGTTGGCCGACGGTATCGAAGTCGATATCGCGTTGCGCGAATTTACGGAGACCGTACCCGACACGTACCTTCTCGCGTATCGCGATAAGATCGACGCTGTGTTCTCCGGCGCGACGGTTGAGCATGTGCTGGCAGCGCTGGACAAGGACGATACCAATTTTGCGGCCGATACCGCGAAGGTGATCCGAACCAAATCGCCGACGGCCACGAAACTCGCCCTTCGCCAGATCCGCGAGGGCAGGGCGCTGGATTTCGATGCGTGCATGCGGATGGAATATCGCATGGTGAACCGCGTCATCGCGGGCCACGACTTCTACGAAGGCGTCCGCGCCACGATCATCGACAAGGATGGTGCGCCGAACTGGCGCCCCCGTTCGATATCGCAAGTGAGCGACGCGGATATCGACGCATATTTCGCACCGCTCGGAGAAAAGGAACTGCCCCTATGACATCTGTCGCCTTCATCGGTGTAGGCAACATGGGCGGGCCGATGGCCCGCAATCTTCTGAAGGCCGGGCACGAGCTCCACGCGTTCGACCTCAGCGCAGCGGCGCTCAAAGTGCTGGAACAGGATGGCGCAAAGGTCATGGCGAACATGCAGGCCGCCGTCCGGGAAGCCGATGTCGTCATCACGATGCTTCCACGCGGCGAGGATGTCCGCGTCTGCTATCAGAAGAACGGCGTCCTTGTGGCAGCGCGCAAAGACGCGCTTCTGATCGATTGCTCTACCATCGACATCGAATCCGCGCGCGCAGTCCACGCGGCAGCGGAAAAAGCAGGCTTCGATTTCCTCGATGCACCCGTCTCTGGCGGCGTCGGCGGCGCGGAAGCCGGCACGCTCGCATTCATGTGCGGCGGCAGCGACAAGGCCTTTGCGCGCGCGCAGCCGATCCTTGAGAAGATGGGCAAGCGTATTGTCCACGCTGGCGGAGCCGGCGCGGGACAGGCCGCCAAGATATGCAACAACATGCTGTTGGCGATCTCTATGATCGGTACGTGCGAGGCCTTCGCTCTCGGAGAGAAGCTCGGTCTGGAACACCAGAAGCTGTTCGACATCATGTCGGCGGCGTCGGGCCAGTGCTGGTCGTTGACGAGCTACTGCCCTGTGCCGGGGCCGGTGCCGAACGCGCCATCCAACCGCGACTATGCCGGCGGCTTCGCCACGGCGCTGATGCTGAAAGATCTGAAGCTGTCCCAGACGGCGGCATCGGCCGTGGGCGCCAACACGCCGCTTGGCGCCCAGGCGGCCCAGCTTTACTCCATGTTCGGCGCGCAAGGCAGCATGGCGAAGGATTTCTCCGCCATCATCAAGATGCTGCGCGGCGCCGCGTAAAATCCGCTAGGAGCGGAGAACGCCGAGCAGGATGTCGTTGACCTCTGCCGCCTTCTCGATGTGCGGCATGTGTCCCGCGCCCTCGATCCAATGCACCTTGAAGCCGCTTGGCAGCTTTGACGCGTCGGGCGCGCCGACGATGCGGTCCGATTTACTCGCGATAACCGTCGCGGAGGGAATCTTCGACAGGTCCCGCGCGAGTGCCGCGCGGTCATCGTTCGCCACGAGCGTGTCGCGGATCGTCTTCAGCGCGGTCTCCACGTCGTCGAGCCGTTTGAACTTCACCATCTCCTCGATCATGTCCTTTGTGACCAGCGAGGGGTCGGCGAACAGCATTTCCAGAAAGGGCTTCAGGTCGCGTGCGCGTTGGCCCTCGGCGATACCCGTGAGAAATTCCGCCGAGATAGTAGTCCCAGGCAGGGACGCAGGACTGATCAGCGTCAGCGTCTGCACCATATCGGCGTGATCGACAGCCAGCCGGGCGGCCACCGCCGCACCGAGCGAATGTCCAATGATATGGGCGCGGCTGACATCGAGACTCTTCAACGTGGCCGCGACGATATCCGAAAGCGACTGGAGCGATCCGTCGCCGACGTTCTTCGAGGAGCCGCCATGTCCGGGCAGATCGAAGACGATGACCGGATGCTCGGCACCGATCGCTTCCATGTTGAACTGCCAGTTGTGGAGATCGCCGGAATAGCCATGGATCATGACAACCGGCGTCCCGTTTTCGGCGCCAGTCCGGCCAACGCGTATCGTGCGCTTGCCGACATCGATGTTGTGCAGTGGAAGACCGCCGCCTGCATCGTCCTGTGCGGGAGGAACAAAGTTCGCCTGAAAATCGGCAACGAACGTGTCGATCTCGGCCTCGCCGACGGATGCATCTGCCATGACGCCCAACAGCGCGCCAACGGGCAGCGTCTCACCGGCTTGTGCAGTGATGCGGCGCAGGACGCCTGGTTCCGGACTTTCGTACACGTTGGTGATCTTGGGCGTCTCGATATCGACGAGATCCTCGCCTTCCGTGATGGTGGCGCCGGGCTCCTTCCACCAATGCACGACAGTGCCTTCCTGCATCGCAAGACCCCATTTCGGCATACGGACGGCAATGATCTTTGACATGTTACTCTCCTACAGAATTTGGGATGTCACGCATCGGGATTGCTCCGTGCCGCCGGCATCTGAATCTTGCCGTCACGAAGCAACAGCAGCGTGGCCGAAATGAAGTCGCGCAGTTGCTGGCGCCTCGTACGGTCGTTCCAGATGTCCTTGTTCAGAAGCAGCCCTTCCATGCTCGCAATGCAGTAGTCCATCGCAAGCTTGTACTCGGCGGGATGTTCGGCCCATTCGGGAAACGAGCCAAGAACTGTGTCGCGCTCGACCCTGTCGTATTTGCGCGCCCGCGGCAGCAGAATGGCACGCAGCTCCTTGTCGGTTCTGGCGGCGAGACGAAGTTCGAGGTAGGCCGCAAACTCGCGCGTCAGCAATGATTGCCAGTAGAGCTCGATACCAACCTGGCGGCTTATGCGCGCTTCCTCGGAAATGGTCGCGATGCCCTCGATAAAGAGCTGGATGCGGCGGAAGATGACGTAGTCGATCAGGGACGCAACGAGTTCCTGTTTGGTAGCGTAGTGATGCAGCATGGCGCCGCGCGAAATCTGCGCGCGCTTGGCGATCAGTTGCGTCGTGGTGTTCGAGTAGCCGGTCTCCGACAGGCAATCGATCGCAGCTTCAAGGATGGCCGTGCGGGTCTGTGCGCTCTTGCGCTTCTGCCAGCTGCCGGACATCGCAACACCATCGGGCTCCAGTTCGGACAGAACTCTCTCGTCGGAGGTTGGCTTTGGTGGCGATTTGCCGGATCTGGGGGCCATAAATTGCTGCTCAATTCCCGTCGAACGCGATGAACAACTCCGTGACGCCACGGAGCAGGATATTCGGATCGTAACGCAGTTCCGATTGCCCGGCGCCGAGTCTCAGGTTGTGCAGACGCTCGAACAGAATGGGAAAGGCAATCTGCATTTCCTTGCGGGCGAGTTGTGCGCCGATGCAGGTGTGTATGCCAGCGCCAAACGCGAGGTGCGTCTTTGCGTTGTCGCGTGTGACATCGAAGCGATCGGCATCGGGGAAATGGTGTCTGTCGCGATTGCCAGATCCGTAGCGCAACAGAAGAAGATCGCCCTTGTGAATGGGAACTCCGCTTAGCTCGGCGGAGTCTGTTGCCACGCGCCACATGTTGTTGGTGGGTGAAAGATAACGCAACGTCTCCTCGACAAAATTCGGAACGAGCGCGGCGTCTTGCTTCAAGGCGCGGAACTGGTCCGGAAATGCGAGCAGGTAGTACAGGCCCGCCGTCAGCGTGTGGGCGGTCGTTTCATTGCCTGCCACCAGGATCTGCTGGATGATCGAGATCAGCTCGGCATGATCCATCTTTCGCGGGTCGCCCTCCTCAGCGAGATCGGCGTGGACCAGATCGGAGATGATGTCTTCAGTCGGGTTTCTCCGCTTTTCCTCGATGCGGTCGACGAAATAGTGCTGGAATTCAACGATCTTACGCGCCGCGTCGACGCGTGCAGCCTTGTCCGCTACGCCGCCGAGCTGCGTCACGAACGCGTCCGACCAGAGCCGAAAGCGGCCCATGTCGGAGCGGGGCACGCCCAGCGAGTCGGCGATGACGGTCATGGGCAGGAGATTGGCGAAGGCAGACTTGAACTCACATGTTCCGTCGGCGATGAAACGATCGATGAGCGCGTTAGTCACCTCCCGCACGTAATCGGACATGCC
>DASZCC010000037.1:0-17546 GCA_035943485.1 Rhizomicrobium sp. | reverse complement strand
CAGCGTACAGATGAACCCATCGCACGGAACAAACTCCATGAGCGTGAAAGAATTCTCCAGGAATGGATTCGTCTCCTACGAGCGAGTCGGCGACGTCGGTATCGTGTCGCTTCAGCGTCCCCCACAAAATCGCCTCACGCGGCAGGTTTTCAGCGATATCGGCTCCAGCGTGCGCAAGCTGGTCCGCGCCGGCATTCGCGCGCTTTTGATCCGCGGCGATGGTCCAGATTTTTGTCTTGGCGGCGATTTCCGCGAATGGCGTTCGCTGACCACACATCTGGAAAGGCGTGAACGGTTTGGCTTTTCCAACGGCATTCTGAACATGATTGAATCGCTCGCCATTCCGACTGTCACGGCGGTGCACGGACGAGCGTTCGGCGGCGGACTGGAACTCGCGCTTCACACCGACCTCATCATCGCGGGCAACTCGGCGACGTTCCGGTTTCCAGAAGTCACGCTCGGCGTTGCGCCGCTCGCCGGAGGCGTGCAGCGCGTCGCCGAGCGGGCCGGCCGGTCGGTGGCCACGAGGCTCGTGATGCTGGGCGAGGAGATCGGCGCCGAAGAGGCGAGCCGGCTGAACCTCGTGACGCGCGTTGTCGCCGACGAGCAGCTCGACGAGGCCGCGCTGGAACTGGCAAAGCGTCTCGCGCGCGGGCCTACCCGCGCACATGCGGTGACAAAGGCGATTCTCTCGACGTGGTCTGCAAGTGGCGTGCGGGCGGCCGACGAAGTGATGATCGAACAGGTTTCAGGCCTTGTTGCAACTGAGGACGTCGTCCGCGGCATCGAGTCGGCGGCGAAGGCGCTCGAGAACGGTGCCGCACGTCCCGATCTGACGTTCAGCGGCAACTGATTGTCCGCAAACCCTGAATAGATGGAGCCGCACCATGCAGCCTGATCAAGTCTTGATTCCCGTTGACCGCGAAGTCAGCGTTCATGCCTGGATGTACCGCCCGCACGGCTATCACGGCCCTCGTCCCGCGATTACGATGGCGCACGGCTTCGCCGGACTCAAATATCGCGGGCTGGCAGCCTTTGCGGAGCGCTTTGCTGCGGCGGGATTCGTCGTCGTCGTGCACGATCATCGTAATTTTGGGCTGAGCGGCGGTGTGGTGCGCGGCGATATCGATCCGTGGCAGCAGATCTCCGATTGGCGTCGCGTGATTTCTTACATCGAGACGATGCAAGACGTGGATGCATCCCGAATCGGCTTGTGGGGGACCAGCTATGCGGGCGGCCACGCGCTGGTGCTGGCGGCGACCGACTCGCGCCTCAAGGCCGTCGTTAGCCAGGTGCCAACGATCAGCGGATACGAGCAGAGCTTGCGGCGCGTCACAGCGGCCGCGCGCCCGGCACTGAACGAGTTGTTCAACGAAGACGAGCGCGCGCAAAGCCGCGGCGAACCACCGATGACGCAGTTGGTTGTCAGCACGGACCTGACCGTCCGGGCCGCATATCGCTCGCAGGCCTCCATCGACTTTCGTGATCACTTCCCGATCCCGGACGGCGTGGATCACGGCGAGGTCGTTACGCTTCAGTCGAGCCGCCGTGCGCAAATGTACGAGCCGGGTCTCTGGATCCCGCGAATTGCCCCAAAGCCGCTATTGATGGTTGTCGGTACCCGCGACGAAACAACGCCGACCGACCTGGCGCTCGCAGCCTATGAACAGGCAAAGGAACCGAAGCGGCTCGTCATGTTCGAGGGCGGCCACTACGACGGTTACCTGAGCGCATTCGAGACCACGTGTTCCGCAGCGCTCGCGTGGTTCTCCGGGCATTTGAACCCGACGGCGTAAGAACCCCGATTGTCGCCTGTTGCCAGGGGGTGTGGCCTGCTCGGCTGACCTGATGAACTGCTGAAAGGTTCTCGCCGGGTTCCCGTCCGCGAATGAAATGAAGGGCAAAATGAAAGTTCATCACGCCAATGAAGTAACCGGTCAATCCTCTTCGGATCCGCTCGCTGCGGACGAAAGCTGGCTGGATTTATCCAATCCGGCCCGACAGGCCGACGGGATAGTCGTTTTCGTTCACGGCTATCTCGACTGCCCGGAGGCGTGGCAGCTGGTTGCCGATGCGATGCGCTGGCCTGGCTGGAGGAAAGTCGCGGTCGGGCTGCGTCCTGCCCGTCTCGCCTCATCGTCCGGCGAGACGCTGATGAGCTATGCCGGGCAGGTACTCGATACGATCGCCCGTGTCAGGACGTCCGTCGATGTGCCGGTTGTCGTCGTGGGGCACAGCATGGGCGGACAAATCGCCGAACTTGCGGCGAGAGAGTTGGGGAACCGGCTTGCGGGACTGGCACTGATCACGCCGGCGCCGCTGGCGGGCTGTCCGCTTCCGGATGTCCAGATGGCGGCGTTCAGGCAGCGGGCGGCGCAACCTGACGAGGCAGTCGCCAGGGCCGGCAAACTCGCACGCTCAACCCACTTGCCAGATGACGGACTGAACCTGCTGGTTCAGTCGACGCTTGCCACCCCCACATCGCTCGTCATTGAGCAGCTGGAGGCCTGGACCGGCGGCCATTCCTCTGGCAATGAGCACTCGCGTGTCGAGGTGCCAGTCATCGTGATCGCCACGACAGACGATGGCGTCTTCACCCCCGAGTTTCTGGCCAGGCATGTCGCGGCGAGATTCACGAACTGCCAGTTTCAGGTGGTGAGGGATTCGGGCCACTGGCCGCATCTCGAGCAACCGGCCGCCGTCGCGACGCATCTGCATGACTTCATCACGCGGCTGTCGCGTACAGCGAAGGCAGTGCGATGACGGATCAGTCCTGGGTGAGCCATGTATCCACGGCTGATTGCCTGGGTACTGCACGGCGTCATTCGCATCACGACCACCTCATTTCAGCATCGAACCTCTTCATGAACAACATCGAGTCCTTGTTTAGTCTGGACGGGCAGGCCGCATTCATCAGCGGCGCATCCAGCGGTATCGGCCTGCATGTCGCGGGCCTGATGGCGCGTGCCGGCGCGACCGTGGTACTGGCCGCAAGGCGGCTGGACCGCATCGAAGCCGAGGTTCAGCGGCTGCGTGCCGAAGGCTACAGCGCGTTTGGCGTCGAGCTGGACGTGGCGTCGCCTCAATCGATCACGCAGGCATGGGCGAGCGCCGGGAAACAGGTCGGCAAGCCGATCGGCATCCTGTTCAACAATGCCGGCGTCATCTACACAGAGCGCTTTCTCGATCAGCGGCTCGAGGAGATCGAACGCGTATTCGATGTCAACCTGAAAGGGGCGTTTCTGCTCGCTCAGGAGGCGGCGAGGAGCATGGTAGCTCAACGTGCCGGCTCGATCATCAACGTGGCATCGACCTCGGGTCTGCGCGCGGGCGGATACATGACGAGCTATGGGGCGTCGAAGGCGGCGGTACTGAGCCTGACCCAAACGATGGCGCTCGAACTCGCTGGCAAGGGTGTTCGCGTCAATGCGCTGTGTCCCGGAAATTTCCGCACCGAGATGCATGCGGAATTCCAGACGCGCGGATTAGAGGAGGGTCTGATCAAACGCATTCCCATGCGCGCCATCGGGGAGGTCGATCAACTCGACGGTGCGACGCTCTTGCTCGCATCGCGCGCGAGCAGCTACATGACCGGCTCGGCCGTCGTCGTCGACGGCGGACAGGTGCTGAGCTGGATGTGATGCAACGCTGATACCGGAACATTGCATCGAACAGCGGAAACGCGTCGCGCAACGAGCGCAGGCGGAAAACATCCGGGTGCAAGGTACCCGGTCGCACCCCTCCGGGAGCAAGGAGAATTTTATGGTACAGCCGGAAATGGCAGAGCAGACTACGTCCGCCTACGCCTATCCACTACTGATCCGTCAATTGCTGACCACGTCGCATGCCCGATTCAGCAGCGCGGAAGTGGTCTATCGGGATTCGCGCTTCACTTATGGGCAGCTGTATGAACGCGTCTGCCGGCTCGCCGGTGGCCTGCGGGAGCTGGGCGTCAAGCTCGGCGATACTGTCGCGGTGATGGACTGGGACAGCCATCGATATCTGGAATGCTATTTCGCTATCCCGATGATGGGCGCCGTCATGATGACCGCAAACGTGCGCCTTTCCGCGGACCAGATTGCATACACGCTCAATGCGTCCGGTGCGAGGGTGCTGATCGTCAATGAAGATTTCATGCCGCTCTATGAGAGCGTGCGCGACCGCTTGACGAACATAAAGAAAGTCGTACGAGTCGCAGACCACGAGGCTTCAGGCGAGCCACTTCCGGCAGGGGCAATCGAGTACGAGGCGCTGCTCGCCGGGGCGCCTGCATCCTTTGATTTTCCCGAGCTCGATGAGAATACCCGGGCGACGACGTTCTTCACTACCGGAACTACCGGGAACCCGAAGGGCGTCTACTTCACGCATCGGCAGATCGTGCTGCACACGCTGTCGACAGCCGTTGCGTTCAGCAGTGCGGCGAAACAGGGGCGCATGCATTGCGACGACGTCTACATGCCCATGACACCGATGTTCCACGTCCACGCGTGGGGTGTCCCATACATCGCGACGTTCCTCGGGATGAAGCAGGTCTATCCGGGCAAATACAGTCCTGAAAATCTGATCAACCTGATCGAGAGAGAAGGGGTGACTTTCACCCACTGCGTCGCGACCATCCTGAACATGCTGCTCGACCATGAGCGCGCGCGTAGCGCCGACTTCTCAGCGATGAAGATCATTGTCGGCGGCGGCCCTTTGCCGGGAGGATTGGCCGAGCGCGCGCTGGCGCGTGGGATTGATGTGTATGGCGCCTACGGCATGTCAGAAACGGGCCCCTTTGTGACGCTGTCGCAGATCAGGACCCCCGATCTCGACGGGAGTGCACACGAGGTCATATTGCGGACTCGCACCGGAAGGCCGATGCCGCTCGTGGATCTGCGCGTGGTGAACGACGCACTCAGCGATGTGCCTTCCGACGGCGAAGCCCTCGGCGAGGTCGTCATTCGTGCGCCATGGCTGACACAAGGCTACCTGAACGACTCGAAGGCGTCGGCGACCCTATGGCAGGATGGCTATTTGCACACCAACGATCTCGGCGTGATGCATCCGGATGGGTATCTGCAGTTGAAGGATCGCTCGAAAGACATCATCAAGTCGGGAGGCGAGTGGGTGTCGTCTCTGACGATCGAGGATCTGATTTCGCGCCACGAAGCCGTCCACGAGGTCGCGGTCATCGCCGTGGAGCATCCCGTGTGGGGGGAACGCCCCGCCGCGCTGGTGGTGCTTAAGCCCGGCGCGCAAGCCGACGAAGCGGTTCTGAAAGCCCACCTCGGCCAATATGTGCAAGACGGGCGCCTCGCTCGGATGGCCATCCCGGACCGGATCGTGATGGTGCCGTCGCTCGAGCGGACCAGTGTCGGCAAATTCGACAAAAAACTGCTTCGCGAAAAGTATCGATTAGCGCTGTAAGAGAACCCGGGCGGGCGCCGGGTCCCGACAGAGGTCGACATAAAATCATTGCCGTACCAGCAGGAGACATCGCGTGAATCAGGAATCCCAAAGCACAACCATATTGATAAGTAGTTCAGACGAAACGATCCTTGAAAGAGCGTACTTGTCATCCACCTGGCGAATCATTCCGCTGCTGTCACTTCTTTGGCTTCTGGCGTGGGTCGATCGCGCAAACGTCGCATTCGCCAAGCTGCAAATGCTTTCTGAGCTGCATTTCAATGAAGCCGTTTACGGCTTCGGCGCGGGCATGTTCTTCATCGGGTATTCGGTATTCGTGATTCCGAGCATCTTGTCGTTGCAGAAGTTCGGTGCGCGACGCGTGATCGCAACGCTTTCGATCGGGTGGGGGGTAACCAGCCTGGGGATGATGTTCGTCCGCACGCCGCTCGAATTCTACCTGCTGCGATTTTTGCTGGGCTCTTTTGAGGCCGGGTTCTATCCCGGCGTCATCCTCTATCTGACTTACTGGTTCCCAGGGAAGCGGCGCACGAGAAATTTCAGCATTTTCCATTCCGCGGCGATCTGCTCGACCGTGGTGGTGGGGCTCACCGGCGCCGTGGTGCTACAGAACATGAACGGTTTCGGCGGATTGGCTGGCTGGCGCTGGATGTTCCTGATCCAGTCCATTCCGACCATCATGCTTGGATGCCTGGCGGCGCTGGTCCTCGCTGACCGTCCGGCGTCGGCGAAATGGCTGTCGAGCGAGCAAAAGCACCTGGTCGATGCCGACCTGCGCAAGGATGGCGCGCAGGTGTCGGAATCGAAGGAAGGACCGTGGGCGCAACTGTTCACGCCGATCATCTGGAAGCTCATTCTGGTGTACTTCTGCGTGCTGTGCTCGAACGCAGCGCTGGCGTTCTTCATTCCGAGCATTCTTAAACAGGCGGGCTTTGGAGGCTACGCGAGCATCGGCAACGCACTTGCAGTGATCTGCATTCTCGGCGCGGTCGTGAGTGTCGGTATCAGTTTCCTGGCCTCGCGCACGGGCCTGATCCGCTGGTTTAGCGCCGGGGCGGCGTTGCTGACCGTAGCGAGCCTTCTCGCGCTGGTCTTCGTCTGGCACGACAACCGCGCGGCGACCTTTGCCGCGTTGGTCCTCGCGCTGGGCGGCACGGGTGCCGGCATCTCGCTCTTCTGGTACGTGCCCCCGCGCCTGCTGGACGGAAAGACGGCGGCAGTCGGTATCGCATTCATCAGCATGTTTGCAAATCTGGCTGGCTTCTTTACACCGTGGCTGACGGGGCTGACCCAGACCGTCACTGGGCACTACACGAGTAGCTTTGTTGCAATTGCCTGTATTCAGGCGCTGGCCGCAGTCCTGATTCTGACTGTCATTCCGGCCACCTACCGGGGGAAGCGCTTGACGGGCCACTGAGGTGGCAATCACAAGCCGTAAGCGGATCGAGCGACGATGCCCAGCGCGCATCGCACTATTGGTCACGACGTCGGTGATGTTGTTCTCCCCTCCGCGAGGCAGGGAGCAGGCGGGAGGGGAAATCGATACGCAGTCCCTCCGTTGCGTAACCAAAGCATGAAGCGAGCAATCGCCTGGCATTTGAGTGGTGGAACGAAAACATGAGTCATTTGATTAGCGAACGTGAGCTGGCATTTCTTCTCTATGAGTTTCTGAATACGGACCAACTCCTGGAGCGACCGCGCTATGCCGAATATTCGCGACATACCTTCGACGCTACGCTCGACGCAGCGCGTCGCCTCGCGACGGACTACTTCGCGCCCCACTACCGCGAAGGAGACGAGTGCGAGCCCCGTTTCGAGGCCGGGGAGGCCAGACTGCTGCCGCAGACTGGCGCTGCATGGCGCGCATTCGCGGAGGCGGGCTTCCTCAGCGCGCACTGGGAAGCCGAAGAAGGCGGATTGGGGATGCCCGAAGTCGTTCTGCGTGCGGCGTTGTCCCAGTTCTTTGCCGCAAACGTTGCGACCGCGGGCTATCCGTTTCTGACGATCGGCGCAGCCAATCTGCTTCGCACCTTCGGCACGGATGAGCAAAAGGCGCGTTACCTTCCGGCGATGGGCGACGGACGCTCGTCGGGCACGATGTGCCTGACCGAACCGGGCCAGGGGTCCGCGCTGGGCGATATCAGGACCAGCGCAGTTCTGCAACCTGACGGCACCTATCGCATCTTTGGACAGAAGATGTTCATCTCCGGCGGCGAACAGGACTTCACGGACAACATCGTTCACATGGTGCTGGCAAGAATTCAGGGCGAGCCGGCGGGCGCAAAGGGTATTTCGCTATTCCTCGTTCCCAAGTGGCTGGTCAACGAGGGTGGTTCGGCGGGATTACGCAACGACGTGGCGCTTGCGGGCCTGCTTCACAAGATGGGTTGGCATAACACGAAGTCCACGGTCCTTTCTTTCGGCGAGCAGGACGGTGCAGTCGGCTATCTCGTCGGCCAGAAGAATGGTGGGCTTGCCCATATGTTCCAGATGATGAACGAGGCGCGCATCGGGGTTGGGCTGATTGCGGCCAGCCTGGCCTGGCGAGGCTTCTCGGAGTCGCTCGCCTATGCACGGGACCGGCAGCAGGGGCGGCTGCCTTCGCAGAAAGACCCGATGTCGAAGCAGGTCGCCTTGATCGAGCACCCCGACGTGCGCCGCCTGCTCATCGCACAGAAAGCCTACTCGGAAGGGGCGCTCGCGTTGTGTCTGTACGCGAGCTCGCTGTTCGAGGACCAGCATACGCATCCCGACGCAGGCGAACGGCGACGTGCCGCCTTGCTGCTCGACGTGCTCACCCCGGTGGTGAAATCATGGCCGGCAAAGTGGGGGTGCGCGAGCAACGAAATGGCCATGCAGGTTTTGGGCGGGGCCGGGTACACGCGGGAGTATCCGCTCGAGCAACTTTACCGGGATCAACGTCTGAACCCGATTCATGAAGGAGCCGAGGCGATACACGGTCTCGACCTGCTCGGACGCAAGGTCTCCGCGAAGAATGGCGAAGGGTTCCGGATCTTCTGTCTCACAGTGGAAGAAGAGATCGAACTGGCGGCCAGCCACCCGGCGCTGCACGAATTCGCGGGGCGATTGCGAGGGGCGCTGACGAGGCTCGACGCTGTAACCAAGCTCATGATCGCAGCGCAATCCGATGTTGTGGATCTCGCCCTCGCGAACGCCACGGTGTATCTCGATGTATTCGGGACCGTCGTCGTGGCGTGGATGTGGCTGAAGCAGGCGCGAGTCGCCTGTAGTGCCCTTGCGGAAGGAGAGAAGCAGAATGACACCGGGTACTACTTCGGCAAGCTGCAGGCCGCCCGCTACTATTTCAACCGGGAACTTCCCGCGATTGATCCGCAGTTCGCGCTCCTGGAAACGTTCGAGAGAACACCGTTCGACATGAAGGATCAATGGTTCCAATGACTCAACCTATCGATATCCGACGAAGCGGTCGCATTGCGCTCCTCGTGCTCAATGCGCCTCCCGTGAACGCGTTGTCCGCGCAGGTGCGAGCCGCGCTCTTCGACGCCCTCGAAGCGGTGGGGCGCGATCCGGAAGTCTCTGGCGTGGTGATTGCCGGCGAGGGCCGGTGCTTCTGCGCAGGTGCGGACGTGAGCGAATTTCAGGGCGGCAATGCGCATGGTATTTCCGCTGGCCGCGATCCGGCTGAACTCACGGCACTGATGGACGCGTTCGCGAAGCCGGTGGTAGCAGCATTGCACGGCGCGGTCCTCGGCGGCGGACTGGAACTGGCGCTGGGTTGCCATTACCGGGTAGCGGCGCCGGAAACACGGCTTGGCTTGCCGGAGATCAGCCTCGGGGTGCTGCCGGGTGCCGGAGGGACACAAAGACTGCCGCGTCTCGTGGGGCCCGCGCGAGCCGCGGAGATGATCCTGACGGGCGACGCGGTCAACGCAGCGGCGGCGCTCGAGATGGGCCTCATCGACGGGGTCATCGACGCAGACCTGATTGCGGGTGCCATACGCTACGTCGAAAGCGTCGTCGATGGCGACAAACCGCTGCCGCGTGCGCGCGATCGACAGATAGACGCGAGCGATATCCCGGCCGACTTCTTTGAGCGGGCGCGCACGTCCGTGAAAAGCCGCAATGTTCCAAAGCAGACCATCGCTCGCATCGTTGATTGCGTCGAAGCGGCCGTCCGGCTGCCGTTCGATGCCGGCATCAAGTTCGAGCGCGAACAGTTTGAGGCGTGTAACGCGTCGCTGGAGGCTGCGGCACTCCAGCATGGATTTTTCGCGCGGCGCAAAGCGGCGACGATTCCGGGCTTATCCATTGCGAGCACAACGAGACGCATCGAGCAGGTTGCCGTGATCGGTGGCGGGACAATGGGAAGAGGGATTGCCCTGAGCTTCGCAGGCGCGGGCTTCCCCGTTACGCTGGTCGAGACGACGACGGATCGCGCCGACGCAGCCCTGGAGGCGATCCGCGTCGAGTGCGAGCGCATGGCGAAGAGCGGTAGGCTCAGCGTCGAACAGGCGGGCAAGGTCGTGGCCCTGATTACGCCGAAAATCGCGCTCGCAGATCTCGCCAGCTGCGATCTGGTCGTCGAAGCCGTGTTCGAAGACCTGGCGCTCAAGCGTACCCTTGCCGCTCAACTCGGCGCGCTATGCAAGCCCGACGCGATCATCGCCAGCAATACGTCGACGCTCGATGTCGACATATTGGCGCGCGCAAGCGGCCGTCCGGCGGATTTTGTCGGGATGCATTTTTTCAGTCCTGCGCACATCATGCGGCTGCTCGAGGTCGTGCGCGGCGAAGCCACGGCGCCCGATGTCCTCGCGACCGTGCTGGCCGTTGCGCGCAAGCTCGGCAAGGATCCAGTGGTCTCTGGCGTCTGCTATGGCTTCATCGGCAACCGTATGCTGGAGCCGTATTTACGTGAAACTGAGGCGCTCCTGCTCGAAGGCGCAACGCCTTCCCAGATCGACGGTGCACTGGAAGCGTTCGGCATGGCGATGGGGCCGTGCAGGATGATGGACCTGGCCGGGGTCGATGTCGTCGCCAAGGTGGTAATCGAACGGGGCAAGGAGGGCGGGCTGCCGGACGACCCACGCTACCGGATCGTTTGCCGCGCGCTGAACGACGTGGGGCGCCACGGACAAAAGTCCTCGGCGGGTTTCTATCGCTATGACGGCCGAAAGGCCGTCGATGACGGCGAAGCGGTGCGCATCATCGCGGAGCTGGCGTCGGAGCAGGGCGTCAGCCGCCGGAACCGGATCGAAGATGCGGAGATCGTCGAGCGCTGCCTGCTGCCGTTGATCAATGAGGGGTTCTGCATCATCGGCGAGGGCATTGCTTATCGCGAGTCCGATATCGACGTCGTGTGGCTCTCGGGCTATGGCTTTCCGGCCCTGCGCGGGGGCCCGATGTTCTACGCCCACACGGTGGGCACATCGTGGGTGCGGCAACGGCTGCTGGACTACGGCCGCGCGCTCGGCAACGCGTTCGGCTACTGGACACCGGCAGCGTCACTACCCGGGTTGGGTCCACGTCCCTCGCCAAAACTTAACGACACAGGAATGAAGCCATGAAGGAAGCTGTCATTGTCTCGACTGCTCGTACACCCATCGGTCGGGCATTCAGGGGAAGTCTAAACGCTATCAAATCGCCGACGCTGATGGGCCATGCGCTCAAACACGCCGTTGCGCGGGCAGGCGTGGAGGCCGGCGAGATCGAGGATATGGTCGTCGGAACGGTGCTGTCCGCAGGTACGGCAGGGATGAACATCGGCCGCAACGCGGCGTTCGCCGCGGGGCTCGGACACGGCGTGCCCGGGCAAACCATCGATCGTCAGTGCGCATCGGGGCTGATGGCGATCGCAATCGCGGCCAGGCAGATCATCGTCGAGGGTGCGCAGGTGATAGCCGCCGGGGGGCAGGAGAACATCTCCGCGGAGCAGAACGCCTATTTCGACGGCGTTTCGCGTTCGGCGGATGAAAATGTCGTTGCACAGGTGCCGCATGCTTACATGCCGATGCTGCAAACCGCTGAATACGTTGCGAAGAAGTATGGAATTTCGCGCGACACGCAGGACGAGTATGCGGTGCTCTCTCAGGAGCGGACAGCGCGGGCGCAAGCGAACGGCTATTTCGATGCTGAGATTGTGCCCATTACCGCGCGTAGGGCAGTGACCGACCCGGCGACAAAGCAGGTCGAATATCGGGAGACGACGCTCTCTCGCGACGAGGGCAACCGTCCTGGCACGACCATCGACAATCTGGCGGCACTGCAGTCAGTCGTGGACGGTGGCTGCATTACCGCGGGCAATGCGAGCCAGCTCTCGGACGGTGCATCGGCATGCGTGTTGATGGACGCTACGCTCGCTGAGCGTCGAGGCATTCGGCCCCTGGGCATCTATCGCGGCGTCACGACGGTTGGCGTGGCGCCAGAGGAAATGGGCATCGGGCCGGTGTTCGCGGTCCCCCAGCTGCTGAAGCGTTACAACCTTACCGTCGACGACATCGGTTTGTGGGAACTGAACGAAGCGTTTGCGTGCCAGGCGCTCTATTGTCGCGACAAGCTCCAGATCGACCCGGAAAAGTTCAACGTCAATGGCGGAGCGATCTCGATCGGGCATCCGTACGGGATGACAGGTTCGCGTCTCGTGGGTCATGCGCTGCTTGAAGGACGTCGGCGCGGCGTGAAATACGTCGTGGTGACCATGTGCGTAGGCGGAGGCATGGGGGCAGCCGGACTGTTCGAAGTCCTGCCGTAGATCGGACTGCGACCCGGGCATGTCGACACCATGCGCACCGTCGCAACAAGGCCGCGACGCGGCAAGCAGCCGGAAGGACATACCGGCGTTCAACCTGACGCATGCTGTGCAGCGCGCGGCATGTGTCTACCAGGAGGGTAGTTCATGTCTGCATTGTTTGAACCGTTCAAGCTCAAGGGTGTCACCCTGCGCAACCGTATCGCCGTGCCGCCGCTCTGTCAGTACATGGCCGCCGATGGTCTCTTCAATGACTGGCACCAGGTGCATGTCGCACAACTCGCGCGCGGCGGGGCCGGCCTTGTGATTGTCGAGGCCACTGCAGTTTCGCCCGAGGGCCGCATTACGCCTGGGTGTGCCGGACTGTGGAACGACGCGCAGGCGCAGGCTTTCGCGCCGGCCGTCGCTGCAATCAAGGCAGCCGGCGCGGTGCCGGGCATCCAGATCGCGCATGCGGGCCGCAAGGCGAGTGCGAACCGGCCGTGGGAGGGCGACGACCATATCCCCGAAGGCGATTCGCGCGGCTGGCAGACTATCGCACCGGCCGCGATTGCGTTTGGCGCCCATTTGCCCAAAGTGCCGAAGGCGATGACGCTCGACGACATCGCCCGAGTGCGCGAGGACTTCGTCGCTGCGGCGAAGCGCGCCCTGGACGCCGGTTTCGAGTGGCTCGAGCTGCACTTCGCACATGGCTATCTGGGCCAGAGCTTTTTCTCGCCGCATTCGAACCAGCGCACCGACGCCTACGGTGGCAGCCTTGAAAACCGCAGCCGTTTCCTGCTGGAAACGCTGGCTGCGGTGCGCAAGGTGTGGCCGGAACATTTGCCGCTGACCGTGCGTTTCGGCGTGATCGAATACGATGGCCGCGATGAGGAAACGCTTGCGGAATCGATCGAACTGGCCAGGCAATTCAAGCGCGAAGGCCTCGACATGCTGAGCGTGAGCATCGGCTTCTCGACCCCGACTGCCCAGATTCCCTGGGCACCCGCGTTTCTTGCGCCGGTCGCGCAGCGCGTGCGAAGTGCCGTTGGGTTGCCGGTCGCATCGGCGTGGGGCATCCACACGCCGGCGTTGGCTGAGCGAACGGTCGCCTCGGAGCAGCTCGATCTGGTGATGGTGGGCCGGGCGCATCTCGCGAATCCGCACTGGCCGTATTTCGCGGCGCGCGAGCTCGGTGTCGCGCGTGCCGCGTGGACGTTGCCCGCGCCCTACGCGCACTGGCTCGAGCGATACAGGTTCGGTTGAAAATTGCCGACCGGACGACCTGTTGAAGATAAGGACACTTTGATGAGCATCGGTATCTTTGCGACCATCACGCCGGAGTCCGGGCACGTCGCGGACGTGGACGCCGGGTTACTCGGGATGGTGGTGGCTTCGCCCACGGAGCCGGGCAATCGCCGTTACGAGCTGCTGCGTTGTCAGGACGGTGCGCCGGGTTTTTGGTGTACCAAACCTATGTGAATGAAGCAGCAGTACAGGCGCATCGCCAAAGTGCGCACTACGTCGCCTATCGGGCGAAGGTTGGCGAGTGGCTTGCCGAGCTGCCCGACGTCAAGCTGCTGCTGGGCATAGACATGATGGCGCAACGGGCGGCTGTCAAGGAATCAATCGGGCGGGCGCTGCATTGCGGGCTCGCCCATGCTGGGCTCTTGACAGGGGTCTGCCAGGAATCGGGGGCGCCGCGGCTCGCATCGTTTGGCTCGTTGTCGGTTTCCGTCGGGCAAAGCGTAGGCGACGAATCTTCCTGGTTATTGGGACAAACCGGGCAAGGACGCGGCGGGGAACTGCGGCGCGTACCTTATCCAGGGGCTGGGCCATTGCGGCTCGTGCCACACGCCGCGCGGCATTGCGTTCCAGCAGAAAGCGCTGGATGAAAGCGGCAGCGCGTATCTGACGGGCGCGGCGCTGGATCGCTGGTTCGCCGCGAGCCTGACCCAGGAGGATAACGTTGGGTCTGGCGCTGGTCGGAAGCGGACCTGGTCGCGTTCCTGAAGAGGGGTAATCGTTCGATTCGTGCGAAATCCGGCGGTTATCAGACGGAGCGCCGCTGGCGGCAAGGCTTTCCGGCGACCCATAATTCTGGCAAGGCGTTTTTCTGCAAGCTTGATAAATCTGAAATTTCCGAAAAGAACCGCGAGAAATTGCCTGAGAAGTACGAATGCCCCGTCTTCAGGTGTACCGCGAGATCGTTGGTCGCTGAAGACCTGGTCTGCATCAGGCATGTCAACTCACCGGTGTTGACGCGCGGTAAGCGCCCGGTGAAGTCATCCTGATCAGAGGTTGGCCGGGGCGAGGATCGTGTCCCTCCAGATTTCTAATGGACAGATGTACACGATGGATGAGACCCAGGCAATCCCGGAGGGCAGCCGGCGCGACGTCGGCGGCGGCATAGCAGGGAGTTCAAGGCGCAAGTGACCCGGGCGGCGATGCAGCCGAATGAGTCGATCGCGGCGCTAGCGCTGCACCACCGACTGAATGCCAACATGCTGCGAAGCAGGATGGCCGCCCAGGAAGCACCGGATTCGGAAGAAGACGAAAGAAGATTTCCCAACTCGAAGCTGGTCATTGTTATGTTTCGGTGAACTTAACGAACAAATTAAACTCAAGGAGACCGTGGTGAAAAAATCTTCTCTCGCAGCAGTCGTGTTTGCCAGCGCCGCAGCACCGTGCGCCTATGCCCAGAGCTCGATCACGCTGTACGGAATCGTCGACAGCGGCATTCTGTACAAGACGCATGCTGGCCCGGGCGGCTCCGCGTGGGCGCTGGGAACAGGGGTCGATTCGACGAACCGGTGGGGGCTGACAGGTCGCGAGGATCTCGGCAACGGCCTGTACGCAACCTTCGAACTCGAAAGCGGCTTTCGCATCAACACGGGGGCGTCGATCAACGGTGGCCTGCCCGCGAGCTCGGGCACCGTACCGTTCGATCGCTGCGCGACGGTGGGCATCAGCAGCGACGTGGCTGGCGGTCTTCTGTTCGGCAAGAACCGTTCGCCGATGCTGCGCACGTTGGCGCGGATCGACATAGAGGGTTATTCGAATTTTGGTTCATTGAACAATCTGCTGTATCAGAACCTGAGCGTACGGTCCCAGTGCCTGCCAGACCGTAATGATCCGCAACTGACCGGTCGCCGCCCGCACCGTGATGCTTGACACGGCGGAAGCCGCCGCCTGTTCATCGTGATGTGTCATGACAGTCATTGCACCCCAGTCATTGCACCCATTACCGTTCCTGCCACGCCAACGCCCGTCTGTCGTCCTGACAGCAGCCTGCGAGACCCGCGCACCGCACAGGCCATCCGTGATACGCGGTGCGCCACTGGGCAGCCGGGCATGAACCGCCCGGCACACCGGCGGCGCCGTCAATGCCGGCGGCGCATCACGTCCCAGCAGTGACGGTGGTCCATCCGCCTGAGCAGCCGTTCACGCAGATGTTCGCGACGGTAGTGACCCATGACCAGCGTCGCCGCAATCGCGAGGACGAACACCCCGACGACCACGCCCATCCAGGATTCGTTCATGGCGAACCTCCTCTCACGTATCCGGCTGTCCCTGAAACCTTACTGCATATGCTGACCGCCGTTGACCGGAATGTTGGCCCCGGTCACGAATGCCGCCTCCTGTGAGCACAGGTAGAGGACGAGCGCGGCCACTTCCCCGGGCCGCCCCAGGCGACCGACCGGGATCTGCGGAATGATCTTCGTGTCGCGCACCTCCTGTGGGACTGCCATCACCATCTTCGTGGCAATGAAGCCCGGCGAGATCGTATTGACCGTCACGCCCTTGCTCGCCACTTCCAGCGCCAGCGATTTCGTGAAGCCATGCATGCCCGCTTTCGCCGCCGCATAATTCGTCTGCCCGAAGCCGCCCTTCGAGCCGATGATCGACGATATATTGATGATGCGGCCCCACCCCCGCTCCATCATGCCGTCGCACACGGGCTTCGTCATGTTGAACACCGAATCGAGATTGGTCCGGATCACCGCATCCCAGTTGACCTTGTCCAGTTTCCTGAAGCTCGCGTCGCGTGTGATGCCCGCGTTGTTGACCAGAATGTCGACCGCACCGACCTCATTTATGATTTTCTGCACGCAGTGCTGGCAGGAATCGTAGTCGGCGACGTCCACCCCATAGGCGTGGAATTGCCGGTCAGCCGCGGCCATGCATGCAAGCCACGTTTCGACTCCCGTATTGGTCGGCGAATGGGTGACCACCACCGTATAACCGGCGTCGTGAAGCTCGACGCTGATCGCTTCGCCAATGCCACCCATTCCGCCCGTTACCAGGGCCAGCCGCTCTGACATGATTCAGTCCTTCCGAAGGGTTTGTGGTTGACAGTGTCGGGCAAGTGCCCCCCCACACGTCGCACGCAAGCAGGGAGCCATGGGCGAGCTCCAGGCGGCGTCGTCGCGCGATAACGAAGACGTCCGCCCACGTGTGCCTGGTTATTTCTTCGCCGCACGCGACGCACGTTCGACGGCCTGCTGGGTCGCTTTCGACGCCGCGGCGGTCGCGATGCTGAAGTTGCTTTCGGCGACATCGACCGCCTGCTGCGTGGTCCGCTGGACCGTTTCGTACAGCGTACTGGTGGCCGTGATCGCCGACTTCAGTGCGGCGACCGCGGCTTCCGAACCGGCCGGCGCGCTCTGCGCAACCTGGTCGACCAGCGTCTGCGCCCGGCGCTGCTGCGCCTCGACCTGGGCCCCGGCCACCTTCGCGAATTCCGTCTGCATGGCGGCGACGATCGCGAACACCTGCTGGTTATAGGCCTGGATCTTCTCCGCCATCGGCTGCATCAGGCGCGCGGGCAACGCGGCCAGTTCCGCAGGATCCCTGGCCGTCAGCACCTGATGCGCGCTATCCTGAGCGTCGGCAAGCGCCGACCGGGACGCCTGCAGGTTCAGTTCGACCAGCTTCTGGCAACCGCCGAAGACCGTGCTGGTCAGACCGAACAATGCGTCAAGGCTGGCTTTTTGTGCTGCGGCGATTTGCTCGGGTGGCAACAGACTCATGAGGAAGCTCCTGGAAGTCGATCCGTCGCGGGTCCGGGGAGCCGGACGCAGACGTTGCCACGACGGATCGGGTGGATCGGTGACCGGCGAAACTGCCGGGCGCTTGAACGGGCCGAAAAATCCGGGCGCGGGTCGCTGATCAGGATGACTAACCAGCGACGCGCCTGCATGCTGTCGGCAGCAGGCAGCAATGAACCCACACCGGGTGTGAGCGCCGCCGCCTGAAACGGTGGCCAACCCGACCCCGCTGAACAGACGGCGGGTGGGGCTGGCGCGGACCCTCAGCGGGCCCGTGTCACCGCGTGAAGGATGGCCTCGCCGTCCCGGGTGACGTAAGGACGGGGCGGGCCTGGCGGATCCCGATCGAGGGCGACGAGCCGGTGGGTGAGCAGCGC
>DASZCC010000036.1:0-4525 GCA_035943485.1 Rhizomicrobium sp. | reverse complement strand
CGATGCGCGGCATGCTGCGCGCCAAGGGCAATTCGATCGAAGGCGGCACTAGCGAGGTCAACCTGAACGTCATCTCCAAGCGCGTGCTTGGCCTGATGGATCATCAATGAAGAAGTGGGTGAATGGTGAGTGGCCAATGGTAAGCCACTAATCACTACTCACCACCTTCCACTATGCAGGGAGTTGTTCATGAGTGCAGCTGCATCCATCGACACCGATCTTGAAGCCTTTCGCGCCGAGGCGCGCAAATGGATCGAGGCGAACTTTCCGCCGTCGCTGAAAAACGCCAATGCGCTGTCGTTCATGGAAGGGTTCGGCTCGAAGGATCCGGACTTCCTGAAGTGGAAGAAAGCGATGGGCGAGAAGGGCTGGGGCGTTCCGACCTGGCCGGCGGAATGGGGTGGCGGTGGCCAGTCGAAGGCGCAGGCGCGCGTTCTGCAGCAAGAACTCGGCCGCGCCGGCGCGTTCAATCCGATCGGCGGCATGGGCACGGCGATGTTCGGTCCGACGCTTCTTGAATATGGCAATGACGCGCAGAAGAAGCAGCACATGCCGGGCATCGTGAACGGCACGATCCGCTGGTGTCAGGGTTACTCCGAGCCGGGCGCCGGCTCCGATCTTGCGTCGCTGCGGACGCAGGCGATCGACAAGGGCGATCATTTTCTGGTCAACGGCCAGAAGATCTGGACATCGGGCGCGCAATACGCCGACTGGTGCTTCTGTCTGGTTCGCACCGACATCACGAAGAAGCACGAGGGTATCTCGTTCCTGCTGATCGACATGAAATCGCCGGGTGTCGAGACGCGTCCGATCAAGCTGATCAGCGGCAACTCGCCATTCTGCGAAACCTTCTTCACCGACGTGAAGGTGCCGAAAGAAAACCTGATGGGGCCGCTTAATGGCGGCTGGACCGTTGGCAAGCGTCTGTTGCAGTTCGAGCGTGACGGACAAGGCGGCAACATGCGCGGTGCCTCGTTCCGGGGCGCTGACACGCGCACAGTGGACGAGCTTGCCAAGACCTATATCGGCGCCGATGCCAGAGGGCGCATTGCCGAGGGCGACCTGCGCGCACGCGTCGCCGATCACAATATGAGCATCGCCGCCATGCGGCTCACGCTTCAGCGGATGCAGGATGATGCGCGTTCCAATCAGGGACCGTCCGCCGTCACGTCCATCATGAAGAACGCCAATGTGAAGGTGAACCAGGAGCGCGCCGAACTCATGATGGAGATCATGGGCTTCCAGGGTCTCGGCTGGGAAGGCGACAGCTACGACGCACATGAACTCGATGCGACGCGCAACTGGCTGTCGGGCAAGGCGCAGTCGATCTATGGCGGGTCCAACGAGATCCAGAACAACATCATCGCCAAGCGCATCCTTGGCCTGCTCGATCATCAATAACGTGGAGTGTCTGCATGAGTGCGGCTGAAAAAGTCGATACCGATCTGGAAGCCTTTCGCGGCGAGGCGCGCGAATGGATCGAGAAAAACTTCCCCGCTTCGCTGAAAGGCCGCGGCGGCATCATGGTGGGCGAGGGTGGTCCGCCCGCCGGCGACGATTTCGCCAAATGGAAGAAAGCCATGGGTGACAAGGGTTGGGGCACGCCGACCTATCCGGCCGAATATGGCGGCGGTGGCCTGTCGGTCGCCAAGGCGCGCGTCATCCAACAGGAGCTCAACCGCGCCGGCGCGTTCAATCCGATCGGCGGCATGGGCGTGATGATGTTCGGCCCGACGCTGCTGGAATACGGCAACGACGAGCAGAAGAAGCGGCACGTGCCGGGCATCGTGAAGGGGACGGTGTGGTGGTGCCAGGGCTATTCCGAGCCGGGTGCCGGATCGGACCTCGCGTCACTCCGCACGCAATGCATCGACAAGGGCGACCACTACCTGGTCAACGGCCAGAAGATCTGGACGTCGGGCGCGCAATATGCCGACTGGTGCTTCTGCCTCGTGCGCACAGACAACACCAAGAAGCATGAAGGCATCTCCTTCCTGCTGATCGACATGAAGTCGCCGGGCATCGAGGTTCGCCCGATCAAGCTGATCAGCGGCAACTCGCCGTTCTGCGAGACGTTCTTCACCGATGTGAAGGTGCCGAAGGAAAACCTGATGGGTCCGCTGAACGGCGGCTGGACGATCGGCAAGCGCCTGCTGCAGTTCGAGCGTCAGGGCCTGTCGAGCGGCGGTGGCGGCGGTCCGATGCGTGGCGGTGAGAACCGCTCGCTCGACCAGGTGGCCAAGGCCTATGCCGGCGCCAACGACAACGGCAAGGTGGCCGACGGCGATCTGCGGGCGCGCATCACCAACCACGCCATGGATCAGCGCGCGTTTATGCTGACGATCCTGCGTGCGATGGCGGAAGCCAAGGGCAATGCGAGCCCGTCGAACACGACGTCGATCATGAAGAACGCCGGCTCGCGCATCGGCCAGGAGCGCTCCGAGCTTCTGCTCGAGATCATGGGTCACCAGGGTCTGGGCTGGGAAGGCGAGGGCTTCACCAAGGACGAACTCGATACCGTCCGCGGCTGGCTCGGCGGCAAGGCCACGACGATCTATGGCGGCAGTCAGGAAATCCAGAACAACATCATCGCCAAGCGCATCCTTGGGCTTCTCGATCATCAATAACGAACGCACTCATCACTAACGAACGTACTGGGGTTAGGAACAATGGCAGTCTTGAACGAAGAACAATCAATGATCCGCGACGGCGCGAAGTCGTGGGTGTCGGAGAAGTCGCCGGTCACCGCGTTCCGCAAGGTTCGCGACGCGGCCACAGGCGACGGCTTCGATCGCGCCGCGTGGAAGGAAATGGCCGAGATGGGCTGGGCCGGCATCCTCATCCCCGAGGAGTTCGGCGGCACCGGCCTCGGCTATCTCACGCTTGGCCTGGTGCTGGAAGAGACCGGCCGCACGCTCACGGCGTCGCCGCTGATCTCGACCGCGCTGACGGCGACGACGGCGTTGCTGCTCGCGGGCGATGATGCGCAGAAGAAGAAGTATCTGCCGGAAATTGCCGAAGGCAAGCTGATCGCGACGCTCGCCGTCGACGAAGGTCCGCATCACGCGCCGGAGAAGATCGCGGTGAAGGCCGAAAAGTCGGGCGCCGGCTACAAGATCAACGGCAAGAAGACCTTCGTGCTCGATGGCGGCACGGCTGATCTGATCATCGTGGCGGCGCGCACCAGCGGCAAGCCGGGCGACAAGGGTGGCATCACGCTGCTCCTCGTTGACGGCAAGGCGGCCGGCCTGACGCGCGACAAGCTGAAGACAGTCGACAGCCGGGGCTACGCCAACCTGACGTTCAAGGACGTGGCTGGCGAAGTGCTCGGCACGGCGGATCAGGGCGAAGGCGTGCTCGAGGCGACGCTCGACCGCGCGCGCATCGGCCTGACGGCGGAGATGCTGGGTCAGGCGGCGCAGTCCTTCGACGTCACGCTCGACTATCTGAAGACGCGCGTGCAGTTCGGCCAGGTGATCGGCACCTTCCAGGCGCTGCAGCATCGCGCCGCGAAGATGTTCACTGATCTCGAATTGGCGCGTTCCTGCGTGGAGGGCGCGCTCCAGGCGATCGACCGCGATGCCAACGACGTGGCGCAACTGGCGTCGCTGGCGAAAGCGAAGGTCGGCGATCTCGTCCACCTCGTCTCGAACGAGATGGTGCAGATGCATGGCGGTATCGGCATGACCGACGCACACGACGCCGGCCTCTACATGAAACGCGCGCGGGCGCAGGAAGCGACCTTTGGCGGGTCGTCCTACCATCGCGACCGCTACGCGACGCTGCTCGGCTACTGAGCCGCCGGCATGGAATGCGAAAGGCCCGGGTGATGCCCGGGCCTTTTGCTTTTACTGCGCCTTCGTCGTTGGCGTCTCGGTCGGCTGCGGATTGAGCCGTCCCAACGCCTTCAGATGCGCCGCCTGTGCCGCGAGGATCGCCTTCACGCGATCGGAGTCGCTGGCGGAATGCGCGTCCTGTGCCTCGCAGTTCTGGTTGCCATGCGCGTCGTCGACGCAGCAGAAGATCTCACCCGCCGCGGTGCATGCGACATAGTGCGGATGCGCGGCGCCGGCATGGCTCTCTTCTTCGCCTTGCGTGAAGCACTGCATGGCGCCGGCGTTGTTCACCCAGTTCGAACTGCACGACGAGCCGCTCGCGGGCTTGGTGGCAAGCGCAGAGCTAGGCAGCGCAAACAGCGCAAGGGACAAAATCGCAAAGGTGGATTTGTGCATGTGAGCGGCCTCCCGGTTGGTGCGGCAAGCGTAAACAGAGCAGAGAGGGCGCGCGATTGGTTTATGTTGGTCGCTTAGTGAGCGGCTATCAGGGCATGCGCAATTTTATCGACCTAAATGGCCACCAGCTTCGCGTGCGGGCCGTCAGGCAATTCCACGCGCACGGCATCACCGGGGCGGATTTCGCCGCCGGTGATGACCACGCCCATCACGCCGGCCTTGCGGATCAGGTTGCCATCGGCGTCCTTGTCGAGACATTCCTTCAGTAAGCCCCTCTGGAAATCGTCGATCTG
>DASZCC010000035.1:0-76431 GCA_035943485.1 Rhizomicrobium sp. | reverse complement strand
CTAGTGCCGCAGGGCGATTTAACCCCAGATTCATTGGCTAAAATGCTCGCAACGATTTTTGCCGCCCCCGCTGAACTGGCAACCAAAGCCGCTGCCGCCCATGCTTTGGCGACACCGGATGCCGCGGCTCGCCTGGCCGATGCGGTGGAAAAAATTGCGCACCCCCTTTTTCAGAGCGAGCCCGCTTGATGGCGACGCCGATCACAACGCGCGTGCCGCTGGATATCGGCGCCATCCATTTTATCGGCATTGGCGGCATCGGCATGAGCGGCATCGCCGAGATCATGCACAATCTGGGCTACAAGGTGCAGGGTTCGGATGTTTCCGACAGCGCCAACGTCAAGCGCCTGCGCGCCATGGGCATTGTCATTGCGGTGGGTCACAGTGCCGACAATCTGAAGGACGCGCATGCGGTGGTCTATTCCTCCGCGGTCAAGCCCGGCAATGTCGAGTTCGACGCCGCCCGCGCTCTCAGTCTGCCGCTGGTACGCCGCGCCGAGATGCTGGCCGAGATCCTGCGCCTGCGCTCCTGCGTCGCCGTCGCCGGCACCAACGGCAAGACCACGACCACGACGATGATCGCGGCGTTGCTGGATGCCGGTGGGCTCGATCCGACGGTCGTCAATGGCGGCATCATCAACGCCTATGGCACCAACGCGCGCCTCGGCGCAGGCGAGTGGGTTGTCGTCGAAGCCGATGAGAGCGACGGCACGTTCCTGAAACTGCCGATGACGGTCGCCGTCGTCACCAATGCCGACCCGGATCATCTGGATTTCTACGGCACGTTCGATCGCATGCGCGAGGCCTTCCAGCGCTTTATCGAGAACACGCCATTCTACGGTTTCGCCGTGTTGTGCCTCGATCATCCGGAAGTGCAGGCCATGGTCGGCCGCATCGAGGATCGCAGGCTCATTACCTACGGCCTGAGCCCGCAGGCTGATATTCGCGCGACCAACGTCCAGTTCTCGGAAGGCGCAGCGCATTTCGACGTCGTGATCACCGATCGCCGCCGCAGTTCGGTGACCCGGATCGACGGCCTCTCGCTCCCCATGCCGGGCGAGCACAATGTCCAGAATGCGCTCGCCGCCATCACGGTCGCGCGCGAACTCGGCGTCGGCGACGAGGTCATCCGCAAGGCGCTGGCCAAATTCGCCGGCGTCGGCCGCCGCTTCACGCGCGTCGGCGAGTGGAAGGGCGCGGCGATCATCGATGACTATGCGCATAACCCGTTCAAGATCGCCGCCGCACTAAAGGCGGCCCGGCAGGCCTATTCGGGCTCGGTTATCGCGATCGTGCAGCCGCATCGCTATACCCGGCTGCACGATACGTTCGAACAGTTCGCAAAGTGCCTGAACGACGCGGATATCGCGATCGTGGCGCCGGTCTATGCCGCAGGCGAGCAGCCGATCGACGGCATCAATCGCGACACCTATGCCGAGGCGCTCCGGGCGCATGGCCACCGCGACGTTCGCATCATCGATGGAGAGAACGATCTGCCAGCGCTTCTCGCCGGGATCGAGACCAGCGTGGCGGGCGGCGCGATCGTCTTCCTGGGCGCCGGTTCGATCACGCAATGGGCGCACAATCTCGAAGATGCGATGAAGGGGGCGGCATGATGATGACCCGTCCCTGCGATGCGCTCCCGCCCGTTCGCGGCACCTATACCGAAGCAGCGGCGCTGAAGGACCTCGTCTGGTTTCGTGCCGGCGGTGCGGCGGAGATCCTGTATCGGCCGGCCGATGCCGAAGATTTGGCGACATTCCTCGCCGCACGGCCGGTTGACGTTCGCGTCTCTATTATAGGTGTCGGTTCCAACCTGCTGGTGCGCGACGGCGGCGTCCCCGGCGTGGTCGTGCGTCTGCCCGGTGGCTTCGGCAAAGCCGAGGTGAAGGGCGCGCGCATCACGGTTGGCGCCGCGGCGCTCGATGCCAATGTCGCGAAGCTGGCGGCGGAGAACGGCATCGCAGGGCTTGAGTTCCTGCGCGGCATCCCCGGCACGATCGGCGGCGCGCTGCGCATGAACGCCGGCTGCTATGGCCGCGAGATCAAGGACATCCTCGTCGAAGCCATCGCGCTCGACGGGCAGGGCAATCGCCATGTCCTCACTGCCGCAGATATGGTCTTCGAATATCGCAAGTCTGGCGTCCCCGAAGATTTCGTCTTCGTCAGCGCCGTACTCGAGGGTCAGAAGGATGATCCCGAAGCGGTGCGTGCGCGGATGGAGAAGCTGCTCGGCGATCGGGAGCAGACACAACCGGTGCGCACGCGCACGGGTGGCTCGACGTTCAAGAATCCGCCGGGACAGAAGGCATGGCAGCTCATCGATGAAGCCGGTTGCCGCGGTCTGAAACACGGCGAGGCGCAGGTTTCGGAGTTGCACTGCAACTTCCTCATCAATACAGGCAATGCTTCTGCTTCGGACATTGAGTCGCTGGGCGAAGATGTTCGCGCACGGGTGAAGGCGAAGTCGGGCGTGTCGCTGGAGTGGGAGATCAAGCGGGTGGGCGTGGCATGACGATCAGGCGTGTCGCCGTCCTCCTGGGTGGACGCTCCGCGGAGCGCGAAGTCAGCCTGTCGTCCGGCAAGGGCTGCGCGGCCGCGCTGCGCGCCGAAGGCTTCGACGTGGTCGAGATCGATCCGGGCGAGCGGCCGGAGGCGCAGCTTCTGGAAGCCAAGCCCGACGTCGTGTTCAACGCGCTGCATGGCCGTTGGGGCGAAGATGGCTGTGTCCAGGGCCTGCTGGAGCTGCTGCAGATTCCCTATACGCATTCGGGCGTGCTGGCGTCGGCGCTGGCAATGCACAAGCAGCGCACCAAGGATGTCTACCGCGCCGCCGGCCTGCCGATCGTGAAGTCCATCGTCGTCGACCGGCGCGAGGCGGCGGCGCAGCACCTGATGAAGCCGCCTTATGTCGTCAAGCCGGTGAACGAGGGATCGTCGGTCGGCGTGTTCATCATCCGCGAGGGCGACAACCGTCCGCCGGAAGCGCTCGGCAGCGACAAGTGGAACCTTTCGAACGAGATGATGGTCGAGGAGTTCGTGCCCGGCCGCGAGCTGACGGTCGCGGTGATGGGCGGCAAGGCGCTCGGCGTGACCGAGATCACGACGAACCTTGCCTTCTACGACTATGAGGCGAAATACGCCGATGGCGGCTCCGTTCACGTGCTGCCGGCGAAAGTGTCGGACGCAGTCACCAAGGAAGCGATGTCGCTCGCCGAGCGGGCGCATGTGGCGCTTGGCTGCCGCGGCGTCTCGCGGACGGACTTCCGCTATGACGACAAGAGCGGCAAGGATCGCCTGATCCTGCTCGAGACCAACACGCAGCCGGGCATGACGCCGACATCGCTGGTTCCGGAGCAGGCCGCTTATGCCGGCATGAGCTACCAGAAACTTTGCCGCTGGATGGTGGAGGACGCGTCATGCGATCGCTGAAGATCGACCGCAAGCCTTCGCGCAGCCGTGGCGGCAAGCCCAAGCGCGGCGCGACTCGGTCGACACGCGCGCAGGCCGCGCAGGCGCCGCGCCGCAAGGCACCGTCGGACAATATCGTTGCACGCAGCTGGCGCGCGGTTGGCGCATGGTTCTCGTTCCGCCGTCCGATCCTGATCCTGACGGCCGCCCTCCTGTTCGTCGTCTTGATCGCTGGGCTGTTCGTTGGCGGCTATATCGGCCGGACGATCCATCGTGTGGACGACGCCTATGACGCGCTGATCACCGATGCGGGCTTCGGCATTTCCGAGGTCCATCTCGCGGGCAACAACCGCACGCCGGCCGCCAGCATTCTTGCCGCGCTCGGCTTCGAACCGGGCCAGTCGATCTTCGACGCCGACATCCAGGCTGCACGCGCACGCCTGATTCGGCTCGACTGGGTGTCGGACGCGATCGTGCGCCGGCAATATCCCGACGACATCTCGGTGCAGCTCATCGAGAAACTTCCCTTCGCGCTATGGCAGGCGCCGGATGGCGAGTTCTGGGTCGTCGAGCGCAATGGTCGCCCGATCACCAACAAGGACCTGACGTCGTTTGCGCACCTGCCGGTGCTGATCGGCGCAGGCGGTTCGAGCGGCGCGGACATCGTGGACGCAGTCGCGGCGCATCGTGCCGTCGCCGCGCGCATCAAGGCCTATCAGCGGATCTCGGAACGCCGCTGGAACCTCATTCTCGACGACGATGTCGTCGTGAAGCTGCCGGAAGCGAACTGGCCAAAGGAGCTCGACGCGCTCGAGCGCCTTATCATCGACAAGGGGATACTCGAGCGTGACGTGAGCGAGATCGATCTTCGCTCGCCGACGCAATACTTCTTCGTGCTGAAGAGCGGCGAGAAGAAGAACGAGCCAAGGGGGAATGCGGCTTAAATGGGTGAGACGATCAAGTTGCGTGCGGGAAATGAAGTACCGGCCTTCCGGCCCGGCTTGGTGGCTGCGCTGGATATCGGTTCGTCCAAGACGGTCTGTGTGATCGGACGGGCGGATGCCGGTTCGCTCCGCGTCGTCGGCGCGGCCCTGCGCGAGAGCCAGGGCATAAGAGCGGGCACGGTGACCAGCCTGGAACATGCCGAAGAGTCGATTCGGGATGCGGTGGCGGCTGCGGAGAATCACGCCGACGCGCGCATCCAGAATGTCCTCATTTCCGTGAACTGCGGCCAGCCGACCAGCGTCACGTCGCGCGCCGCCATGGCGCTGAACGGCGAGCTGATCTCCGACGGACATCTGCGGGCCTTGCTGGCCGACGGACGCACCCGCTGCGGCCTCGATGGCCACGACATCATCCAAAGCGCGCCGACGACTTATGTCGTCGACGAGGCCCGCGGCGTGCGCAATCCGATCGGCATGTTCGGCCAGCGCCTTGGCGTCGCCATGCATGCGGTCGCCGTAAAACCGTCGCCACTGAACAACTTGAAGCTGGCGGTCGAGCGCTGCCATCTGAACGTCGTCGGCAGCCTGTTCTCCGGCTACGCCAGCGGCTTCTCGACGCTCACGGACGACGAGAAACAGCTCGGCGCCACGGTGATCGACATGGGCGGCGGCGTGACCTCCATCGCCGTGTTCCTCGAAGGCCACCTTGTCCATGCCGACGTAATTCCGATGGGCGGTCAACAGGTTACGTCCGACATCGCCCGCATGCTGGCGGCGCCGATCTCAGCCGCCGAACGCGCCAAGACATTATATGGCGCGGCGCTGGGCGACATGGAGGCGGGTTCCGATGTGATCCCGCTCGCCCAGATGGGCGAGGACGGCGACGACGCGGTGGTCCGTGTGCCGCGTTCAATGCTGACGCGAATCATCCAGGCAAGACTCGAAGAGATCTTCGGGCAGGTGCAGACGCGCCTGCGCGCTTCGGGTTTTGATGTGGCGGCGGGACGTCGCGCCGTCCTCACCGGCGGTGCGTGCCAGCTGGCGGGTGTGCGCGAACTGGCGGGACGCATTCTCAACAAGCAGGTTCGAATCGGTCGGCCGCAAAGTTTCCACGGACTGCCGGCCGCATCGGCGGGACCGGATTATGCGACGGCGATCGGACTCCTGATGGCGGGCGCGACGCTCCCGCCGGAAGCACTGAACCCTGAACTTGCCGACCCGACATACGAAAACAAAGGCAAAGGATGGCTTAGCCGGTTGACCGGTGGGCTGTTCGAGTGATTCAACAATAAGAACACGAATCGGTTGGGCGTGTAGGTGTGACAAGGTGATGAAGAAGAACAGCCGAGGAGAGAGACATGGCGATCAACCTTAAGGCACCCGAATTGAAAGAACTCCGTCCGCGGATCACCGTGCTCGGGGTAGGCGGCGCAGGCGGCAATGCCGTCAACAACATGATCTCCGCCAAGCTCGAAGGCGTGGACTTCGTCGTCGCCAACACTGATGCGCAGTCGCTGGCACAGTCCAAGGCCGAGCGCCGCATCCAGCTTGGCATGCGCGTCACCGAAGGACTCGGCGCCGGCGCCCAGCCTGATGTCGGCAAGGGCAGCGCGGAAGAGTCGCTCGACGAAATCATGGAACAGCTGGCCGGCTCGCACATGGTGTTCATCACCGCTGGCATGGGCGGTGGCACCGGTACGGGCGCAGCTCCTGTCATAGCGCGCGCCGTGCGCGAGATGGGCATCCTCGTCGTCGGCGTCGTGACCAAGCCATTCGCGTTTGAAGGCGACAAGCGCATGCGGGCCGCCGAGCGCGGCATCGCTGAGCTGCAGCAGTTCGTTCACACGCTGATCGTGATCCCGAACCAGAACCTATTCCGCGTCGCCAACGACCGCACGACTTTCGCGCAGGCCTTCTCGATGGCCGACGAGGTGCTGCATGCCGGCGTGCGCGGCGTAACGGATCTGATCGTCATGCCGGGCCTGATCAATCTCGACTTCGCCGACATCAAGTCGGTCATCTCCGAGATGGGCAAGGCGATGATGGGCACTGGCGAAGCTGAGGGCGAGGACCGCGCCAGCCGTGCGGCCGACATGGCCATCTCCAATCCGCTGCTCGACGATGTGTCGATGAAGGGCGCCCGCGGCGTGCTCATCAACATCACCGGCGGTCCTGACCTGATGCTGTTCGAGGTCGAGCAGGCTGCCAACCGTGTCCGCGCCGAAGTCGATCCCGACGCGAACATCATTTTCGGCAATACGATCCTGGACAACATGGAAGGCCGCATCCGCGTCTCCGTGGTCGCGACCGGCATCGATGCCGAGCAGATGAAGATGCCGGACAAGGTCCAGCCGCTGCGTCCGCACATCAAGCCGGTGGCGTTCAAGGTCGAGCCCAAGCCTGAGCCGAAGGTCGAAGTTCGTCCGGTGGCTGCGGCGATGACCAATCCGGTGCATCGTCAGCATGAAGCGATTGCCGAAGAACTCGGTGCGCAGCCAGCCCGTATGGTCTCGTCGGCCGAGGAGCAGATCCTTGGCGGCGCTTCGATGCCGGCCGTTACGATCGACGAGTTCGACGACATCCCGCCGATGCCGGGGACGCGTACGACACCTGTTCAGCGCGTCGAACAGCCCCGTGTGCAGGCCGAGCCGGAACGCCGTTCGTTCATGGGCGGTCTGTTCGGACGCAAGAAGAAGGAAGAAGACCTTCGCCGCGAGCCGGTGCAGCAGCGTCCGCAAGCTGCTCCGCGTGCGCAGGCACAGGTCGTGCGTCAGCCGCAGGCCGAGCAGCCACGCGCGGCACAGCAACAGCCGCCGGCACAGCCTTTGGCCGATGACCTGTTCCCCGATCACAAGCGGGACGAGCAGTTCGAGATACCGGCCTTCCTGCGCCGCCAGACGAACTAGGCAGCCGGACGTCACCAAACGAAAAAGGGCCTCGCCGTTGCGGCGAGGCCCTTTTGCTTTGGGGTTATCAGATGTGGATGTCGAGGTGATGTGGGGGCACAGGATCGTCGTCCTCTGCTATTGAGAACAGGTCCGCCTGCACCTCAAGCTGATCGGCTGCATGATTGAGCAGCTCGACATATTTCGGCAGGCGCGTCTCGGTCGCGCACCGGCGAAACTGTTCCGCGAGATGGCGCAACTCTGCTTCCTTCCAGGAGGCCAGTGATCCCATGGACAGGAAATGCACAAGGCGCAGCGAGCGTTCCTCTTAAGCTTTTGTTGACCGTGTTTTGCGTCGCGAGCCGCCCAATAAAAGTTTCGGCCGCTTGCTTTGGGATGCCCCGCAGCGAATGATCCGGCGCGGGGAAATCAGGGGCGGGCCATGCGGGTTATCGGATTGCTGGCGGGGGTTGTTTTCATGGTCACGGGAGCATCGGCGGCGTCTTACGACGTAACGGAAAAGAGCATCGGACAGCTTCAGGCCGACCTGAAGGCTGGCCGCGTGACGTCCGAGCAGCTCGTCCAGGCGTACACGGCGCGGATCGACGCCATCGACCACAACGGGCCGGCGCTGCGCAGCATTCTGGCGCTCAATCCCAACGCGGCCGCGGATGCCCGCGCGCTCGATGCGAAGCGCAAGGCGGGCGGCGCGCATGGACCGCTCTTCGGTATTCCAATTCTGGTGAAGGACAATATCGAGACGGCCGATCCCGTCGCGACCACCGCCGGTTCGCTTGCACTCGCCTGGAATGTCACGCATCGCGACGCGCCGGTGATCGCAAAGCTGCGCGCGGCAGGCGCGATCATCCTCGGCAAGACGAACCTTTCCGAGTGGGCGAACTTCCGCAGTTCGCATTCGCTCAGCGGCTGGAGCGGCATCGGCGGTCTGGTGAAGAACCCCAATGTGCTCGATCGCAGCGCCTGCGGCTCGAGCTCGGGCAGTGGCGCTGCCGTCGCGGCCAGCCTCGGCGCCGCCGCGCTCGGCTCCGAGACGGACGGCTCGCTTGTCTGTCCCGGCTCTCTCAACGGCATCGTATCGCTCAAGCCGACGACCGGACTTCTCTCGCGCACGCACGTCATTCCGATCTCGCATACGCAGGACACACCGGGCCCGATGGGGCGCGATGTCCGTGACGTGGCAGATCTTCTCACTATCATGGCTGGCAGCGACGCGGCTGATCCGATGACGGTCGACGCCGACGCGCACAAGACGGATTATGCCGCGGCCCTCGCCGGCGCGTCGCTCAAGGGCAAGCGCCTTGGCGTGATCGCCCCTGATCCGACGGCCCCGCCGTCCGACACTGCTGCATTGTTTGCCCGCACCGTGGCTGCGCTGAAGGCGGCTGGTGCCGAGATCGTCGAGATCAAGGACTTCACGCCGCCGCCGCCAACTATGGGTGCCGATGAACTCACGATCCTGAAATTCGAGATGAAGGCCGACCTGAACGTCTATCTGCAAAGCCTCGGACCCGATGCGAAGATGAAATCGCTGGCCGACGTCATCGCTTTCAACAATGCGACGCCGCGGGAAACCGTCCTGTTCGGTCAGGACATCCTTGAGGCATGCGAAGCGACATCGGGCCTGAACGATCCGGCCTACATCAAGGCACGCGACTCGCTGCGCAAGGAAGCGCGCGAGATGCTCGACAAGATGATCGTCGGCAACAAGCTCGATGCTCTGATCATGAACACCGACGAGCCGTCCTTCCGTCTGGATCTGATCAAGGGCGACAACGACACCAGCACGTCGTCCTTCCTGCCTGCGACGGCGGGATATCCGCATCTGACGGTGCCGATGGGTTACATCCACAACCTGCCAGTCGGGCTGTCTTTCGTGGGTCCGGCCTGGTCGGATGCAAAATTGCTCGCCCTAGGCTATGCCTTCGAGCAGGCAACCCATGCGCGCCGTCCGCCGGCCTACATCCCGTCGCTTGAGGCGACGCCTGATGTGACGACGGCACTGGCGCCGGCCCGCTAATAGAGAACCATGCGCAGGACACTGGCGAAGAGAATCACGGCGGACGGCATCGCGCTTCATGCGGGCAAGCCTGTCCGCATGACACTGTCGCCGGGCGCGTCAGGATCGGGTGTCATTTTCCGCCGCACCGACAAGGGCGGGGCAGAAGTCGCCGCGCGCTATGATCTGGTGACCGAGACCAACCTCGGTACCGTTATCTCAGCCACCACGAGCGGCGAGAAGATTTCCATCGGCGTCATCGAGCATCTCATGTCGGCGGTAGCCGGCGCGGGTATCGACGACATGCTGGTCTCGCTCGACGGTCCGGAGCCTCCGATCCTGGACGGCGACTCGCTATCCTATTTCAAGCTCCTGGAAGCGGCGGGCATTACCGAAATCGCAGGCACACGACACGCCATAAAGGTGACGCGCCCGGTCGAGATCGCAATCAAGGACGCGCGCATCACGCTCTCGCCATCAGATGTGCCGGAATATTCCTACGATCTCGACTATTCCAACACCAAGGCGATCGGCCGCCAGTCCTACGCGTTGCAACTGACGCGCGAGAACTTTGCCCGCGAGATCGCGCCGGCGCGCACCTTCGGCTTCGTCCACGAGCTCGATTATCTCAAGAGCATCGATCGCGGACATGGCGCTTCGCTCGAGAACACGCTCGCCATCGAAGGTGATACGGTCCTCAACAAACACCTGATGCGCTTTCCCGACGAATTCGTGCGGCACAAGATCCTGGACGCGATCGGCGACATGGCGCTGGCGGGTGCGCCGCTGATCGCCCGTTTCCACGGCGTCAAATCCGGGCACGCGACAAATAACGCCGTGCTCCGGGCGCTCTTTGCCGACCCGCTCAATTACGAAACCGTCACCCTGGCCTGACAGGGCCGAAACCCGTGCTATAAGGCGCGCAATTGGTTCGGCCCTGTGCTGGACCGGGCGCCGGGCCGATGGCATAAAACCTTGGCCAGCAACGAAAAAGCTCAAGAATCAGCCGGACGGAACAGCATCGATATGAACCTGCATGCCCCCATCACGGCGCGGGCGTTCCGCGTGGCGCTGATACTCGGCGCTTTTGGCCTTCTGGCCGGCTGCTCCTCGATCAGCGACCTGTTCAACGGCACCTCCAAGGAAGACAAGGAGCCCGAATATGTCGAGCGTCCGGTCGACCAGATCTATTCCGATGCGTGGAAGAAGATCGATCAGGGCAATTGGCAGGACGCCGCCAAGCAGTTCGACGAGGTCGAGCGTCAGCACCCCTATTCGATCTGGGCACGCCGCGCGATGCTCATGTCGGCATATTCCTACTATCACGCCAACCACTACACCGAAGCCGTCTCGACCTGTGACCAGTACATCGCGCTCCATCCGGGCAGCAAGGAAGTGGCGTACGCGTTCTACCTGAAGGCCATCTCGCTCTATGAGCAGATCGTCGATGTCGGCCGCGACCAGAGCGTGACCGAGAGCGCGCTGACCGCATTGCAGGACGTCGTGCAGCGCTTCCCCGATACTGAATACGCGCGTGATGCGACGCTGAAGATCGACCTGACACTCGATCATCTGGCCGGCAAGGAGATGGCGGTCGGCCGCTACTATCTCAACCGCGGCGACTATGTCGGCGCCATCAATCGCTTCCGGACGGTGGTGGAGCAGTATCAGCGCACACCGCAGATCGCAGAGGCGCTGGAGCGCCTGACCGAGGCGTATTTCGCGCTCGGCGTCTATAATGAGGCCAAGACGGCGGCTGCCGTACTTGGTGCCAACTATCCGGGCAGCCCGTGGTATCAAGACGCCTATGAACTCCTTCAGGGGCACAACATGAAGCCCGAAAAGGAACAGGGCTCATGGATGGCCAGGATTTTCGGCTGACGCGGACGGGGACGCGATGCTGGCGGCACTGACGGTCCGTGACATCGTGCTGATCGAGACGGCGGCGCTGGAATTCGCGCCCGGTCTCAACGTGCTCACCGGCGAGACCGGCGCCGGCAAATCGATTCTTCTTGATGCTTTAGGATTGGCAGCCGGTGGCCGTGGTGGTGGCCGCGCGGGCGTTCGTCCGGGCGCAGCGCAAGGTTCCGCGACGGCCGTCTTCGAACCCTCCAAAGCCAATCCAGCCATGGGTCTTCTGGCCGAGCAGGCGATCCCCTCCGAAGGCGAGATCGTGCTGCGCCGGACGCTTTCTCAGGACGGGCGGACGCGAGCCTTCATCAATGACGAGCCCGTCGGCGTGGCGCTGTTGCGCGACGTCGGCGCAGCGCTGCTGGAGGTTCACGGCCAGACCGACGATCGCGGCCTGTTCGACATCGCGACCCATCGCGGACTGCTCGACACCTTCGCCGGACACGATGATCTGCTGCGCGCGGTCACTCAGTCGTTCGCTGCATTCGACGGTGCGCGCAGGGCGCTTGCCGATCTCAAGGCTGAGGCCGCGGCGGCCGAGGCCGATGCCGACTATGTGAAACACGCGGCGCAGGAACTGACCGAGCTTGGGCCGGAGGAGGGCGAAGAGGCGAGACTGGCCAGCGAGCGTGCACTCCTCATGAATGCGACGCGCATCGCCGAGGACATCAATGCCTCCGCCGATCTGCTGGCAGGCGATCGTGGCGCGGCGAACAACATATCCAATGCACTCAAGCGGCTCTCGCGGATGAACGAGGAAGCGCGCAAGGCCGCTGCCTCGGCCGAACAGGCGCTGGATCAGGCGTACAACGCGGTCGAGGAAGCGCGGCGCGAGCTCGAGATCCTGCAGAACCGACTCAACATCAGGCCCGGCCAGCTGGAGAAGATCGAGGATCGCATTCATGACCTGCGTTCCGCGGCGCGCAAATACGGCGTGCCGGCGGACAACCTGCCGAAGCTCGCTGCGGACTTCCGTTACAAGCGGGATGCGCTGACGGGCGGCGGCGGACGCGTGAAGCAAGCCGAAGCGCAGCTGGTCGTGTTGCGTGCTGCGTTCGTCGATGCCGCGAAGAAACTGTCGAAATCGCGCACGGCCGCGGCGCGCAAGCTTGAGGCGGCGGTGGCCGGCGAACTTGCGCCCCTGAAGCTGGGTCACGCGAAGTTTCGCGTATCGCTGGACACGCTGGACGAGGACACCGCGACGGCCAACGGCCTCGAGCGCGTCGCGTTCGAAGTTGCCACTGTCGAGGGCGCGGCTTTCGGATCGCTCACAAAGATTGCATCCGGCGGTGAGCTGGCGCGCTTCTCGCTCGCGCTGAAAGTGGCGCTGTCCGAGGCGACGCCGCCGGCAGCGCTGGTGTTCGACGAGGTTGATCGCGGCGTCGGTGGCGCGGTGGCCGATGCCGTCGGCGAGCGGCTGCAGAGACTGGCGCAGACGACGCAGGTGCTGCTCGTCACACATTCGCCGCAGGTGGCGGCGCGTGCGGCGCGCCATTTCCGCATCTCGCGCATCGGCGACAAGACGAAGGTGACTTTGCTCGACGACGACGCGCGGCTGGAGGAGGTCGCACGCATGCTGTCCGGCGCGGTGGTGACGGACGAGGCGCGCGCTGCCGCCCGCCGCCTGCTCAACGAAGCGCGCACGCCGGCGCCGAAGAAGAGGAAGCGGGCATGAGCGCCGCGCTGGCGAAGAAAGCCGTCGACAAGCTCACCTCTGCCGAAGCCGCGAAGGAGCTGGACCGGCTGGCGGACGAGATCGCGAAGAACGACCGCCTCTATCACGGCGAGGATGCGCCCGCGATCAGCGATGCCGATTACGACGCGCTGCGCCGCCGCAACACTGAGATCGAGGCACGCTTCCCCCTGCTGGTGCGGGCCGACAGTCCGTCGCATCGCGTCGGTGCTTCGGTCTCGGCGAAGTTTGCCAAGGTCGTGCATGCGCGGCCAATGCTGTCGCTCGATAATGCTTTCGCGGACGAGGATGTGCATGACTTCGCAGTGCGGGTGCGCCGCTTCCTCGGTCTGAAGGAAGACGACAAGCTCGCGATGAACTGCGAGCCCAAGATCGACGGGCTCTCGGCGTCGCTGCGCTATGAGAACGGGCTGTTCGTGCAGGGCGCGACACGCGGCGACGGTGCGGAAGGCGAGGACATCACCGCCAATCTGCGCACCATCAAGGACATCCCTCTGCGCCTGCACGGCAAGGCGCCGAAGCTGCTGGAGGTGCGTGGCGAGGTCTATATGAGCCATCGCGAATTCGCGGCGCTGAACAAGCGGCAGGAGAAGGACGGCAAGCCCGTCTACGCCAACCCGCGCAACTCGGCCGCCGGATCGGTGCGCCAGCTCGATCCCGGCATCACCGCGGCGCGCGATCTCAATTTCTTCGCCTACGCGTGGGGCGAAGTGAGCGCGCTGCCAGCTGATACGCAATGGGGCATGCTGGAAGCGTTCAAGGCATTCGGCTTCAAGGTCAATCCGCTGACGAAGCGGGTCGAGACGGTTGAGGCCGTGCTGAAATTCTACCGCGACATCGAAAGCAAGCGCGCCTCGCTCGGCTATGACATCGACGGCGTCGTCTACAAGGTGGACCGGCTCGACTATCAGGAACGCCTCGGCTTCGTGTCGCGCAGCCCGCGCTGGGCGATCGCGCACAAATTCGCGGCCGAGCAGGCCGAGACCGTGCTGGAGGACATCGACATCCAGGTCGGGCGCACCGGCAAGCTCGCGCCAGTCGCCAAGCTGCGGCCGATCACGGTCGGCGGCGTGGTGGTGCAGAACGCGACGCTGCACAACGAGGACGAGATCGCCCGGCTCGACGCACGCATCGGTGACACGGTGATCATCCAGCGCGCCGGCGATGTGATCCCGCAGGTCGTGCGCGTGGTTCTCGAGAAGCGCAAACGCGGCGCGCAGGCTTACCAGTTCCCGCACAAATGTCCCGCCTGCGGCAGTCATGCCGTGCGCGAGGTGGACGAGAAGACCGGCGCGGAAGAAGTGGATCGCCGCTGCACCGGAGGCCTCATCTGTCCGGCGCAGGCGGTGGAGCGGCTCCGGCATTTCGTCTCGCGGCTTGCCTTCGATATCGAGGGTTTCGGCGGCGTTTATATCGAGACGCTGTTCGAGAAGGGTCTGCTGAAGGAGCCCGCCGACATCTTCCGCCTGGCCAAGAAGCCCGCCGCGCTCGACAAGGCGCTGTCGGAGCGGCGGCTGGAATTGTCGGCTGAGCGCGGCACAAAGTCCGACGGCAAGAAGACGAAGAAAGACGACGAGAGCAAGCTGGTCCAGAACCTCGTCGCCTCGATCGAGGCGCGGCGCGAGATCGCGTTCGACCGCTTCATCAACGCGCTCGGCATCCGCCATGTCGGCGAGACAAATGCGCGCCTGATCGCGCGGCATTATGGGAACGTCGACGCCTTCCTCGAGAAGATGGAGAGCAAGGAGGCGATCGAGGACCTCAACGCCATCGGCGGCATCGGCGATGTCGTGGCCGAGGCGATCAAGGATTTCTTCGATGAGCCGCACAACCGCAAGCTGGTCGATCACCTGCTGAAAGAAGTCACCGTCAAACCGATGGCGGCGCAGAAGATCAAGGGTTCGCCGGTCGCGGGGCAGACCGTGGTCTTCACCGGCTCGCTCGAGAAGATGACGCGCCAGGAAGCCAAGGCCCGCGCGGAGTCGCTGGGCGCGAAAGTGTCGGGCTCGGTGTCGGCGAAAACCGATCTCGTGGTGGCCGGGCCGGGCGCGGGCTCAAAGCTCGCCGACGCGCAGAAGCACAATGTGAAGGTGATCGACGAAGACGCCTGGCTGAAGATGATCGAGGGGCTCTGATCGCAGGGGTGGTTGGTGCTAAGTCAGGCTTGCCGGAACACAGCATCGTGCCAGAACGCTTCGGGATTCTTGAACCAATCGCTGTTTTCGGTGGTCAGCAAAGCATGCAGAGGATGCAAGTCGAGTGAGTAACGGCTCATTACAGCGATAATTTCGCGCAAATCCTTATCCGCGACGGGAGTCTTCACAACTATCTTCAGCCCTTTTGACGTCCCGGTGACTTTTCCGACTGCCGGGATCTCCTCAAGCCAGCGAAAAAAGTTCTTCTCATCATTATGGCTGTAAAAGGGTCTGGGTTCCCTGATCATTACAATGTGTGTCACAGACTAGCGCCCTCTCGGGGTCCAAGATTCGGCTATTTGCGCAGACACGTGGTTAGCTCAGCGCCTTCGCCAGCAACGGCAAGCTCACATCCATCCGGTAGTCCACCGAGGAATGGTTGTCCGGAAATTCCTCATACACATGCGGCACGTCCATCGCCGTAAGGCGCTTGTGCATGCGGCGCGCGCCATAGACCAGGTTGTACTGATCGATATCGCCGCAATCGATGTAGAGCGCTTTCAATTTTTTCAGACCGGCGCCGTGTTTCTCAACAAGCGTCAGGGGATCCCACGCCATCCAGTTCGCCCAGCGCTCCTCGATGAACTCGCAGGTGTCGAGCGTTACCGGCAGGCGCACGCCATAAGGCGCCGACGGATCGGGATCGAAACTCGCGGCCTGCGCCAGCATCATGATGATGCCGACGTCGCTGTCCTTGGTCTTCTTCGCGGCCCAGAAGTCCTCGACCCATTTGCCGATATCGGGCTGCTTGGCGAGCGCGCGCAGCACCGGCACGAACTCATGGCGGTACATCAGCTCGAAACCCATGTCGCCGGAATGCGAGGCGGCCGCGCTCCAGAAATCGGGATGGAGCAGGGCGTGCACCATCGCACCATAGCCGCCGCTCGACTTGCCGAACACGCCCCGCTTGCCGGGTCCGCCGCAGTTCAGCCGCGTCTCGACGAAGGGCACCATCTCCTCACGCAGGAAATCGTCCCAGCGGCCCATCGCGACGGAGTTCACATACTGATTGCCGCCGAGCCGCGTGAAGCAGTCGGGAAAAGCGACGACCACCGGCGGCATCGCACGCTCCGCGATCAAACGATCGAGGCGCTCGGGCAGGTTCTCGCCGAAATTCTTCCAGTTGGTGTGCACGGGGCCACCGGCGGTAAAGCCGACCAGGTCGACAAGCAGCGGCAGACCGGCACCGTGATGGCCATGCGGAATATAGACGTCGATCTCACGTGACGCCGGATCGCCCAGCATGTTCGCGCCGAGAATCCGGCTGTCGATCGTCATGCGGCGGACGGTGCCGGCGGGGGTGGCGGAGGATTTGCGCATCTAAGCTAAGTACCTCATTGCTGAACAGCGCACCGACACTCATGCGTGCTTCGAGGCTCGCTACGCTCGCACCTCAGCATGACGGGAGCGGTGCAAGAAAATATCTCGTCATGCTGAGGTGCCGCTGCAGGCGGCCTCGAAGCACGCACGATTTAGATCGCCCGCGTCGCGTGGTCCAGCCACGGGCGCGTTTCCTCGTCGACCAGCGGGCCCACCGTCTCGCGCACGCGCGCGTGATAGGCGTTGAGCCAGGCGCGTTCGCCTTCCGTCAGCAGGCTCGGCTCGACCAGTTCGAGATCGATCGGCGCCAGGGTGATGGTTTCGAACGCCATCATCGGCCGGTCGCCGCCCGCGATCGGCTGAGGCGCCGTCACGACGATGAGGTTCTCGATGCGGATGCCGTACTCGCCGGCCTTGTAGTAGCCGGGCTCGTTCGAGCAGATCATGCCGGGCTTGAGCGCCTGCTGGATCGGACGCTTGGAGATGTTCTGCGGCCCCTCGTGCACGGACAGATACGAGCCGACGCCGTGCCCCGTGCCGTGATCGTAGTCGAGGCCCGCGTCCCACAGCGGCCGGCGCGCGAACGCATCCAGCGCCGCACCCGGCGTGCCTTCCGGGAAGCGCACTGTCGCGAGCGCGATATGGCCTTTTAACACGCGCGTGAAGCGATCCTTCATCTCCGGCGTCGCCTCGCCCACGATCACGGTGCGCGTCACGTCGGTCGTGCCGTCGGGATATTGCCCGCCGGAGTCGATCAGGAAGATCTCGTTGTTGCGGATCGGCCGGTTGGTCGATTTCGTCACCCGGTAGTGCACAACCGCGCCGTTCGAACCGGCGCCCGAGATCGAGTCGAACGACAGATCGCGCAGCGAACCGGTGCGGGCGCGATACCCTTCCAGCGTTTTTGCGGCATCGATCTCTGTCAGCTGGCCTTCCGGCGCCTCGCGCGACAGCCAGCACAGGAAGTTCGAGAGCGCCGCGCCGTCGCGGATATGCGCCTTGCGCGTGCCTTCGATCTCCACTGGGTTCTTGCACGCCTTGGGCAGCTGCACCGGGTCGGGCGCGCGTCGAATGCGGGCACCGGTCGCGAGCAGGCGATCGAAGATTGCAGCCGAAGCGGTACCGGGATCGGTCACCACGGTCTTGCCCTTGAGCGCATCAAGCGCGGGCGCGAACTCGCCCGGCGAACGCAGCCGCACCGCATTGCCCAGATGCTTGACGAGTTCCGGCGACGACTTGCGCTCGTCCATGAACAAGTCGGTCGAGCCGTCTGCATTCAGGATCGCAAAGGACAGCGCGAACGGCGTATGCGGCACGTCGGCGCCGCGGATGTTAAGCAGCCAGCAGATCGAATCCGGCATGGTAAGCACGGCCGCGTCGGCGCCGAGCGCCTTCACGTCCTCGGCGATGCGGGTGCGCTTGGCCTCGGCGCTTTCGCCGGCGAGGTTCATGTCCTGGATGATCGCCTTCGCGGTCGGAGGCGGCGGCTGGTCTTCCCACACCGCGTCGATCGGATTGGTGTCCAGGGCCACTAGCGTGCCGCCGGCCTTCTCCACTGCCATGCGCAAGCCTTCGACGGCTGCTTGCGTGTGCAGCCACGGGTCGTAGCCGAGCTTGGCGCCCTTGGGCAGATTGTTCGCGATCCAGGTCGCCGGACCTTCTTCGACCAGATCGCGCGGATCGAACAGCTTGGTGTCGGTCTGCTGGCGCACCTGCAGGGTGTAGCGCCCGTCGACGAACACCGCTGCCTTGTCGGTGAGCACGACAGCCGCGCCGGCAGAACCGGTGAAGGCGGTGAGCCAGGCGAGGCGCTCATCATGCTTGGGCACATATTCGCCCTGATGCGCATCGGAGCGCGGCACGACGAACCCGTCCAGTCCGCGGCGCTTCAGTTCGGCGCGCAATGCGGCCAGCCGCGGCGCGCAGGTGGCGGCGTCGGTGGCGTCTTCGTAGGTCTGGAACGGGCCGATCTTGTCCATGAATGCAGGCGCCTTTTCGGGATAGCGCCCGAGCTTATTACCGGGGCCGCTGCAAAACCAGCGCGCTCCATGGCCCATCGCGGCGGCGTTCGCGCAAGATCAGGCCATGCGGCGTGTAGAACGACACAACAAGATTTTCCTGCCAGGTGAGCAGGCCGGACAGCACCAGCGAGCCGCCCTTTGCGACCGCTCGCGAAATACCGGGCGCCAGATGCGTCAGCGGCCCGGACAGGATGTTGGCAATGATGAGATCGAACGGCGCCTGCGCGCTGATCGCCGGATGCGTCATGCCGTCGGCGGTCTCGGCATGCACCAGCGGCGCCACGCCGTTGACGCGCGCGTTCTCGTCCGTCACCTCGATCGCGACGCGGTCGATATCGGTGGCCAGCACGCGCTGACGCCACAGCTTCGCCGCCGCGATGGCGAGCAGGCCGGTCCCGCAACCGAGGTCGAGCACGTTGTGATAGCGCCGGCGCTTCGCCAGATCGCTGAGAGCGGAAAGGCACAGCGCCGTCGTCTCGTGATGGCCCGTCCCGAAAGCCATGCCCGCCTCGATCTTCAGCGCGATCACACCCGCCGGCACCTGTCCGGCATCATGCGCGCCATAGACGAAGAAGCGTCCCGCCCGCACTGGAGGCAGGCCTTCCTGCGAGAGGCGTATCCAGTCCTGATCGGGCAACGGTCCGGCTGTCACTTCGCGGCCGATGAGGCGTGTGAGCAGGGCGGCATCCGGCGCCTCGGTGTAGAGCGCGTCGACGGTCGCATCGGGTTTGAACGGCTCCTCATGGATCACCACCGCTTGCGGGGTCGGCGGCGCAAGCTCAAACACCGCACTGGCGTCGGCGGCTTCTTCCTTGGGAAGCGTGATGCTGGCTTTCCACAGCGGGGGATTGGTCATCGCCGGGGATATAGCGGAGGCGAGGAGGAAGTGCCACGCGTGAAGTTTCCCTCTCCCCCTCTGGGGGAGAGGGTCAGGGTGAGGGGGTGATGACGGAAGACAAGTCTTTGCGGAATCCGTCCCACCGATCCGTTGAACCAGCATGGTCGCCGATCAAACCAAAGAATACCGCGCCGGTTTGTCCATCAATCGCTCACGCGCGAAGGAGATGCGCAGCGATCCTGTCGTGACCGAGAAGCTGTTCTGGTCGCTCGTGCGCAACCGGCGGCTTGGTGGTCACAAGTTCAAGCGACAGGTGCCAATCGGTCCGTACATCGCAGATTTTGTTTGTGCAGAGGGCGACGTGATTGTGGAGTTGGATGGGCCAACAAATGAAGTGCGTGCAGGGTACGATGCGGCGCGCGATGCGTGGCTACGTGCGCAGGGCTATACAGTGCTGCGATTCACGAATGCGGCGTTCACTGCGGACGTTGATCTCACGCTGAACGCGATTGTTTATGCGATACGGGAGGCGTTGGGCGCGCGTGATTTGTGAGATCGTGCTCCATGCCCGGCTCCCCCTCACCCTGGCCCTCTCCCCCCGAGGGGGAGAGGGAATCTTTCTTAATCACGCGCGCTGCACAAACGTGTCGATCACCTTCTTCTCGCCGGCCTTGTCGAAATCGACGGTGAGCTTGTTGCCTTCGACGAAGGCGATGCGGCCGTAGCCGAACTTCTGGTGGAAGATGCGCTCGCCGGCCGCGTAGTCGGAGGCCGTCGGATCGCTTGTCTGGATTGTGTGCGCGTGGCCCTCGATCAGCGGCGGACGGGTGCGGACGCCGCCGGCCGCGGCGCGGTTGGCCTGGGCGCGTCGCCAGCCGGGCGAGTCATAGGTCGAGGCGAAGCCGCCGGCGTTCATGTTGTCGCGGAAGCCGACCGAGCCGCCGTAGAAGCCTTCGTCAACGACGGTGTCGACATGCTCTTCCGGCAGTTCGGTGATGAAACGCGACGGCAGCGCGCTTTGCCAGTTGCCATGTACGCGGCGGTTGGCAGCAAAGGACACGCGGATGCGCTGGCGTGCGCGCGTGAGGCCCACATAGGCGAGGCGACGTTCCTCCTCCAGTCCGGCCAGACCACTCTCGTCCATCGTCCGCTGCGACGGGAACAGGCCTTCTTCCCAGCCGGGCAGGAAGACGGTGTTGAACTCCAGTCCCTTTGCGGCATGCAGCGTCATCAGGTTGATGCGGTCGCCGCTTTCATCCTGCGCGATCTCCATCACCAGCGAGACGTGTTCGAGGAAAGAGGCGAGCGACTCGAAGGTCTCCATCGAGCGGACGAATTCCTTCAGGTTCTCCAGCCGGCCCGGCGCCTCGGCCGATTTGTCGGCCTTGAGCATGTCGGTATAGCCGCTCTCGTCCAGCACCATCTCGGCAAGCTCCGTGTGCGGAACAACCAGTGCGGTGGATGTCCACCGCGAGAAATTCTCGGCAAGCTCCGTCAGCGCCTTGCGCGCCTTGGGCGGCAGCTCGTCGGTCTGTGCGATCTCGCGCGCGGCGGCGAGCAGCGGCATTTGCCGCGCACGGGCGAACTTGTTCAGCGCCTGCACGCTGGCATCGCCGATGCCGCGCTTGGGCTTGTTGACGATGCGCTCAAACGCGAGGTCGTCGTCGCCCTGTGCGATCAGGCGGAGATAGGCCATCGCATCGCGGATTTCGGCGCGCTCATAGAAGCGCGGGCCGCCGATCACGCGATAAGGCAGGCCGAGCGCGATGAAGCGGTCTTCAAACTCGCGCATCTGGAAGGAGGCACGCACAAGAATCGCCATCTCGCGATAGTGATGTCCGCCACGATGCAGGTCTTCGGCGTCGCTCGCGATGTTGCGGGCTTCTTCCTCGGCATCCCACACGCCCTGTACCTTGATCTTCTCGCCCTGATCGCCCTCGGTCCACAGCGTCTTGCCAAGGCGGCCCTTGTTAGCGGTGATGAGACCCGAGGCCGCGCCCAGGATGACAGGCGTCGAGCGGTAGTTGCGCTCCAGCCGGATCACTTTCGCGCCAGGGAAGTCGCGTTCGAAGCGCAGGATGTTCTCCACCTCCGCGCCGCGCCAGGCGTAGATCGACTGGTCGTCGTCGCCCACCACGCACACATTTCCCGACGAGGTCGCAAGCAGCTTGAGCCACAGATACTGGACGACATTAGTGTCCTGGTATTCATCGACCAGCATGTAGCGGAAGCGGTCGCGATAGTCGGCAAGGATGTCAGGGTTGCTCTTCAGGATGTTCAGCGTGTGCAGCAGCAGGTCGCCGAAATCCGCGGCGTTGAGATCCTTCAGGCGTTGCTGGTATTGCGCGTAGAGTTCGCGGCCCTTGCCGAAGGCGAAGCCGTGTCCTTCGCCCTGCGGCACATCTTTCGGCGACAGGCCGCGGTTCTTCCAGCCGTCGATCGCGCTCGCCAGCGTGCGCGCCGGCCAGCGCTTTTCGTCGATGCCTTCTGCCTCGATCAGCTGCTTCATCAGGCGGAGCTGGTCGTCGGTGTCGAGGATCGTGAAGTTGGATTTGAGGCCGACCAGCTCCGCATGACGGCGCAGCATTTTGGCGCCGATGGAGTGGAAGGTGCCGAGCCACTGCATGCCTTCGACGACGCCGCCGATGAGCGCGCCGATGCGCTCCTTCATCTCGCGCGCCGCTTTGTTGGTGAAGGTGACCGAGAGGATCTGCCCCGGCCATGCCTTGCGTGTGTGGAGGATGTGGGCGAGGCGCGTCGTCAGCACGCGCGTCTTGCCGGTGCCAGCACCCGCCAGCACCAGCACCGGACCGTCGGTTGCCAGCACCGCTTCGCGCTGTTCGGGGTTGAGACCTTTCAGATAGACCGGGTCGTGCGGCACCGGCGCCGATGCTGTCACATCGTCGTCATCGAACGCCGCGTCCAGTGGATCGCGATAGCGGTCATGCGAGCCGCTCAATGGAACTCAACCGATTCAGAAGGCATAGAACCAATGTAGAACTTACGGCCGAGAAATTCACCCCTTTAACCGCCTCTTTCCGCTATGTTCCTGTCGTATTGGAGCAAGAGGGATTTCCACGATGTTCGGACGTATCTGGAAGAATTTGCTGCTGATTATGACCGTTCCGGTCCTTTTGGCTGGTTGCGGCATCAACGACATCCCGACCAAGGACGAGGTCGTGAAGGCCAAGTGGGCCGATGTGCAGAACCAGTATCAGCGCCGCAATGACCTGATCCCGAATCTCGTGGCCACGGTCCAGGGCTTCGCCAACCAGGAGAAGTCGGTCCTGGTGGACGTGATCAAGGCACGTGCCAGCGCCACGCAGGTGAAAGTCGACGCCTCCACGATCACCGATCCGGAGAAGTTCAAGCAGTTTCAGGCGGCGCAGGATCAACTGTCTGGCGTGCTCGGCCGGCTGATGGCGATCACCGAGAATTATCCCGACCTGAAATCGAACCAGAACTTCCTCGCACTGCAGTCGCAGCTTGAGGGCACCGAGAACCGCATCGCGATCGCCCGCAGCGACTACAACGAAGCGGCGCGCGACTACAACACGACGCTGCGCACCTTCCCGACCGTGCTGTGGGCCAAGACGCTCTACAGCTCGTCGCAGCCGGCCCAGCCATTCACCGCATCCGCCGGCGCCGATGTTGCGCCGAAGGTGAGCTTCCCCGGCGCGACGACGCCAGCACCAGCGCCCGGCTCGGCGCCCGGATCCGCACCTGCGCCCGCGCACTAAATGATGCAGGCCTTGCTCCGCCGGTGCCTGATCGCGTTCGCCCTGCTGTGGGCGTTCGCGATCCCGGCGCTGGCTGATCCCACATTTCCAGCGCTGACCGGTCGTGTCGTCGACAACGCGAACATCCTGTCGCCGGACGTGAAGGCGCAGTTGACGGCCAAGCTTGAGGATCTCGAGAACCGCACGCAGCGGCAGCTCGTGGTCGTCACGCTACCGTCGCTGCAGGGCTATGAGATCGAGGACTACGGCTATCAGCTCGGCCGTGCCTGGGGCATCGGGCAGAAGAAACTCAACAACGGCGTCCTGTTCATCGTGGCGCCGAATGAAAAGCGCGTCCGCATCGAGGTGGGTTACGGTCTCGAACCGATCCTGACCGATGCATTGTCCAGCGTGATCCTCAACAGCGCCGTGGTCCCCAAATTCCGCGAGGGCGACATGCAGGGCGGCGTCGTCGCAGGCACGGACGCCATCGTCCAGCAATTGCTGCTTGACGCGCCTGCCGCGAAAGCGCGCGTGGCGGCTGCCGCACAGGCGCAACAGGAAGAGGCGCCGCCGCGCTTCAATCCGATCATCCTCATCTTCATTGCCTTCATCGTGTTCTCGATCCTGAGCAGCATTTTCCGCAGGCGCGGCGGGCCGGGCGGTGGCTCGGGCGGCGGCGGTCTGGGTGCCTTGCCGTGGATCATCCTGGGCAGCGGTCTTGGCCGCGGCGGTGACAGCGGCGGCGGCTTTGGTGGCGGCGGCTTTGGCGGAGGTGGGTTCGGCGGCGGCGGTGGCAGCTTCGGCGGCGGAGGCGCGTCAGGCTCATGGTAGGCCTCACCCCCGACGACAAGGTCCGCATCGCGCAGGCCGTGGGCCGCGCCGAGATGGCGACATCCGGCGAGATCTGCTGCGTGCTCACAGAAGAGACATCGCACTACCGCGAGATCCCAGTCGCCTGGGCGGCGCTCATAGCGCTGCTCCTGCCGCCGCTGGCGCTGGCGCTTGGCTTCCGGCCGCTGGCACTGGGGTCGCTGTTCTCCGATTGGGTCGTCGCGCAATCGCAGACCGTCGAGCGAGAGGCACTGCTGGCGCTCGGCGCTTATGCGCTGGCGCAGACGATCCTGTTCGCGATCGTCATGCTGGTGGTCTCGATTCCGACGGTGCGCCGAGCGCTGACGCCGGCCTTTGTGAAGCGCCGCCGGGTGCAACTGTCGGCGCGGCATCATTTCGTATCGCTGGTGGCGCGGCATGGGCCCGAAGGCGCCTATGTCATGATCTTCGCGTCGCGCTTCGACCGCATGGTGGAGATTGTCGTGAGCGAGGCGGCGCATAGCGCTTCAGGCGACACGATCTGGCACCAGGCTGCGGTGGCCATGACCGATGCGATGAGCAACGGCCACGCCGCCGATGGCTTCGTCCGTGCGGTCGATATCTGCGGCGGCGAACTCGCGACCCGCTTCCCGCCGATCCCGGGCAAGAAGCAGAACCTGCTGCCCGACACGCTGCTGGAAACCTAGGCGACCTTCCTGCAGCCTTCCGGGTTCAGCACGCGCACCGTCGATGCCGGATGGCGCGCGAGCATGCCCGATGGCCGGATCGGCCGATGCACGAAATTGCCGCCGCAGTTCGGACAGACGCCATGCAGGACATGGTTCACGCAATCGGCGCAGAAGGTGCACTCATAGGTGCAGATGCGCGCGTCCATGCTGTCAGGCGGCAGGTCGCGATCGCAGCATTCGCAGCTGGGGCGGAGTTCGAGCATTGGGGGCTCCTCGCATATCGACGTCGCTAATTAGTATGTCATGGCCCGCCGGAGTGCGGGCCACCCAGGTGACGCATAGCGGCTATTCAGGCGCCGCTACTCCAGCCCCAACTCTTTCAATATCGCCGCGCGGTGTTCGTCCAAATCCGGCGCGTGCGCCCGTGTCTTCGGATCCGGGTGCCCCGACAGCTTCACAGGGTTGCCCTGCATGCGGATGGGGCCGAGGTCGGCGTCTTCGGTCTCGATGATCATGTTGCGGTGGAGGACCTGCGGATCGGTCATCACGTCGGCCACCGTGTTGAGCGGGCCGCAGGGCACGCCGGCCTCGTCGAGCAGCGCCAGCCAGTCCTTCGACGTCTTGCCCGACAGCGCGCTCTCCAGCTCGGCGGCAAGGGCATCGACGTTGTGCACGCGCTTCGGATTGGTTGTGAAGCGCGGATCGGCGATCAGGTCTTCACGCCCGGCCACGCGCGCGACGCGGGCGAACAGATCGTCATTGCCGGCTGCGATCGCGATGTGACCATCTTTCGTAGCGAATGCCGCGAATGGCGCGATCGACGGATGGCGCGAGCCGAGGCGGCCTGGCACATCGCCGGTTGCGACATAGCGCGAGATCGCGTTCTCGAGCAGCGCCACCTGGCTGTCGAGCATCGCAATGTCGACCTTCTGCCCGAGTCCGGTGTTCTTGCGATCGTAAAGTGCGGTGAGGATGCCGATCACGGCAAACAAGCCCGCCGACAGATCGCCAGTCGACGTGCCGACGCGCGTCGGCGGCGAATCCGGGTGACCGGTCAGGCTCATCACGCCGCCCATCGCCTGCACCACCATGTCGTAGGCCGGCCGCTTCGAATACGGCCCGGTGTGGCCGAAGCCCGACACGCCACAATAGATCAGCTTCGGATACGTCTCCTTCAGCTGCTCATAGCCGTAGCCCAGCTTCTCCATCGTGCCGCCGCGATAATTCTCGATCAGCACATCGGCACGGGCGAGCAGCGCTTCGAAGATATTGCGATCGCCGTCCGCCTTCAGGTCGAGCGCGATGGATTCCTTGGCGCGGTTGACGCTCATGAAATAGCCGGACTTCACCTTGCCCGAAGGCGCGGTCACGAACGGTCCGATGTGGCGACTGTCATCGCCGGTGCGTGGCGGCTCGACCTTGATGACGCGTGCGCCCAACTCATTGAGCATCAGCGCGGCATAGGGGCCGGCCAGGACGCGGGTGAGATCGACGACTAGAAGGCCGGCGAGTGGGCCGGTGTGCGAGGTGCTCAAATCCTAACTCCAAACAACAATGCTTCAGTCTTCCAGCTTCGCGCCGTCGATGTCGCGCGCGTCCTTGTCCCGGCGCGCCTTCGCCAAGTCGCGGACCGGTTTCGCCACGCCGTGCTTCACGCGCGCCGCATCGGCTTCGGCGGCCTTCGCATCGCGGGCCTTCGCCTTGCGCGCGCGGCGCAGGTTGATGATCTCGGCCATGGTTTCGCACGGTTTTCGTTGCCTTTGTCTTCCTAGCATGGCGACATGGATTCCGCATGACCCCGTTTGAGCTCGTTGCCGCGCTGATGACTATCGTCGCCCTCGCGGGATGGGTGAACGCAAAGACGTTCCGTCTGCCGCATGGCGTCGCGATGCTGCTGGCGGGCTTGCTGGCGGCACTCGCGCTGTTCTTGGCGCACTTGCTGTGGCCGCGTTTCGCCCTGGTGAACTGGATATCCGACATCATCAACCATGTGGATTTCGTCGCGACGGTGACGGGCTACATGCTCGCCTTCCTGCTGTTCGCAGGCGCCATGCAGGTCGATCTTGGCGAGATGCGCCGGCGCTGGCTCTCCGTCGGCGCGCTGGCGACGCTGGGTGTGGCGGCCTCGATCCTGATCGTGGGCGTCGGACTGTGGGCCATCGCGCGGGCGCTTGGCATACCGCTGCCGCTGATCTGGGCGCTAGTGTTCGGGGCGCTCATCAGTCCGACCGATCCTGTGGCGGTGCTGGCCACGGTGCGCCATGTGAAGATATCGCGCACACTCACAGCCATCCTTCAGGGTGAGGCGCTGTTCAACGACGGCGTTGGCATCGTCGCCTTCACGGCGCTGGTTGCCGTCGCCACCGGCGCCGGCGATGCAAGCCCGCTATCGGCGGTGAGCACCGTGTTCATTGAAGCCGTCGGTGGTCTGGCGCTCGGCATGGCGATGTCGTGGATCGTGATCCGGCTGATGAGCGCGCTCGATGACTTCGTCGTCGAAGTCAGCATGACCATCGCGCTGGCGATGGGAAGTTATGCGCTGGCGCAGGCGTTGCATCTGAGCGGCGCGATCGCGGTGGTGGGTGCGGGCATGTTGCTCGGCGGACCACGTGCCAAGCAGGCGATGGGGCGTGAGACCGAGGGCTATGTCATGGCGTTCTGGACGCTGGTCGACGAGATTCTCAACGCGCTGCTGTTCCTTCTTCTCGGCGTGGAGATGATCACGGTGCCGTTCCAGGCGCATCAATGGGGCCTGCTGCTGGCCGCCATTCCGCTTGTGGTGCTGTCGCGCTTCGCGGTGGTCTGGCCGTGGGGTGCGTTCTATCACTTCCGTGCCAGTGAAAAGAGCCCGACGCTGATCCTTGGCTGGGGCGGCCTGCACGGTGCGCTGTCACTCGCGCTTGCCCTCACGCTGCCCGCTGGCCCGGAGCGCGCACTCATCCTGCAAGCGACCTACGCGGTCGTTGCGTTCTCGATTCTTGTGCAGGGTCTGACGTTCACGCCGCTGGCGCGGTGGGTGGAGGGGAAGCAGTGAGTGGTGAGTGGTGAGTCACTATCCCCCACTCACCGTTCACCTCTTCTTACCCGTTATCCCTCGCCATCGCGCGCGCCAAAGCCGGGCGCGCCGTGATGCGTTTCAGATAGTCGTTGTAGACCGGCCGGTCCGGAAACAGCCCGCCTTTGAAGAACTGCACCGTCGTGCCGTAGAGGATGTCGGCGGCGGAGAACTCATCGCCTAGCAGGTAGGGCGTCTTCTCGAGTTGCTCCGCGATCAGGCCTTCGATCATCGCCATGTCGCCAAAGCTGGTGGGCTTGTCCTTGTCCCATCCCATGAAGCGCGCCGTCGATGCGGGTTCGAGCACGCCGCTGTAGAAGAACAGCCAGCGCACATATTCGGCGCGGTTGTTGTGACCGGGCAGGGGACCCAGATCCTTCTTCGTGTGCGAGTCCGTGAGGTAGAGGAAGATCGCTGCCGATTCATAGACGATCTCGTCGAACACCTTGATCGCCGGTACCTTCTTGAGAGGATTAATCTTCGCGTAGCTGTCCGGCGCCGGCGTGCCAGAACCATCGCCGCGGACGATCGGCACAAGCTCGATCTCGTAAGGCGTGTCGAGTTCTTCCAGCAGCCAGATGACGCGCGAAGAGCGCGAGCGCGGTGCGTGATAAAGCGTGATCATGGTGTTCCCCGTCGAAATCCGTCCTCGGCACTATTGCATTTTTGCGACGCGAACGTGACAGCAACCTCGGATCAGCGCGTTGCCGCCAGGGCATGCAGCCGCAGCGCGCTGGCCAGCGGCCGGTCGCCGCGCGCCGCATCGATCCGCCCGACAAGGGCTGCGAAGCTCTCGCCGCGGCGCCGCGCCTCGGCCTCCAGGACGGCCCAGAACTCCGGCTCCAGGGCCACCGAGGTGCGATGACCGGACAATGAGAATGATTTCTTGGTGAGCATCTATCCCCTCGCCGCGCGGTAGCCCAAGCCCTTCAGATTGCGCGCGATGCTCCTGGCGCAGCGGGCCGGGGCCATGAGCAGGCGTGGCGGGCGCAGCGTGCGGACTGCGCCCGCGATCACCACGACATTGCGATCGACATAACCGTCCGCGTCGAGGATGCGCACGTCGCGCCACGCTGTCTTCATCAGCCGTGCGATGTCGTCGGGTCGCGGGTCGTCGTCATCGGCGGCCAGCACATTGGCGAGCACGATGCCGCCACGCGCCAGACGTGTCTTCGCCAGCGCGAAGAAAGACGGCTTGCGGAATTGCCCGGGGATCGCGCCGCCGGAATAGGCATCGAGCACGATGGCGTCGAAGCGTCGTGCGTTGCGGCGAAGGAAGGCAACACCGTCGCCGGTGTGGCATTCCACTGCGTCCGGCATTGCAAAATAAGTGCGCGCGATCTCGAAAGACGCCGCATTGATGTCGACCATCGTGATGGCAACGCCGGCGCGCGACAGCATCGTCGCCAGCGTGCCGCCGCCACAGCCGATCATCAGCACGCGCTTGCACTTCGCCTGCCGGATGAAGCCGTAGATCGCGTGGATGTAGTCGGCGAGGCTCACGCCGTTGCGGTCCGACAGGCTCTGATTGTCGATGCCCTGCCAATAGGAGACGCCGCCCGTGACGTTGTTCTGTTCGATGACGGTGAGGTGCCGGCGGCGCATCGTTCTTGCTTACAAAGTCACATGTGAAAAATCGATAGATGAATTTACGGCGGTCTTTCAAAGATCGCGCGCTTCCTGCACCCGGAACTGCGTGCTGCGTTTGTCGGCCCCGACCGCAAGGCGCACGATGAACGCATCTTAACGATGTGGACAGAAACGCAAAACGGGAGGCAATTATGATCAGTATAAGGATTATCTCGGGCCTGACACTGGCCACGCTGCTCTTTGCGGCCGGCCCGGCCGACGCCGTCAATCTCGGCCCGACCAGTGGGTTCCTTCCGACCTATACCGGCCCGACGGGAGAGGATCTCGACGTCACGAGTGCATCGGCGGTATTCACCGGCGGCAATTTCGAACTCGACGCGACCTTCGGCGCACCGATCGGCACAACATTGCCCTCGGGCGGCAATGCACCGACTTATGTCTGGGGTATCTATCGCGGATCGCCGACGCCGGCTTCTTTCGCGCCGACCTATCCAGGCGTGATCTTCGATGCCGTCGTCGTCTCGATTCCGAGCGCAAATGTCGCCCTGGTCATCGACATCGCCAATGGTGGAACGACGACGCCGTTTTCCGGCGTGACGGTTTCCGGCAATTCGCTCGACATCACCGTGCCGGAGGCGCTGCTGCCTTCGCTCGGCTTGCTCACACCGGGCCAGTATGGCGTCAATCTCTGGCCGCGCTTTGGCGTCGGCCCCGGCATTGATCAGATCGCACAATTCGTTCCTTCCAACTCCATCAACATCATCGGTGTGCCGGAGCCGGGCGTGTGGGCGATGCTGCTCACCGGCTTCCTGGCGCTGGGTACAGCTCTGCGGATGGCGCGCCGGCCGGGTCTGGCTGTCTGAACCATTCGTCTCTGGAGAAGGCCCGGTCGCCCAGCCGGGCCTTTTTCCTTTGATTCCGGGATTTCCCCGCGTCGGCCGAGCGCCTAAGCTAGCGCTAACTTCTGACGGGGAAATTCATGCGCTCACTTCTTCTGGCCGCCGCCGGCGTGCTTCTGCTGGCCGCTCCTGCCTACGCCAAAGATGCCAAACCGCCTTCCTGCACCGCGCAGTGGAACGCGAAGTCCGACACCGACAAAGCCGCGACGACGCGCAAGGCCTTCATGGCCGATTGCAAGGAAAGCAATGCGGCCGCGCCTGCTGCACCGGCGACAACGGCCATGGCGCCCGCAACTGGTGCCAAGCCGCCATCCTGCACCGCGCAGTGGAACGCCAAGTCGGATGCCGACAAGGCCGCCACGACGCGCAAGGCGTTCATGGCGGGATGCAAGGGCGGTGACACCGCTGCTGCATCTACAGCGCCAGTCGCCGCTGGTCCCGCGATGGCCGCGACGAGCGGAAAGCCGCCGTCCTGCACCGCGCAATGGAATGCCAAGTCGGATGCCGACAAGGCCGCGACGACGCGCAAGGCGTTCATGGCCGGCTGCAAGGGCGGTGACACCGCTGCCGCCGGTGCCGCACCTGCGGCGACGACAGCGATGGTCCCGGCCAAGGGCGCCAAGCCCCTGTCCTGCACAGCACAGTGGAACGCCAAGTCCGATGCCGACAAGGCGGGCACGACACGCAAGGCCTTCATGGCCGGCTGCAAGGAGATGAATGCGGGTACCGCCGCCGTCACTCCGGCCGCCACCACCATGGCGCCTGCCAAGCCCGCGATGGTACCGACAGCCGCACCCAGCGTGGCACCTGTAAAGCCGGCCATGGTTCCGTCGACGGCGCCCACCGCAGTCAAGCCGACGACGACAACGATGGCGCCCGTGGCGCCGCCGTCGACGATGAAGGCGGCCCCTGCCACCGTCACGCCGACCGGTGCCGCACCGGAGGGCGCGACCGGCGTCTGCAAGGACGGCACCTACACCAAGTCCAAAGGCCACTCTGGCGCCTGCTCGCATCATGGCGGCGTGGCGAAGTGGCTCTGAAGTCTTAAAGAGACGGGCGGTCGAGCGATCGGCCGCCCGCTTTTTCTACTTCGGGCCGATCATGTCTTCGGGGCGGACGATCGCGTCGAATTCTGCGGCGGTGACGAGGCCGGACTTCAGCGCTTCTTCCTTTAGCGTCGTGCCGTTGTGGTGCGCGGTCTTGGCGATCGTGGCGGCGGCGTCGTAGCCGATCTTGGGCGCCAGCGCCGTCACCAGCATCAGCGAACGCTCCAGCCCGGCCTTGATGTTGTCCAGCCGCGGCTCGATCCCGACGACGCAATGCTCGGTGAACGACACGGCGCTGTCGGCCATCAGCCGCACGCTCTGCAGGAAGGAGTACGCCATCACCGGATTGTAGACGTTGAGCTCGAAATGGCCCTGGCTGTCGGCGAAGGTGATCGTGGCATTGTTGCCGAAAATGCGGGTGCAGACCTGGGTGACGGCCTCGCACTGCGTCGGGTTCACCTTGCCAGGCATGATGGACGAGCCGGGCTCGTTCTCCGGCAGCGCCAGTTCGCCGAGGCCGGAGCGCGGGCCGCTGCCCAGCAGGCGGATGTCGTTGGCGATCTTGAACATCGAGGCGGCGACTGTGTTGATCGCGCCATGGCTCATCACCATCGCGTCATGCGCGGCCAGCGCCTCGAACTTGTTGGGCGCGGTGGTGAAGGGCATCTGGGTGATCGCCGCGATGCGCTCGGCCACCATCTTGTCGAAGCCTATCGGCGCGTTCAGCCCGGTGCCGACGGCGGTGCCGCCTTGCGCCAGCTGCATCAGCATCGGCATGGTCTGCTCGATGCGCGCGGTGCCGTTCTCGATCTGCTGTGTGTAGCCCGAGAATTCCTGGCCCAGCGTGATCGGCGTCGCGTCCTGTGTGTGTGTGCGGCCGATCTTGATGATCTTCGCCCACGCCTTGGCCTTGTCGTTCAGCGCATTACGCAATTCCTGCAGGCCGGGGATCAGACGGTGATGGATCTCCTCGGCGCAGGCGATGTGCATGGCCGTCGGATAGGTGTCGTTCGACGACTGGCTCATGTTCACATGGTCGTTGGGATGGACCGGCTTCTTCGAGCCCTTCTCGCCGCCCAGCATCTCGATCGCGCGGTTCGAGATGACCTCGTTCGCATTCATGTTCGACTGCGTGCCCGAACCGGTCTGCCAGACCGATAGCGGGAAATGCGCGTCGAGCTTGCCCTCCATCACCTCGGTTGCCGCATCGACGATCGCCTTGCCGATCTTCGGGTCGAGCTTGCCCAGCGCCATGTTGGTCTCGGCCGCGGCACGCTTGACGATGCCCAGCGCGCGCACGATCGGAACCGGCTGCTTCTCCCAGCCGATCTTGAAATTGTGCAGCGAGCGCTCCGCCTGCGCGCCCCAGTATTTGGAGGCGTCGACCTCGATCGGGCCAAAGCTGTCGGTTTCGGTGCGGGTGGTTTTGGTCATCTGTTTTTGCCTTACGCATTCCATGGATTGATAATCTGAACGCCAGCCAGTTCAAAATCATCGACGTCGCGAGTGGCTACAATAGCGTTATGGGCGCGTGCAATAGCAGCGATCTGTGTGTCGTATTTGCCTATTATTTTCCCGCGCTTTTTCCGGGCCGCCGCAATGTGCGCGAATTGATGCGCAGCAGCTCTGTCAAACGGAAGGACACGGTCGGCAAAAGTGCGGGTAAAGAGACGGTGAGCCCCCGCTTCAAGAGCATCCCGCTTTCTCCCTGGCTCCAGGCGATAGGCGCCGTAGAGCATTTCTGCTTCGGTTATGACAGTTGTGAACAGGTCTCTAGGATTTTGATCGGCAAGCCATTGCATGACACGGGCCGACGGCTTTAGTTGAGTAGGCTCCGACACAACATTCGTGTCGAGAATTATCATCTCTTGTATTTCGACTTTGTGCCGACCCTGGGCTTTGGCATGCGTTCACGGGGAAAGGGCTCAAGATCGAAACCACCCCATTGTTCCGCCACCGCCCGAATCTCCCGAAACAGATCAAGGCCCGTTTCCGCCTTGGGTACCGGTGGCTCAAGCACGCTTCGATCGAGCAGGTCGCGGGCCTCCGCTTCCACGGAACGTCCGTTCACGGCAGCGCGGAGCCGGAGACGCTTCTTGGTATTTTCATCGAGATTGCGGATCGTGATGCTAGCCATGCAATCAATGTAATCAATGATTGCATTGATTGCAACGAAGCTACTTCTTCCGGAAGGTATCCAGGCTGACGACCTCGCCCGGAGCGGCGGGCTTTTCCTGTGCGGGGTCGGTCGGCTTCGGCGTCATACCGGTTACTTTCTCGCCGGGCGCGTCGTTCTGCGATGCGACCGGCGCCATGTGCGGCGTGGTCGTCTTGGCATCGCCATCGCCGCGGAACTGGAGACCGAACTGCACACCCGGATCGAAGAATGCAGTCAGCGCCGCAAACGGAATGGAGAGCGTTGCCGGCAGCTTCTTGAATGTGAGCGTGACCTCGAAATGCTCCTCATCAATCTTCAGGCCCCAGAACTGGTGCTGAAGGATGATCGTCATCTCGTCGGGATACTGTTCACACAGGAATTCCGGAATATCGACGCCCGGCGCCTTGGTCTTGAACGTGAGATAGAAATGATGCGAGCCGATCAGGCCCTGCTTCTCGATACGGCGAAGGGCATCACGCACGACACCGCGCAGCGCCGCGTCCGTCAATGCCTGATATCCGATGAAGTCCTTCGCCATGTCACTACCTTGGAGAGCATTCGAGACTATGCGCCCGGTTTGCGGAGTCAATGTGGCCGCAAGATGCAACGCTTTCCCGCCGATGCTATAGCTTGTTCATGGGCGACATGACGTTAACGCCGCGCGAATCGGAGCGTTTCCGGCCTGCGGCCCCGATACCGCACAGCCGCAAGTTTACCCGCATCCAGGCGGTTCAGGAGATCGGCCGCAATGCGGTCGCGGCATGGGGCGCGAACGCCTATCGCGAACGCTATGTCTATGACCGCAACTGGATGCAGGATTTTCTGCTGGTGAATGACCCTGATGGGGTGCGTCATGTCCTGCTCGACAATGTGGGCAATTACGTAAAGAGCCGTCAGGTCCAGCGCACCACGGGTCCTGCGCTCGGCAACGGATTATTCAACGCCGACGGCGAGAGCTGGAAGTTCCAGCGCCGCACGACAGCGCCGATGTTCTCGATGCGGCATGTCGCGGATTTCTCGCCCGCGATGGCCGCCGTTGCGGAGAAGGAGATCGAGAGCTGGCGCGCCGGCGAAACCTTTGACGCTGCGGAAGCGATGATGCGGCTGACCTATCGCATCATCACGCACACGATGTTCTCCGACGATGTGAAGGTCGATTATCGCGCGATGGCCGGCCATTTCGTCACCTACCTCGATACGCTGGGCCGCGTGGACATACTGACGACACTCGGCGTGCCGCACTGGGCGCCGACGCCCAAGCGGATACGCGCCGGCCATGCGATGCGCTTCTTCCGCCGTGGGATCGGCGCCCTGATCGCCCGGCGTGGCGCGGAGATCGCGCGTGATCCCGCATCGGCGCCGCGCGATCTGCTGACCCTGCTGCTCACGGCACGCGATCCCGAAGGCGGCGCGCTGTTCGGGCCGCAGGAAGTCTACGACAACGTCATGACCTTCATCTTCGCGGGCCACGAGACCACGGCGAATGCGCTGGCCTGGACGCTCTATCTGCTGTCGCAGTTTCCCGATGTCGACGCGCGCGTCGCGGACGAGGTGAAGGCGGCCGACGGCGACATCACGAAGCTGGTCTACACGCGCATGGTGCTGGAAGAGGCGCTGCGGCTCTATCCGCCGGCGCCGTTCATCAGCCGCGACTCTGTCGCGGACGACAAGGTGGGACCGATCGAGATCCGTGCGAAGACGTCGGTGCTGATCTCCCCTTGGATCATCCACCGCCATCGCGCGCTGTGGAATGCGCCCGACTATTTCGATCCCGAACGCTTCGCCGCCGGCAAGCGCGAGGCGATCCACCGCTACGCCTACATCCCCTTCGGCGCCGGCCCACGCATCTGCATCGGCATGGGCTTCTCGATGCAGGAGGCGCTGATCTGCCTGAGCGCGATCCTGCGGCGCTTTCGTCTGACGCTGGTCGAAGGCCATCCCGTCGTGCCGCTGGCGCGTCTGACGCTGAGACCAGAGTTCGGGTTGAAGATGACGGTGGAGAAGAGAGCGATCTAACCTCTCCCGCTATCGCGGGCGAGGTAAAGGGAGCTACTCCAGCGTTGCGAGCGCGCCCGGCGAATACGGCTTGAGATCATCGAGCTTCCCGTCGCGGACTTTGTGGGCCCAGTCGGGGTTGACGATCAGGGCGCGTCCGACCGCGATCAGGTCGAAGTCGCCGCGTTCCATCATCTCGATCAGCTTCTCGATGCCCGTCGTTTCCGCACCCGCCTGACGGAATGTGGTGACGAAGTCGGTGTTGAGACTGACCGAGCCGACCGAGATCGTCGGCTTGCCGGATAGTTTCTTCGTCCAGCCGGCAAGATTCAGGTCTGACTTCTCCTCCGGGAATTCCGGCTCCCAGAAGCGGCGTGTCGAGCAGTGGAAGATATCGACGCCCGCGTCCGACAGCGGCTTGAGGAAAGCTTCGAGCTTCTTCGGCGTGTCGGCGAGACGCGCTGCGAAGTCCTGCTGCTTCCATTGCGAGAAGCGCAGGATGATCGGGAAGTTTTCGCCGACGGCCTTGCGCACCGCGCGGGCCACATCGGCGGCAAAGTTGGAGCGCTTCTCGAGTGCGCCGCCATACTTGTCGCCGCGCTGGTTGGTGCCTTCCCAGAAGAACTGGTCGATCAGGTAGCCATGCGCGCCATGCAGCTCGACGCCGTCGAAGCCGAGTTCCTTGGCGTAGCGCGCGCTGTTCGCGTAGCCCGCGATGACGTCGGCGATGTCCTCGTCCGACATCGGCTCGGCAACTTTCTTGTCGGTGTGCGCGAGACCCGATGGGCTCATGCTGCGCGCTTCGGGATAGGGGCCTGTGCCGGGATGGCGCACGACGCCGAGATGCCAGAGCTGCGGCATGATGTGACCGCCGGCAGACTTCACCGCTTTCACGACCTTGCCCCAGCCGGCCAGCGACTCTTCGCCGTGGAAATGCGGGACGTTGACGTCGTTGGTGGCCGATTTGTGTTCGGGTGCGGTGCCTTCGGTGATGATGAGGCCCGTGCCGCCTGCCGCGCGCGCCCGATAGTATGCGGCAACTTGGTCATTCGGTATCTGGTCCGGCGACTTTGACCGCGTCATCGGCGCCATCACAATGCGGTTCGGCAGCGAAAGCGACTTGAGCCGGAATGGCTTGAAGAGTACGTCCGTATTGGTCATGAGCGAGCCTTATAAGAATAGCGAGTCCGGGGACGGGAACACAGGCGAGCGGGTGCTGACAAGCACCGGGTCCGACGTGCCCCCCGATGCTCCGGAAAATATTCTGGGCACACCGCCGGAAGAACCGCCGACAGAGTCCGAGGCTGCCGTCAGCCTGTCCGACGTCGAAAGCCCGAAGCGCTCCGGCCTCATCAGCGTCTTCCGCCACCGCAATTACCGCCTGTTCTTCACCGGCCAGCTCGTCTCGCTCATGGGCTCATGGATGCAGAACACGGCGCAGCCCTGGCTGGTCTACAGCCTGACCCATTCGACCGTGCTGCTCGGCCTGACATCATTCTGTTCGACCGTGCCGGTGTTCTTCCTGACGCCGTTCGGCGGCATGGTCGCCGACCGCGTCGACCGCCGGAAATTCCTGCTCATCACGCAAAGCGCTGCGATGATCCAGGCGACCGTGCTGGCCGTGCTGACGCTGACGGGTCTCGTGCAGGTGTGGGAGATCATCTGTCTTGCGCTGTGCATGGGATTCATCAACGCCTTCGACATTCCCTCGCGCCAGTCGATGACGCTCGACATGGTAGGCCGCGATGATCTGCGGCATGCGATCTCGCTCAACTCGATGATGTTTAACCTCGCGCGCGTCGTGGGCCCGACGATCGCCGCCGCGCTGATCGCCGTGGTGGGCGAGGGCATCTGCTTTGCGATCAACGCCGCCTCATTTGGCGCGGTGCTGATAAGTCTGTTCCTGATGCGGCTGGCGGCGCGGCCGCCGCGCATCAACCAGAACGCCGTGCGCGAAGTGCTTGAGGGCTATCGCTACAGCTTCGCCAATCCGCAGATCCGCGTGTCGCTGATGCTGGTGTCGGTGTCGTCGCTGTTCGGCGCGGCCTATGTGACGATGATGCCGGCCGTTGCGCGCGATCTGCTGCATGGTGACTCGACCTATGTCGGCACGCTGATGTCGGCGCTGGGCGGCGGCGCGCTGGTTGGCGCGTATTTCCTGTCGCGCATTACTGAGAAGCAGCTGATCTATGCGCCCGTGCTGGCCGGTTTCCTGTTCGGCATCGGACTGATCGCGTTCTCGCACTCGCATGTGCTGTGGCTCTCTGCCCTGCTGCTCCTGCCGACGTCGGCATGCCTCATGCTGCTGGGTGGCACGACCAACACGATCATCCAGATGGTGGCGCATGAGAATTTCCGCGGCCGCGTAATCTCGCACTACACGCAGAGCTTCATGGGCATGATGCCGTGGGGCGCGCTCCTGCTGGGCACGATGGCCGCGCATATCGGCGTGACCAATTCAATCAGCATCGGCGGTGCCATCGTGATCCTGTCCGCTGCCGGCGCTTTCCTGGTGCGGCGCGCGACGGGCTTCGTCATCCAGCCGGCTGCGGCCGAATGAGCGACATCTATGACGGCCTGACGACCGAGCAGCAGCGCGAGGAAGCCTATGAAGGCTTCATCTGGAAGAACCTGCGCCGCAACTACGCCGGTCATTACATTCACGGCATGCTGGGGATGACGGGCTTCCGGCTCGTCAACGCGCCGACCTTCATCCCGGCCTATCTGCATGTGCTGTCGGGCTCTGATCTTGTGGTCAGCCTCGGCGCCTGCCTGCAGCAGCTGGGCGGCGTGATCTCGCCGATCTTCGCCGCGCAGCAGATCGAGTCCCGTAAGAAGATCCTGCCGGTCTCGATGTTCCTAGGCACCATGATGCGGGTGCAGATCCTGGCGATCGCGATCGCTGGCTGGCTGCTGGGCGGCACGACGCTTCTGGTGAGTGTGCTGTTCTTCCTGTTCCTGTTCGGCCTGTTCTCTGGTCCGCAGGGCGTCGCGTTCCAGTTCCTGCTCGCCAAGATGATCCCGATCTCGCGGCGCGGGCGGCTGCAAGGCTGGCGCAACCTGTCGGGCGGCATCGTCGCCGCCGCGCTGTCCTACTTCGCGGGGAAGTATCTCGTCGGCGGCAATGTCTGGGGCAACGGCTATTCGACGACCTATCTGCTCGCCTTCGTGCTGACGAGCGCGGGGCTGACGATCTTCTCCCTGCTGGTGCGCGAGCCCGAGCCGCCGACGGTGCGCAAGTCGACGCCGATGCGCGACCGGCTGCGCGAGCTGGTGCCGATGCTGCGCAACAATCCCGGTTTCGGCTACTTCATGATCGCGCGCACTTTCGCGATCGCCAGCCGCGTGGCGCAGCCTTTCTACATCATCTATGTCGGCAAGCGGATCGGCTTCAGCGGGGAGGTCATCGGCACCCTCACGCTGGCCTTCCTGATGGCCGACACGGTGATGAGCATCGGCTGGGGCTATCTCGCCGATCGCTACGGCTTCCGCTCCAACTTCATCATTGCGCTGGTGTTCTGGATCGGCTCGACGATCCTTCTGATGGCGGTGAGCTCGCCGCTCTGGCTGTTCATCGCGTTCTTCGGCCTTGGCGCCGGCAATTCCGGCTACATGATGAGCGCGCAGAACATCGTGTTCGAGTTCGGCCATCGTGACGATATGGCGATGCGGCTCGCCTTCTCCAACACGGCCGAGAGCCTGATGAGCGCGATCGGACCGCTTGTCGGCGGCGTGATCGCGGCGACGCTGGGCTATCACACCGTGTTCTGGGTCGCGATCGTGTGCGAGGCCATCGCGCTGGTGCTCCTGCTGGTGCTGGTGGAGGAGCCGCGCAAGGCGCGCCTGCGCCTGGAAGCCGAGAAGGCGAGGGCGCTGTCGGAAACGTCAACGACCGATCTCGCGCAGCGCGAGGACGACGGAGATAACGTCTAGACTGTCCAGGCATCCGCCATGGCGAACTCGACTGCCGCACCATCATCGTCGCCGATCTCCTTGAGCAGCAGTCCGTTCCAGACGCACTGGATCAGCGACCACTCCCAGATCGGATGTTCCTCGATGCCGCTGAGACGCGAAAGAAGGGCAGCGCGCCGACGGCCAAGCGCAAGAAGATCGCCCGGCGGAATGGCGGGTCCCCACTCGCGCATCGGAACCGCGAGGTCATATGCCCGCTCGGCGAAGGCACCGTCGGGGTCGACGAATTTGAATTGTGATGTGGCGGGCACGCTGAGCGTGTTCCACTCATGCGCATCACCATGCGCGAGAACGGACAGTGCAGGGTCAAAGGCGCGCCGACGGCTCTCCGCGAAATCCAGCGCACGATCGACCGCGCGTTGCGGACAAGGTCCGCTCAGCTGCGCCTGAAGGCGGGTGATCGTAGCTGCGAGCTCCTCCGCCTTCGCCGCGCCAGTGGCAAAAGGCGGTCCATCCGGCTGCGGCATCCAGGCCTCGCGCAATGTTGCGCAGATGATGGCAAGAATCTCGTCTTCAGACCGGCCGGATGCGTGAAGGTTCGGACCCAGCCGTTCCAGCAGAAGGATGTTGTTCGTCGCGTCACTGCGAATTAGCCGGGCATAGCCTCTTCCGTCCGCGGCCTGCAGCGTGCGCAATTCCTGCCGCGTCGGATCGTTGCCAGGAATGACAATCTTGAGCATCGCGTCGCGGCCATCTTCCGTACGCGTCTGAGCGACATAGGACTCTGTGCCACCGTCCACCGCGCGCCCGACGATGATGCGCCAGAGACGCTCCTGTTCGCGAATGATCTCGGGAAGCTGCGCAAGCCACGTCCGCCCCAAATCGCCACGCGCCTCGGCGTTCAGGCGAATCTTGTCGCGGATGTTCAGTTGATGCATGGACCGGCAGAAATAGTGGGGAGCTTCTGTTGCCCGGTGCTCCCCTGAACCGCGCTTGTCTAACCTAAGTTAGGCAGCGAGGGCCATTTCATTATCGTTGGCACCTGTACGAGTAGCCCGATAACGGCGGATACAATACCGAGCAAAAGGACAGCCTTTACACGTCCGTCGATCCTGTTTCGCCCCCACAGAAACCCACTTGAGGAAGTGAGCTTTTGGTGGAGGCGCCGGGTACCGCCCCCGGGTCCGGGCCGCTTATTACGAAGCCGTTTATCGCCATAGCCGGACAAGCCGGCACCCTTGATATAGGCCCTTGTTCTTAATTTTTGAAGGCGTGACGGGGTGTTAGCGATATATCGCGCACAGGGCTGAAATCGCCCGCTAAACAAGGCACAGCGCGGGGCCTTGATTCTTTTCGTAACTACAATTAAATGAAGATAGAATTCGATCCCGCCAAGAGCGCGAAGAACGAGCGTGAACGCGGGTTGCCGTTCGAGTTGGTGGTCCAAGTGGATTGGGTTGGCAGCTACACGGAGGAAGACGTTCGTTTTGCGTATCCGGAACGCCGCTGGGTGACATATGGCCTTCTGGGCGGACGGCTTCACGTCATCTGCCACGCCCCATTTGCGGAAGATGGAACGCGCGTGATCAGTTTTCGCAAGGCGAACCGACGGGAGATCAGGAAATATGAAGAAAAGAAAGCCGCTCACTAACGAAGAAGGCGAGGTCCGCGAGCTCACGGCCGAAGACTTCAGGCGCTTCCGCCCGACGTCGGAAGTGTTGCCCGGCCTTATCGAAGCGTGGCGCAAGCGCGGCCAGCGCGGACCGCAGAAGGCGCCGACGAAGAGGCAGATCACGATACGTCTCGACGGCGACGTCATCGACCGGTTCCGGGCCACCGGCCGCGGTTGGCAGAGCCGCATCAACGAGGTCTTGCGCAAGGCGCGGGTCGGGTAAATCCTGCGATCCCTCAACGGTTGAGTCTATGCGGCAGTATCACGACCTTCTCGAACTTGTGCTGAAGAGTGGCGTGGAGAAGCGCGACCGCACCGGCACGGGCACGCTTTCGGTGTTCGGGCACCAGATGCGCTTCGATCTCGCCGCAGGTTTTCCGATGCTCACGACCAAGAAGCTGTTCAAGAAAGGCATCATCTACGAGCTGTTGTGGTTCCTCGCGGGCGACACCAACGTCCGCTACCTGCAGGAGCACGGCGTCACCATCTGGGACGAGTGGGCCGATGCGAATGGCGAGCTTGGCCCGGTCTACGGATCGCAGTGGCGCTCGTGGCCGACACAGGATGGCGGCACGATCGACCAGATCAGCAATCTCATCCGCGACATCAAGGCGAATCCGGATTCACGCCGCCTGGTCGTCACCGCATGGAATCCCGCCGACGTGCCGAAGATGGCGCTGCCGCCGTGTCACTGCCTGTTTCAGTTCTATGTCGCGAACGGCAAGCTGTCGTGTCAGCTCTATCAGCGCTCGGCGGACATCTTCCTCGGCGTGCCGTTCAACATCGCGAGCTATGCGCTGCTGACGATGATGGTGGCGCAGGTGACGGGTCTCAAGCCCGGCGAGTTCGTCCACACGCTGGGCGATGCGCATCTCTATCTGAATCATCTGGATCAGGCGCGCGAGCAGCTGACGCGCAAGCCCTATCCGCTGCCGACGATGAAGCTCAATCCCGCCGTGAAGGACATCTTCGATTTCAAGTTCGAGGATTTCACGCTGGAGAATTATCAGGCGCATCCGACGATCAAGGCCGAGATCGCCGTGTGACCCGCCTCTCCCGCAGCGCGCGGGAGAGGGGTCATTGCATCAACTAGTAGAAAACGCCGTACGCCACCTGGATGACCTGACCGGTATACTGGTCGACCAGGAGCGCGTCATTGCCATAGCGCACCCAGACGGCGCCATCCGGCGGATCGTCCAGCGCGTAGTTGTCATAGTCGTTGATCCAGTAGTTCTCTCCGAAGAACAGCGACGGCAGGAACTGGCCATAGGTCCAGCGGCGATAGTACCAGCCTGGCGGACGATGATAGGAGCCGCCCGCGAAGTGATAGCGGCGCGACGCCGTCCAGTTGCGGTTAAAGTGGGCATAATTGCCATGGCCGCCATTCCAGTTGCCATTGCCGTTATGACCATTGTGGCCGTTGCCACCGCCGTTCCAGCCGTTGCCACCGTTCCAGTTGTTGCCGCCATTGTTGTTGTGGCCGTGACGGTCATGGCCGTTTCCGCCATTCCAGTTGTTGCCACCGTTGCCATTATTCCCGTTGCCATTGCCGGCGAAACCGTTCTGGCCATGCGGGAAAACTGTCGTGCCGCCCGGCTGCGTGAACGGCGCACCATTGCCGCCGCGGTTGTGATGGCCGTTGCCAGATCCATTGCCGCCGGCTGCAAACGGATTGGCGCCGCCGCCCCCATTGCCATTCCAAGCGCCATGCGTACCGCCTTGTCCACCGCCGGGAGCAAACGCCGGAGCGCCGCCACCGTTGTGACCAGTGCCGTTACCACCGCCACCACCATTATGGCCGCCGCCACCGCCGCCATTGTGACCACCGCCGCCGCCGTCGTGACCGCCGCCTCCGCCACCTTGATGCGAGCCGCCACCGCCGCCGTTGTCACCATGGTCGTGCTGGGCCAACGCAGGCGCAGCAAACAGAAGGCCAAATATCGCGGCCGATGCGAGTAACCTCGTTCTCATATGACTGTCCTTTGAATGTTGGCCCCAAATAGAAAGGTGGAATGCGCCCCGTGCATGGGCGCTGCTCCCCGATCCTATGCTCCTATAGCAAAACGACCGTTCCGTGGAGTTGTTCCAGATGGCATGCTGACGTCGGCCGCCTGAATGGCCCATGAACAGAAACGGATCATTCCATGTCCGCGCTATCCATCCGCAGAGCACGCAACGGCGACGAAAAGCTTATTCTCAAATTGCTTCATGAGCTTGCTGTCTACGAAAAGCTCGAAGCCAAATTTCACATCGATGAGCAGGTGATCCGGCGGGATTATTTGTGCTCTGCGCCGTTTATCGTGTGCGACCTGGCGTTTGCCGAGGGCGAGCCGGTCGGTATAGCGACCTGGTACTGGACCTATATGAGCTTTGCTGCGACGCGCGCGCTTTATCTGGAAGATCTTTATGTGCGTCCGGATTTCCGCGGCCATGGCTACGGAAAGGCGCTGCTGGCGCATCTTGCGAAGACCGCGCTCGACGCGGGTGCGAGCAAGGTCGACTGGCAGGTGCTGCCCTGGAATACGCCGTCAATTGATTTCTATGAAGGCATCGGCGCGCAACGGCTGGTCGACTGGTACGTCTACAGCCTCTCGGGTGCGGCACTCGAAAAGCTTGGCCGGGAATGAGTGCTGCGATCGTTCTTGTGCTGGCGATGGCTGACAACGGCGTGATCGGCGCTTCAGGTGCGATCCCGTGGCGTATCTCCGAGGACATGAAGCGCTTCAAGGCGCTCACCATCGGCAAGCCGATCGTGATGGGCCGCAAGACCTGGGACAGTTTCCCGAAGAAACCGCTGCCGGGGCGCACCAACATCGTCATCACGCGCGACAAGGCCTGGAAGGCCGAAGGCGCGATCGCGGTGCATTCGTTGGACGAAGCCCTGACACACGCCCGGCGCGAAAATCCGCCGGAAATATCGATCATCGGCGGCGGCGAGATCTACAAGGCCGCACTGCCGTTCGCGACACGGGTGGATCTCACCGAGGTCCATACCGACGCGGAGGGCGACACGCATTTCCCGCGCTTTGATCCTGCCGTCTGGCGCGAAACAGCGCGCGAAGATCATGCCACACCGGAGGGCCTTCGCTACAGCTACGTCACGCTGGTGCGCTAGCCGACTTTCTCGGCCAGCCACATCTTGATCAGCGACTGGTACGGCACATCACATTTATTGGCAGCGATTTTGATCTGATCCAGCACGCCCGTTGGCAATCTCAGAGATATAGTCTCGGTTGCAACGGCCGGTTCGCTCTTGAATTGCGGAATCGGTCTGGGCTTACGAACAGTGCGTTCCATTCAGTGCCTCATCCCTCTCGTAAGCTTGAGACTACACCGGAAACTTCTCCCGCGGTGGGAGAGGACGCAAAATCTTCGCAGGAGAGGTTAGGGTAGCTTCCAGCCGCCTGCAGACCGCGCTAGCGTGAACATAAGAAAAACGGGGGAGACGTCGCATGGACATCAAAGAGATCGCATCGGGGCTCCGGTTTCCCGAAGGCCCTGTCGCCATGGACGATGGCTCGGTCATCGTCGTCGAGATCGCGGCCGGGCGCATCACGCGGGTCAAGCCTGACGGCAGCACGCAGGTGATCGCCACGCCCGGCGGTGGACCTAACGGTCTGGCGATCGGCCCGGATGGACACATCTATTGCTGCAACAATGGTGGCAATTTCGAGATGATCGAGCGCGACGGCCTGATGATTCCCGGCCACACGCCGGAGACACACAAGGGTGGCCGGATCGAGCGCATCAACATCGCCACTGGCAAGGTCGAGGTGCTGTACGACTCCTGCGATGGCGCCAAGCTGCTCGCACCAAACGACATCGTGTTCGACACTGCCGGCGGCTTCTGGTTCACCGATCACGCGAGCAACAACCATGAGCGCCGCCTGCATGGCGCGCTCTATTACGCGAAGGCTGACGGTTCGAAGATCACCAAAGTCCTGCGCGAGCTGATGACGCCCAATGGTGTCGGCCTCTCGCCGGACGGCAAGCATGTCTACTACGCGGAGACGATGCCGGGGCGCTTGTGGGATCTACCGCTCACGGCGCCGGGCGAGGCGGCGATTGTCGGCGGCTTCACGCCGGCGAATTTCGTCGGCGCCTATCCGGGCCTCGCCTATTTCGATTCACTCGGCGTGCAGGCGGATGGCGGCGTTTGCGTGGCGACCATTCTGGCAGGCGGCATCTCAACCTTCTGGCCTGGTAGCGATAAGTTCGAGCACACGCCATTTCCCGATCTGATCGTTACCAACATCTGCTGGGGCGGCAAGGATATGCGCACGGCCTTTGTCACGATGTCTTCAACTGGTAAGCTCGCGTCATGCCAGTGGCGCTCGCCGGGGCTGCGTCTCAATTACAACGCGTAAGCTACGGAGAATTCATGCGCTTCATCATCGCGTGCACAGCCTTTGCGCTGTGTGCGGTTCCGGCGCTGGCTGCACAAGACATCATGGCCAGCACATACGGCAACACGACTATCTCCACCGGCGGCCCGGCGGAGATTCACTCCCACTATCGCGCCGACCACACGTTCGACATGACCGGCTCGGCGATGGGCGTGACACGGACGTTCAAAGGTACCTGGGCACTCGACCACAAGGGTCACCTTTGCCGGACCTTCATCGGCGATCTTCCGTCTGAAATGCCCAGCAATCCGGTTTGCACGGACATCGCGCCGCACAAGATCGGAGACAAGTGGACGCTCGAGGTGAGAGGCACGACGCGTGAGGTGACGCTCGTCAAAGGCATCCAGTAGACAGCTACTTAACGCCTCCATTGAACTGGCAACGGTGCAGGAAGCTTCCTGCATCGTCGCCCGACGTCTTCTGAAAGTTAAGCGCTAATCCGCCATTGGCGTCGCATTCGACCTGCTTCTGGCCCGGTCCACGCCCGGCCTTTGTCTCGATATCTTCGACTGATAAGCTCTGAGCTGCACCTCAGCTACGAAGCCCGATCATACGGAGACATCATGCGCTTTCTCGTCGCCTGCGCCGCATTCGCGCTTTGCGTCACGCCCGCACTCGCAGCCGAAGACATCATGGCCGGTTCCTACGGCAACACCATCGTCTCGACCGGCGGCATGACCGAGATCCATACGCACTACCGCGCCGATCACAGCTTCGACATGGTCGGCTCGATGATGGGCATGAGCCGGACCTATCAGGGCAGCTGGGCGCTCGATGGCAAGGGCAACATCTGTCGCACATTCACGGGAAAACTGCCGCCAAACGTCACCAACCCGCTCTGCACGCCGATCGCAGCCCGCAAGATCGGCGACAACTGGACGATCACGACCGATGGCAGCACGCGTCAGGTGACGCTCGTCAAAGGCATCCAGTAAGCAGCTACTCGATCACGATCCTCGGTGCTGCCTTCTGAGCGGTGCCAAGCGACACGACAACCGCGCGAGCCACGGCGCGGAAGGCTTCGGCCTCCGCGCTGTCCGGCGCCTCGACCACGATGGGTTTGCCGGCGTCCGACGTCTGACGGATGACAGGCACGAGCGGAATCTCGCCCAGGAACGGCACGGCGAGTTTCTTCGCTTCGGCGCGCGCACCACCATGACCGAAGATGTGGCTCTCATGACCGCAGTTCGGGCAGATGAACGTGCTCATGTTCTCGATGATGCCGAGCACCGGCACCTTGGTCTTGGCGAACATTGCCAGGCCCTTGCGCGCATCGATCAGCGCGAGGTCCTGCGGCGTCGAGACAATCACTGCGCCACGCAGCGGCACGCGCTGCGAGATCGTGAGCTGCGCGTCGCCGGTGCCGGGCGGCATGTCGAGCACGAGCACGTCGAGCGGCGCCCAGAGTGAATCCTGCAGCATCTGTGTCAGCGCGCTCTGCACCATCGGTCCGCGCCAGACGACGGCTTCGTCTTCCTTCACGAGGAAGCCGAGCGACATGATCTTGATGCCGAACTTTTCGATGGGCACGATCTTCTTGCCTTCGGCGCGCGGCTTCTCGCGGATGTCGAACAGGCGCGGCACCGACGGGCCATAGATGTCGGCGTCCATCAGCCCGACTTTCATGCCGAGCTGCGAGAGCGCGATGGCGAGATTGGCCGCGACCGTCGACTTGCCGACGCCGCCTTTGCCGCTCGCCACCGCGATGATCGCGCCGACGCCGGGAATGCCGGCAGGTGGTGGCGGCGCCTCACGCTGCGGCTGTGGTTTCGGGCTGGCGGTCTGATGCGCGGTGAGCACAGCGGTGACCGACAGCACGCCAGGCACTTTCGCCACCGCGTCTTCGCAAGCCTTGCGCAACGGCTCGGCGGCCGGTCCGCGCCGCGGGTCGACTTCGACTGCGAAGCCGACATGACCGTCGCGCAGGACGAGACCCTGCACAATGTCTTCCTGCACCACGCTGCGTCCGCTCACCGGATCGATGACCTGGTCGAGCGCTTTCAGCACTTCGTCGCGTGTCGGATGGGGCATGGCAAATTGACCGGAGAGATGACCTTGAACAGCTAGGCCGCCCGACCATCTCTTTGAAGGGGCGGCGTGATTGCGCCTGTGACGCGTTGCCCATATAACCGCCGAACCTTGGAAAACCAAGGAAAAGGGGCTTTCCACCGTATGCCTTGGAATAACGCGACGGGCGGTAACAGTTCAGGCGGCGGATCAGGCCCCTGGGGCCGCGGTTCGGCACCCGGCGGCGGCGGCAAGCCACCCAATCTCGAAGACATGCTCCGTCGCGGTCAGGACCGGTTGCGCGGCGTCCTTCCCGGTGGGGGTGGCGGCTTCGGCCGTGGCGGTCTCGTTCTGCTTGGCCTGATCGTCGTCGCGGTGTGGCTGGCCAGCGGCATCTATTTCGTCGGCGCGTTCGAGCAGGGCATCGTGTTGCGCTTCGGCAAGTTCGTCGCGCGCACCGCGCCCGGCATCAACTATCACCTGCCATGGCCGATCGAGACGGCCTACACGCTCGACGTTACGCGCCAGCGCCAGATCAACATCGGCTACAAGCCTGCCGACCCAGATGACGCGAACTCCTCGCCCGAGGACATTCCGGCGGAAGCCGATATGCTCACCGGCGACGAGAACATCATCGATGTGAACTTCACGGTCTACTGGGTCGTGAAGGACGCGGGCGATTATCTGTTCAAGGTCGAGGATCCCGATTCCACCATCAAGGCCGTCGCCGAGAGCGCGATGCGCGAGGTCGTCGGCCGCAGCCAGTTCGAGAGCATCCTCACCCAGGACCGAGAGGAGATTCAGATCGAGGTCAAGGATCTGATGCAGAAGACGCTCGACTCCTATGGCGCGGGTGTCACCGTCACCAATGTGAACATGCAGAAGGCCGATCCGCCGAACGAGGTGATCGATGCCTATCGCGATGTGCAGGCCGCGCGTGCCGATCAGGAGCGCATGCGCAACGAGGCCGAAGGTTACGCCAACAAGGTGATCCCGACCGCGCGTGGCGCCGCTGCCCAGATCGTGCAGGATGCCGAAGCCTATCGCCAGAAGGTGATTGCCGAAGCCGCCGGTGAAGCCAAGCGCTTCCTCGCCGTCCTCGAACAATATCGCCGCGCCCCCGACGTGACGCGCAAGCGCATGTATCTGGAGACGATGGCCGGCATCCTCGGTCCGATGAACAAGGTGATCGTCGACGACAGCGCCAAGGGCGTGGTGCCGTACTTCCAGCTGCCGAACATGATCGGGCAGGGCGGCGGCAAGCCGGCTGCTGCGCCTGATCAGCAGCAGCAGAGCGGGGCGTCGCCGCAATGACCCGCGTCTTCTCGCTCACACTCGGCATTCTCGCGGTCCTCGTGTTGATCGCGCTGTTCTCGAGTTTCTACTTCGTCAACCAGACGGAGGAGGCGCTGGTCCTGCAGTTCGGCGCGCCGCAACGCGTCGTCACCGATCCGGGCCTGCACTTCAAGGTGCCGCTGACCCAGAACGTCGTGTTCTTCGACAAGCGCGTGTTGCTGCTCGATGCGCCGACGGAAGAAGTCATCGCCTCCGACAAGAAGCGCATGATGGTCGACGCCTTCGCGCGCTGGCGCATCACCGATCCGCTGCTGTTCTATCAAAGCCTCGTCGACCACGACACGGCGCTGATGCGGCTCACGCCGATGCTGTCGTCCAGCGTGCGCCGCGTGCTGGGTTCGCAGACCTTCGCCGCCATGCTGTCCGGCCGCCGCGCCATGCTGATGGTCGACATCAAGAACGCGATGAACCAGGACGTGCGCGGCTTCGGCATCGCGATCGTCGACGTGCGTATCCGCCATGCCGACCTGCCGCAGGCCAACAGCATGGCGATCTTCCAGCGCATGCAGAAGGAACGCGAACGCGAGGCGGCCGAGTATCGCGCCGAAGGTGCCGAGACGGCGCAGCGCATCCGTGCCCGCGCCCAGCGCGAAGTGACGGTGCTGACCGCCGAGGCGACACGCGAATCGGAAATCCTGCGCGGTGAGGGCGATGCCGAGAAGACGCGCATCCTTGGTGAATCCTATGGTCAGGATCCGGACTTCTTCGCCTTCTTCCGCTCGATGCAGGCCTATCAGGACGCACTGCCGGGCAACAACACGACAGTGATCCTCTCGCCCGACAGCGATTTCTTTAAGTATTTCGGCAAAGGCGGCACGGCGGGTAAGTGAGTACACGCCTTATTCACTTCACATTTGCTCCGCATAGGGCGAGTCTTCACATCTGATCGTCCGTTCATTCGAGGTTCCCCCTGCCATGCATGTCTTCTGGCTGAGATCTGCCAGCTTCCTTCTCGCCGCGATTCTTCCCGTTTCCGCGATCGCGGCGCCGGCGGCCAAGCCTGTGACGACCCTGGCACCGCATCCGGTGCCGGTGCGTGGCGCACCGGCGAGCTTCGCGGACCTGTCCGCCCAGTTGCTGCCGACAGTGGTCAATATCGCGACCACACAGACACTGAAGCCTGCGGGCAACGTGGCCGGTCTGCCCAACCTGCCGCCAGGTTCGCCACTGTCCGACCTGTTCAAGGATTTCCTCGGACCCGGCCGCACATTGCCGCGCCATGTGAGTTCGCTCGGTTCCGGCTTCATCATCGACCCGACCGGCTTCATCGTGACCAACAACCACGTCATCGCGGGCGCCGACCAGATTTCGGTCACGCTGAACGACGGCACGACGCTGCCGGCCAAGCTGATCGGACGTGACGAGAAGACCGATCTCGCGCTCCTCAAAGTCCAGCCCAAGAAAGCGCTGCCCTTCGCGAAGTTCGCGGACTCGGACACCGCGCGCATCGGCGACTGGGTGATCGCGATCGGCAATCCATTCGGCCTCGGCTCGACAGTCACTGCCGGTATCGTGTCGGCGCGCAATCGCGACATCGACGCCGGACCTTATGACGACTTCATCCAGACCGATGCGCCGATCAACCGTGGCAATTCTGGCGGCCCGCTATTCGACATGAACGGCGCGGTGGTCGGCGTGAACTCGGCGATCTATTCGCCGTCGGGCGGCTCTGTGGGCATCGCGTTCTCCATTCCGTCGAATCTCGTGCGCGAGGTGACGGCGCAGCTGCGCCAGTTCGGTCAGGCGCGGCGCGGCTGGATCGGCGTGCGCATCCAGGCGGTGACCGACGACATCGCCGAAGGGCTGGGCCTGCCCGGCACCGCCGGCGCGCTGATCGCCGACGTAACGCCCAACGGACCGGCCGCAAAAGGCGGGATGCAGAACGGCGACTTCATCATGGCGTTCGACGGCAAGTCGGTTTCGGATTCCCGCGCCCTGTCGCGCATCGTGGCCGACACGCCGATCAACAAGACGGTCAATGTCGATGTGCTGCGCAAAGGCAAGAAGCAGACGCTGCGCCTGACCGTGTTGCGCCTGAACGAGGCGCCCAGCGCCAAACCGGCCCCGCCTGCGCTGCCCAAGCCTGGCAAGGTGACGATGCTGGGTCTTTCGATGGCGCTTCTCGATGGCCCGGCGCGCGCGCAGTACAAGATCGCCGGCACCGTGCAGGGTGTGGTGATCACCGACGTCGCCGACGAAAGTCCGGCAGCGGAAAAGAACATCCATCCGGGCGATGTGATCGTGCAGGTTCAGGGCGTGCCGGTGAAGACGCCGCAGGACGTCGCCAATCTGGTCGGGCTCGCCCGCAAGGCCGGCAAGAAGGTCGTCGCCATGCTCGTCGCCCGCGGCAACGACATGGCCTTTGTGGCGATGACGCTCGGCTGACCGCTCAGATCGCGTCGGTGATGTAGCTCACGACGCCTTCAAGGTGCTCATAGACCTCGTGTGTCTGCAGGCGGACGACGCGCCAGCCGCGCTCGCCCAGATAATGCGTCAGCGCAGCCTCATATTTCATCTCGGCTTCCGAGCTGTGCGCCGCGCTTTCGATCTCGATCGCGATGCCGGTATCGGCACAGGCGAAGTCGGCGACGAACGGACCGATCGGAAACTGCCAGATGAAGCCGTCGCCCGGCGCGCGGACGCCTTTGAGCCGCGACCACAGCAGGTTCTCGGCGTCGGTCATGTTCAGCCGGAACGGCTTGGCGCACTGCCAGACGACGCTCTCTTCCTGTGACATGACCTGCATGCGCTTGCGCCCCGTTCCTTCAACGGGTCAACGGCGCAGGGGTGGTTAACCCGCAATAGGGATGTCGCTAATCGCGCGCGATCTCGTCGTCGCGATAGCCCTGCAGGTAGAGCAGAGTGGTCAGATCGCCGTGATCAACCTGCGCGCGCGCCGCGGCCGCAACCACAGGTTTCGCGTGATAGGCAACACCGAGCCCTGCTTTCTCAATCATCGCCAGATCGTTGGCGCCATCGCCGACGGCCAGCGCGTCGCCAGCGGTGATGTGAAGATCGCTCACGGCCTTGTCCAGCGCGGCAAGCTTCGCGGCGCGGCCCAGGATCGGTAGCGCGACCTCGCCGGTCAGCGCCTTGCCGTCATCGAGCAGGATGTTCGCCTTCTGCTCGACAAAACCGGCCTCGCGCGCGACCCGCTGCGTGAAGTAAGTAAAGCCGCCGGAGACCAACAGCGTATGCGCGCCGTTCTTCTTCATCGTCTCCACCAGCGCCCGGGCGCCAGGGTTCAGCCGCACGCGTTCCGTCCACACCCGCTCCAGCGCATCGAGGCCGAGACCTTTCAGCATCGCGACGCGCGCATGCAGCGCGTCGGCAAAGTCGAGTTCGCCGCGCATCGCGCGTTCGGTGATCGCCGAGACCTGCACCTTGAGGCCGGCCATGTCGGCCAACTCGTCCAGACATTCGCAATTGATGATCGTGGAATCCATGTCCGCGATCAGGAGCTTCTTGCGGCGGTTGTCGGCGGCTACGACGTTGATATCCGCCGGCAGGTGACGGGCCGCCGCACGCGCCTCGTTCAGCACGCTGTGCGGATTGTCCTCGAACGGGATATCGAAGGCGTGATAGGGCGAGAGCCATTCGATCTCACCGGCGCCGCCGATGCCGGCCACGACACCACGCAGGTCGGCGGCTTCTTCGGCGGCCTGCTTGTGGGTTGCGACGACACTCAGGACCCAGTCGAACGGAAAGCTCACGGGGCGGTCGGCTTCTTCTTGAAGCGCATGTCCCAGGTCTGCTGCACGCGCGCAAGCTGCTTCCTGATCCGGGCAACGTCCGTGTCGCGGGCGCGCATCAGCGCAATGCTGAGGGCCTGTTCCAGATTGTAGCGGGCGTCTTCCAGTGCGGCGCGGATGTCGGTGCCGCGTGCGTCATAGATGGAGCAGATGGCCTCTTCCGCCAGTGCCTCGAACCGTGCGATTTCTGATGTGTCGCTCACGATGATTCACACAGTGTCCGCTGAAGCCATACTTATCGCAGGCCCCACCGCGAGCGGCAAGTCGCGTGCCGCGCTGGAATTGGCGCAAGCAGTGGGCGGCGTGATCATAAACGCGGATTCTATGCAGGTTTACCGCGAGCCGCGCCTTCTCACCGCACGCCCGTCCGATGCGGATATGAGCCGTGCACCGCATCTTCTCTACGGCCATGTCACGGCCGACGACGCTTACTCCACCGGGCGATATCAGAGCGACGCCGGGCACGCGCTGCACGAGGTGCGCGCCGCGGGACGCATTCCAATCTTCGTCGGCGGTACCGGCCTTTACTTCACCGCGCTGACGCAAGGGCTGTCTGAGATGCCGACGATCCCGGCCGGTGTGCGTGAGATGGTCAAGGAGCGGCGCGAACGCGTAGGCGCCGAAGCTTTCCATGCGGAGCTCGCGGCGCGCGATCCGGTCATGGCGGAGGAGCTCGACGTGGGTGACACGCAGCGCACGCTGCGGGCGATGGAGGTGCTGGATGCCACGGGCCGCTCGCTGTCCTTCTGGCAGCAGAACGCCGGCAAGCCGGTCCTCGACGGATTGTCGCTCGCTCGCTTTGTGATCGATGTGCCGCGCGCACTTCTGCGCGCCCGCATCGACGCACGCTTCCGCGCGATGGTTGCGGGCGGCGCTATGGAGGAGGCGCTGGCGCTGGAGAACCTCGATCCGGCGCTGCCGGCGGCCAAGATCATCGGGCGGCGCGAGCTGCTGGCGCTCCACGATGGGGCGATGACGGAGGAGGAGGCGATCGAGAAAGCGGTGATTGCCACGGGCCAATATGCCAAGCGGCAGGACACCTGGTTCAGAAACCAGCTTCCGGACTGGAGCCGGGTGGACGGAGAGTCGCACAAGATTGTTGCTGAAATGATAACGCTACTATGATTAAATTGCTTGACGCGGCGGTTCTCTTTTCCTATTTTGCGCCCGCTAATAGGGCCAAGCGCCCACGGGGACTGACGTGAAATTTGTACTCGTACTTATTGGGCGGCCGCTGAACGGACGGGGATAAACCCCGGTTTCCGATGCAGCGGCTGTACGGCAAGGGGCGGAAACGCCCCTTAATCATTTCTGGCACTCGAACTTTCTCTTGATGGACGACGACGATGGACAAGGACAGCAACGCACTGAGCGGCACGCCAACACAGGATGGCGCGATCGAGCTTTCGGGCGCCGAGATGGTGATCCGGGCGCTCAAGGATCAGGGTGTGACGCACATTTTCGGCTATCCCGGCGGTGCCGTCCTTCCGATCTATGACGCGCTGTTCAAGGTCGAGGGCATCACGCATGTGCTGTGCCGTCACGAGCAGGGCGCCACGCATGCCGCCGAAGGCTATGCGCGCTCGACCGGCAAGCCCGGTGTCGTGCTGGTGACAAGCGGACCGGGCGCGACCAATGCGGTGACCGGCCTGACCGATGCGCTGATGGATTCCATCCCGCTCGTTGTGCTGACGGGTCAGGTCGCGACGCATCTCATCGGCAATGATGCGTTCCAGGAATGCGACACGGTCGGTATCACGCGGCCCTGCACCAAGCACAACTGGCTGGTGAAGGACGTGAACCTGCTGGCGCGCACGCTGCACGAGGCGTTCCAGATCGCGACGACAGGGCGTCCGGGTCCGGTGGTGGTCGACATTCCGAAGGATGTGCAGTTCCGTAAGGGCGGCTATGTCGGCCCGCAGTCGGTCAAGCATCGCACCTATCGTCCGCGCACCGAGCCGGAGCTGGGCGTGATCGTGAAGGCGATCGACATGATGGCGGCGGCGAAGAAGCCGGTGTTCTACACCGGCGGCGGCATCATCAACGCAGGCCCGGAAGCCAGCAAATTGCTGCGCGAACTGGTGCACCTGACAGGTTTTCCGATCACCTCGACGCTGATGGGCCTGGGCGCGTTCCCGGCATCCGATCCGAAATGGCTAGGCATGTTGGGCATGCACGGCACCTATGAAGCCAACCACACGATGCACGATGCGGACCTGATCATCTGCCTCGGCGCGCGCTTCGACGACCGCGTCACCGGCGCGATCGACAAATTCGCGCCGAATTCAAAGAAGATCCATCTCGACATCGATGCGGCGCAGATCAACAAGAACGTCCGTGTCGACCTCGCCATCGTCGCCGATGCGGCGAAAGCCCTGAAGGAGATGCTGCACTTCTGGAAGACGCAGCGGAAGAAGGTCGACGCTACCGCGCTCGCCGCCTGGTGGAAGCAGATCGAGACGTGGCGCGCGAAGAAGTCGCTGAACTTCAAGAACTCGAAAACCGTGATCAAGCCGCAGCACGCCATCGACCGGCTCTATGAACTGACGAAGGGCAAGGACGTCTACATCACGACCGAAGTCGGCCAGCACCAGATGTGGGCGGCCCAGCGCTTCAAGTTCGAGGAGCCGAACCGCTGGATGACATCGGGCGGTCTCGGCACGATGGGCTATGGCCTGCCGGCCGCGGTGGGCGTGCAGATGGCGCATCCCGGCAGCCTCGTCATCGACATCGCAGGCGAGGCCAGCGTGCAGATGACGATGCAGGAGATGTCGACGGCGGTGCAGTTCAACCTGCCGATCAAGATCTTCATCCTGAACAACCAGTATATGGGCATGGTGCGCCAGTGGCAGCAGCTGCTGCATGGCGGGCGCTACTCGCACTCTTATTCGGAAGCGCTGCCGGATTTCGTGAAGCTGGCGGAAGCATTCGGCTGCGTCGGCCTTCGCGCCACGACACCGGACGAACTCGACGGCAAGATCCTGGAGATGCTGGCGACCGACAAGCCGGTGCTGTTCGACTGCCGCGTCGATCCGAACGAGAACTGCTACCCGATGATCCCGTCGGGCGCCGCGCACAACGAGATGATCCTCTCGGACATCGAAGACGCCGGCGAAGTATCGGACGAAGGAAAGATGCTCGTCTGATGCTTAAATCGAATATCGAACGTCATACCATCGCGGTCCTGGTCGACAACGAGGCCGGCGTCCTTGCGCGCGTCATCGGCCTGTTCTCCGGCCGCGGCTACAATATCGAGAGCCTGACGGTGGCCGAGGTCGATCACGCGGCGCACACCTCGCGCGTCACGGTGGTTACCAGCGGCACGCCGGAAGTCATCGAGCAGATCGAGGCCCAGCTTGGCCGGCTCGTGCCGGTGCATCGCGTGCACAACTGGACGACTTCGGCGCCCGGCATCGAGCGCGAGATGGCGCTGGTGAAAGTCGCGGGCACCGGCGAAAAGCGCGTCGAGGCGATGCGCATCTCGGAGATTTTCCGCGCCCATGTCGTGGACACCACGCACACCAGCTTCGTGTTCGAGATCACGGGCGCGCCCGCCAAGATCGACCAGTTCGTCGACCTGATGCGCCCGCTCGGTCTCGTCGATGTCTCACGCACCGGCGTTGCGGCGATCAGCCGTGGCCCGGAGGCGATGTAAAACCGCTATTCTCATCAACAGTCATCGGAGTTGTCTGCAATGCGCGTCTATTACGATCGGGATGCCGATCTGAATTTCGTCAAGAACAAGAAGGTCGCCGTGATCGGCTTCGGCTCGCAGGGTCATGCGCATGCGCTGAACATGCGCGACAGCGGCGTGAAAGAGGTCGTGATCGCGGCGCGTCCCGGGGCCTCGGCGAAGAAGGCGGAAGCCGCCGGCTTCAAGGTCATGTCGAACGCGGATGCCGCGAAATGGGCCGACGTGATGATGATGGTGACGCCTGACGAATTGCAGGCCGACATCTACAAGGACGATCTGGCCAAGAACATGAAGCAGGGCGCGGCGCTGCTCTTCGCGCACGGCTTCAACGTGCATTTCAAGCTGATCGAGCCGCGTCCCGATCTCGACATCCTGATGGTCGCGCCGAAGGGCCCGGGCCACACGGTGCGTAGCGAATACCAGAAGGGTGGTGGCGTGCCGTGCCTGATCGCCGTACATCAGGACGCGACGGGCAATGCGCACGATCTCGGTCTCGCCTACGCCTCGGCGATCGGTGGCGGCCGCGCCGGCGTGATCGAGACGACGTTCCGCGAGGAATGCGAGACGGACTTGTTCGGCGAGCAGTCCGTGCTGTGCGGCGGCCTTGTCGAACTCATCCGTGCCGGCTTCGAGACGCTGGTCGAGGCCGGTTACGCGCCCGAGATGGCCTATTTCGAATGCCTGCACGAAGTGAAGCTGATCGTCGACCTGATCTATGAAGGCGGCATCGCGAACATGAACTACTCGATCTCCAACACGGCCGAGTACGGCGAATATGTCACCGGCCCGCGCATCATCACGGCCGAGACCAAGGCCGAGATGAAGCGCGTGCTCGACGACATCCAGAAGGGCCGCTTCGCGCGCGACTGGGTGCTGGAGAACAAAGCCGGCCAGGCAAGCTTCAAGGCCACCCGCGCCAAGAACGCCGCCCACCCGATCGAAGACGTCGGCGCCAAGCTGCGCGCCATGATGCCATGGATCACGAAGAACAAGCTGGTCGACCAGGCGAAGAACTAAACTGCTCCCTCTCCCCATCGGGGGAGAGGGCTGGGGTGAGGGGGTGGTGAAATTGCGCTCGACGCCAACGACCCCCTCACCCTAACCCTCTCCCCCGATGGGGAGAGGGGACAGAGCGCGCGTTGACCGCCCCGCCCGGCCGTCCGACACTCCCTGAAAATCCGGGGAGATGTCATGCCGCTCGAACAGAAACCGCTCGCTTCGCCGTTTGGGAACCGCACGCAGGCGGCCGAGGTGATTGAGGGCATCGACCTCAAAGGCAAGACCGCGATCGTGACCGGCGGCTCGTCGGGCCTGGGTGTCGAGACCGCCCGGGCGCTGGCCGCGGCCGGGGCGCGGGTCATCCTGCCGGTGCGCTCGCCGGATAAGGGCGCCGAGGTCGTCACCGACATCCAGCTCTCCACCGCAAGCCGCCTCGTCGAAACGGCCGCGATGGACCTGGGCGACTGGGACAGCGTGCGCAGCTTCGCCGACGGCTTCGTCAAGACAGGCGTGCCGCTCGACATCCTGATCAATAATGCCGGCATCATGGCGACGCCCGAGCGCCGCATCATGGGCAAGTTCGAGTCGCAGTTCGGCACCAATCACCTAGGCCACATGCTGCTCACCTGCCACCTCGCGCCCGCATTCCACAGCGGCACGCGCGTCGTGGCGCTGAGTTCGATCGGCCACCGCCGCAGTCCGATCAAGTTCGACGACCCCAACTTCGACTCGACGCCCTATGACAAGTGGGAAGCCTATGGCCAGTCGAAGACCGCCAACTCGCTGTTCGCGGTCGAGCTCAACCGCCGGCTCGAGCCCAAGGGCATCCTCGCTTACGCGGTACATCCCGGCGGCATCATGACCAACCTGCAGCGCGACATGTCGGCGGATGAGATCAAGGCGATGGGCTGGCTCGACAAGGACGGCAAGCCCGACGCGCGCTTCAAGACGCCCGCGGGCGGCGCATCCACGGCCGTTTGGGCCGCGACATCGCCGCTGCTCGCCGAAGGTGGCGGTGTCTACTGCGAGGACTGCAACATCGCGCAAGCCGTGCCGGCCGACGACAAGACCTTTGCGGGCGTGCGGCCATGGGCGATCGATCCCGACGCGGCGATGCAGCTCTGGTATCTTTCCGAGATCATGTTGGGCGAGAATTACGACATCTGAGGATTCGACCCGGCGGACCAGCATGCGATTTCAGACCATCGTTCTAGCGAGCGTCTTTACCATCATCAGCAGCGCGGCGTTCGCGGATCCGCAGACCGCGGCCGCGGTGCGCGACAAGGCACTCACCGATCAGACGGCGTGGAACATCCTCGAGTCGCTGACGACCGAGATTGGCCCGCGCCCGGCCGGCAGTCCGGCTGCGATGCGCGCGCGCGACTGGGGTCTCGCCCTGCTCAAGAAGCTCGGCTTCAAGAACGTGCATGCCGAAGAATTTCCCAAGCCGTCGTGGCAGCGCGGTGAGGAAGAAGCCTCGATCGTCTCACCTTATCCGCAGAAGCTCGCGATCATCGGCCTGGGTGACTCCGTGCCGACGCCGGCAGAGGGCATCGACGCAGACGTCATCGTGTTCAAAAGCTATGCCGACATGCTCGCGCAGCCGCCCGGCGCGTTCACCGGCAAGATCGTGCTGGTCGATCAGCCCATGGTGCGCACCCAGAACGGCGCGGGTTATGGCGCGGCGGTGCCGGCACGCGTCAACGGCGCGTCGGAGGCGGCGCGTCGCGGAGCCATCGCCTATCTCGTGCGCTCGATCTCGACGGGCACCGATCGCGCGCCGCACACTGGCGACATGACCTACAAGGAAGGCGTGCCGAAGATCCCGGCCGGCGCACTCGGCGTGCCCGATGCCGACCTTGTCATGCACATGGCCGAGCGCGGACCGGTACGCGTGCACATCAAGCTGCTCTCGACGGTTCATCTTGATACCAAGGCATGGAACGTCTCGGGCGAGATACCTGGCAGCGGTGCGCCAGACGAAGTGATCGTGATCGGCGGCCATCTCGACAGCTGGGATCCAGGCACGGGCGCGATCGATGACGGCGCCGGTGTCGCCATCACAACGGCGGCCGCGCATCTGATCGGCGAGGGCAAGCATCCGCGCCGCACCATCCGCGTCGTCATGTGGGGCTCGGAGGAAACCGAAGGCGCGAGCGCCGCCTATATCGCCGCGCATCTGGCGGAGGTCCCGCACATCGTGCTCGCCGCCGAGAGTGATTTCGGCTGCGACAACGCCTTTGCGATCCAGCTGCCGGCCGGCGCGATGGATCACGATGCGATCAAGCCGCTGGCTGGTGTGCTGGCGCCGCTCAAGGTTTTGATCTCCCGCGATCCGGCTTTGCATGGCGGCACGGATACCGATGGCTTGCGCAGTCAGGGTGTGCCGCAATTCTCCATCAATCAGGATGGCTCGCGCTATTTCGACATCCACCACTCCGCCAACGATACGCTGGCAGTGGTCGATCCGGTGCAGATGGACCAGGTGGTCGCGACATGGGCGGCCACGCTCGAAATTCTCGCCGACAGCGACGTGGATTTCCGACCCACAGCGAAGCCATAACGCGCCGCCATCTCCGGCCGATTTGGTTCCAGAAATCTCCGAAATACGCTAGTTTTTGTGCATGAAAATCGGCACCCCACTGACACCCGGCGCCACGCGCGTCATGCTTCTCGGCTCCGGCGAACTCGGCAAGGAAGTCGTCATCGAACTCCAGCGCTACGGCGTGGAGACGATCGCCGTCGATCGATATGCCAACGCGCCGGCCATGCAGGTCGCGCATCGCTCGCACGTCATCAACATGACGGACGGTGCAGCACTGCGCGCGCTTGTAGAGAAGGAGCGCCCGAACCTGATCGTGCCCGAGATCGAGGCCATCGCAACCGACGCGCTGGTGAAGATCGAGGCGGACGGTCTGGCCACCGTCATTCCCACCGCGCGCGCCGCGCACATCACGATGAACCGTGAGCGCATCCGCAGGCTGGCGGCGGAAGACCTCAAGCTGCCGACATCGCCTTACGCCTTCTGCTCCTCGCTCGAGGAATTGCAGGCAGCCACCGCGAAGATCGGTTTCCCGTGTTTCGTGAAGCCGGTGATGTCGTCCTCCGGCAAGGGCCAGTCGCGCCTGAAGTCGGCCGGCGATGTCGCTAAGGCCTGGGACAAGGCGCTGACGTCTGGCCGCGTGAAGGAAGCGCGCGTGATCGTCGAGGGCGAGATCGCCTTCGACTTCGAGATCACCCAGCTCACCGTGCGCGCGGTCGACGGCACGCATTTCTGCGAGCCGATCGGCCATGTGCAGGTCGACGGCGACTATGTGGAATCGTGGCAGCCGCAGGCGATGAGCGCTGCGGCGCTGGAGAAGGCGCGCGAGATCGCGGGGCATGTCACGGCGGCGCTCGGCGGGCGCGGCATCTTCGGTGTCGAGCTGTTCGTGAAGGGTGACGACGTGTGGTTCTCCGAAGTGTCGCCGCGGCCGCACGACACCGGGCTGGTTACGCTGGTCAGCCAGCACCAAAGCGAGTTCGCGCTGCACGCCCGCGCCATCCTTGGCCTCCCGGTGTCGGCCGCGCTTCAGGCACCGTCCGCATCGGCCGTGATCTATGGCGGCGTCGATGCGCCGGCGATCGTGTTCGAAGGACTGGACGAGGCGCTCGAGGTGCCGGAAAGCGAGGTCCGCCTGTTCGGAAAACCTGAAAGTTTTGTCAAACGGCGGATGGGCGTTGTACTCGCCCGCGGCCGTGATACGGAGAATGCGCGTTCCAAGGCAAAGACCGTGGCCGCGTTGATCAAACCAAGGAAGACATAAGATGCGTTTGCCGGATGCAAAAATCGCCGAGATCTTCGACCGCGGCTACACCATCATGGAAGGCTTCATCGACGCAGAGTCGCTGAAGGAGGCGCAGGACGCGCTGTGGACGATCCATCCCAAGCCCGAGGATTATTTCGCCGATCCGGCGAAGCATGAGAAATACGCCAAGTCACAATTCGCCGGCATCCAGTTGTTTCCGTTCGGCGACTGGCGGCTGAGCAGTCTCGCGGTCTATCCCGATCTGATCGATGCAGCGGAGCGCTTCCTCGGCACCAAGGAGATCGATCTCTACAAGTCGGAACTGTGGGCCAAGTATTCCGGCGCGATCAACTACGACCAGTACCATCATCGCGACTATCGCAATCATACGATCGTGGTGCCGCGCGAGGACCAGAAGAACGCGCAGATGACGACGTTTCTGCTGCTCTCGGATGTCACGTCGAAGGACGGACCGACCAAGGTTGTGCCGCTGTCGGAGACGCGTGACATCCCGATGGGCAAGGCGGCAACCAAGTTCGGCGAGATGTTCGACAAGGAAGAGTCGATCGAGGGCCCGGCCGGCAGCCTGATGATCTACAAGACGGATGTCTTCCACCGCGGCTCGAACTTCACCGCGCCGGAGCGGTCGCGCTTCGCGATCCTGACCGACTTCAAAACGCGCGAGTGGCGCTGGCAAGGCAAGCTCGCCTGGCCCGATCACTCGGAGAAGAAGGTGTGGGACGAAGCGATGGCCAACATGACGCCGCGCCAGCGCGACCTCTTCGGCTTCCCGCCGGCCGGCAGCGACTACTGGAACGAACAGACGCTGCGCGACGTGCAGACGCGGTACAAGGATATGGACATGACGCCGTATCGGGCGGGGCGATCTGTCTAATACGATATTAGCAGCAGCATTGCTGGCAGCCCTGACCTTGAGCATCGAGTGTCACGCCGATGACCTCTCAATGTCACCTCCTTCACAAGACAAGCCCCACGTCGGCAGGGTTGTCAGAAACCTCATCACGACAAACACTGCCGCCGTTACGGTCGCTTACGCACTGAGCCAAATATCCGAGCGGGAACTTCAATGGATTGACGCGAAGACATGGCGCGCGAATGCGCGCGCTTTGCGTGTGGGTCGCGTCGAGTGGGCTGTTACCTTTTCGCCTAGAAGGAAGCGTGCCCATTTCGTGAGTGCGACAATCTACATCGGCGCAGACGATGGCCGCCTCTTGGGTGTCGAGATCGTCGAAACGAAATGAGTACAACACGCGCACTCCTCTACCTGCCGCGTGCTGATCTCAATTTGAAGTCAGACACTGCGCCTAGCCTCCTCGCGCATCTGCGCGCGGCGCTGCAGGCTCTCGGCGGGCCACTCCTTGTCGATCTCGTAGTAGACCGGAAACATCCGTGCGTTTTCCGGCAGGTGGACCCAGCGCACTTTTGATCGGGTGAAGATGTGCACGGCGGGTTCGATCGCGTGCGGCTCATCGAGTGTCGCGACGCGGAGGAAGCGCAGATAGGCACGGCCCCCATAGTCGCTCCACAACGCCGTCTGGCAGTCGCCGCAGCGCCAGATGTCGTGCGGATGTCCAGACTCTGTCGGCATCGCCGTGCTCGTCGGGCTGCCTTTGGTCAGATTTATGTATTTGGTTTCGATGAGGGCGTTGATCGCAAACGCGCCGCCGGTCTGTTTCTGACAGTCGAGACAGTGGCAGCACTGCACAAACATCGGATCTTTGAGCAATTCGTATCGAACGGCGCCACAGAAGCATCCACCTTCGCGACTCATCGCGCATCCCCGTCCCAAAAGCTCAATAAGAGTGCCAGCGTGACGGGTTCGATCGCAATTCCGGCGCGCGCGGAAAATACTTTTGCTCGTTAGCGCTCGCACCCAAAACGTGGGGTTGTATTCCTATTCGTGCGTCTTATTTCCCGCTCTCAACATGAGGAGTGGGTGTGATGATTACGATGCCGTGAGACCAGACAGGCCAAGGATGCGCTTACGGGCATCCGCGTGACGAAGGACAGATGGAGCGGACCTGGTTGAGCTTGCTCCCAGCCGAGCGAAGTCTCGAAGACGTCACAGGAGGCCGAGGCGAAAGAACGGTGCTTGTTGGTTCGTGCGATGGCACGGGCTGCGCGGCCAGCCAACTTTCAAGCGTCGTGCCCGCATGTGCGGGCGTTGGCGTTTCAACACACCATTGTCATCCCCGGCGAACCGCGAAGCGGTGAGGGAAGGGGATCCACGACGGGGCTCTGCACCTCGTCGTGGATTCCCTTCCCCTCGCTGGCGCTCGGCCGGGAATGACAGTTGCGAGGCGGTGAGACTTACGTCGGATTATCCAGGCTGAACATCTCAGCCTCGTCGTCATAAGAGAACAGCTCGCTGAACCGTCCCCAGCTGACGATGGTCTTCAGCGTCTCCTCGGCGGCGTCTTCCGTCATGTGGTCTTCAAGTTCGTCGACGAAGCGGCGGCGGGGCGCGGTATGAGTGGCGCGTTCGTCGAGGACGCGGCGGATATGGGCGGCGAGCGGGACATTGCTCATCAGGGCGCGATAGAAAATCTCCTTGCGCTCGCTCAGTTCGGCATCGGCGAAGCGCTTGCCCATATGCGAGAGCTTCAGGTCGCCGCCCTCAAGTTCGCCGAGCTTCAGAAGCTGCAATGCTTCGGCCACCGGGAACAGCTCGTCGATTTCCATCTGCAGATCGGAAGCGATGTCGGGCAGGTCGGCCTTGCCGGAATAAGGCGTGGCGGCAACGGCCTCGATCAGACCGGAGACAAGGTTCGGCGAAACATGGGTGAGCAGCGTATCCATTCCCGCCGCCGTCGGACGCGCGCTGCGCTGGCGCGCCGTCATCTCGGTGTAGATGCGGTCGACATACGCCTCGAACCGCGGATCGCTGCGATCACGCGGACGGGGGATGTCGATCTTGATCTCGCCGGCGACGCGGCCGGGATTGGTGGAGAACAGCAGGACGCGATCGCACATCAGCACCGCTTCCTCGATGTTATGCGTGACGAGGATCATGCCCTTGATCGGCAACTGGCCGAGAGACCACAGCTCGACAAGGTCGGTGCGCAGGTTCTCCGCCGTCAGCACATCGAGCGCCGAGAACGGCTCGTCCATCAGAAGGATGTTCGGATGCACGACAAGGGCGCGCGCGAAGCCGACGCGTTGGCGCATGCCGCCAGACAGCTCGCGCGGATAGGCGTTCTCGTAACCGTCGAGACCGATAAGGTCGATCGCGCCCAGCGCGCGGGTGCGGATTTCGGCTGCCGGCATCTTCATCGCCTCGAGTCCGAGCTGCACGTTTTCCAGAACCGTCAGCCAGGGGAAGAGCGCGAAGCTCTGGAACACCATCGCGATGCCGTTGGCCGGGCCATCGATCGGCGCGCCGAGATACGAGAGCTTGCCGCCCTGCGGCGCGGCGAGGCCGGCGATCAGGCGCAGCAGCGTCGACTTGCCGGAGCCCGAACGTCCGAGCAGGCCGACGATCTCGCCCTGGTTGAGCGTGAGCTCGACGCCGTCGAGCACAAGCAATTCGCCGCCGCCGGGCCGCGGAAAGGAGCGGCGCACGTCATGAACATCAAGAAGGTTTTCGCCAGCCATGTCTGCCTCAGGTCAGCCGATAGCGCCGCTCGGCGTACCAGTATAGCGGACGCCAGAACAGCCGGTTCACGATCACAACGAAGAAACTCATCATCGCGATGCCAAGCACGATATGCCTGAAATCGCCCGCCGCCGTGGCGTCTGCGATATAGGCGCCAAGACCATGCGCCCTCAGCGTCTTGTCACCCCAGGTCGCAACCTCGGCCACGACGCTTGCGTTCCACGAGCCGCCGGACGCCGTGATCGCACCGGTCACGTAGTACGGGAACACGCCGGGCAGGGCGACCTTGCGCCACCACAGCCAGCCCTGCACCTGGAAGTTCTTGGCGGCGTCTTTCAGTTCGCGCGGCAAGGTCGAGGCGCCGGCGATCACGTTGAACAGGATGTACCACTGCGTGCCCAGCACCATCAGCGGCGACAGAGCAATGTCCGGATTCAGAGAGAACCGCACGATCACATAGACCGCGATCGGGAACAGGATGTTCGCCGGAAAGGCCGCGAGGAATTGCGCGATCGGCTGCACGATCTGCGTCAGATGCGGGCGCAGGCCGATATAGACACCGATCGGGGTCCAGATCACGCTGGCGATCGCGATGAGCAGGACTACCCGCACCATCGTGATGGCGCCAAGCCCGAAAGTCTCAAGCGCATCGGCCCAGGTCAGATTGGCACGCGCGAACTGCACGATCTCGTAGGCGGCGTACAGACCAATGATCGCCAGCAGGCCGTACCACAGGACATCGCCGGCCCGCGAAGGCACGCGCGACGTGAAGTTCGCGACCGGGAGGACAGGCCGTGGCGCCAGGCGATAGGTCCAGAGCATGAAGCGATGCAGCGGGCCGCCGGCCAGGGTCATCAGCCGTGACCGGCGCATCACGTCGAGCAGCCAGGACTCCGGATGTTCGTCGTTGTCTTCGTTGTCGATGCGGAAGCGATCGGCCCATGCGACCAGCGGCCGGAACAGAAGCTGGTCGAAGATCAGGATGACGACGAGCATCGCCAGGATCGCATAGAAGATCGCGAGCAGGTTCTTCTGCGCGATGGCGACGGCGATGTAGGAGCCGATGCCGGGCAGCGCGATGGTGGTGTGTCCGACGCTGATCGCCTCCGACAGCGTCACAAAGAACCAGCCGCCGGACATCGACATCATCATGTTCCAGATCAGCGGCGGCATGCCGAACGGCACTTCGATGCGCCAGAAGCGGGCCCAGGCGTTCTGTCCGAACATCCGCCCGGCCTCGAGCAGCTCTGGCGGCGTCGTGCGGATCGACTGATAGAAGCTGAAGGCCATGTTCCAGGCCTGGCTCGTGAAGATGGCGAACACGGCCGCAAGCTCGGCGCCGAAGATCCGCCCGGGCGCCAGCGACAGGAACCAGACGACTGTCACGGAAATGAAACCAAGGATCGGGACCGACTGCAGGATGTCGAGCAGTGGCACGAGCAGGGCGCCGGCCCGCGGGCTCTTGGCCGCCCAGGTCGCGTAGCTCAGCGTGAAGACGAGCGAGACGCCCAGCGCGATCAGCATCCGCAGCGCGGTGCGCAGCGCATAGTCCGGCAGGTAGGCGGGGTCGAGCGACAGCGTGTGCTGGGTAATCGATGTCAGCGGCTGGACCAGCGTGCGGCTGGTATTGGCGAACAGAATGATGAACCCGAGCACCAGCAGCGCCGCCACCACATCGAAGCGGCTGGGCAGCAGATGGCGTGCCTCTATCGAGACGGGCGGCAGGATTTTCATATCCGGCAGGCCTCGAAAGTGTTGAACCAAATACGCGGGCTAACGAACCGCGCGGGTCGCGGGCCGTGGCCGCACAGAACCACTTTGATCTGTGCCGGGGAAGCTAAAAGTGGCGGGAAACCGGGCGCGATTGTCGCGGTCACAGATGACTACTTCGTAATTTTGCCTTCGAGCCAGCGGGCCGCTTCCTGTGGAGTCTTCTTGTCGTCGGTGCGGTCCACCATGAAGTTCGCCTGCTGCATCGTCTTGAGGTCGATTGCACCCAGAAGCGGCTTCAGAGCGTCGATGAACGTCGCGTCATTCATGCGCGAAGGCGCGAGGAACAGGATCGCGTCATATGGCGGGAGTGCGTCCTTCGGATCGGTCAGGACGGTCAAACCGTACTGCGCGATGCGTCCGTCACTGGAGAAAGCGGTGATGACATCGACGTCACCGCCGACCAGCGCATGATACATCAGGTTCGGCTGGTACTGCCGCTTGGCGGCGAAGGACAGGCCATAGGCTTTCACCAGCGCACGCCATTCGGGCCGCGAGAAGATCTCGAAGTCGCCTCCGATCCTGAGCGAGGCCGAATGCGCCGCGAGGTCGGCCACCGTCTTGATGTGAAGAGCCTGCGCCCGTTCCGGCTTCATCGCCAGCGCATAGGCGTTCTCGAAGCCGAGGGCGCCCAGCATTTTCACGCCATGCTCCTTCTGCGCCCATGCCGCGATCTGCTGCAGCATCGCCTGACGGCCGGGCAGGTCGGCCCGCTTCATCTCATTGGCCCAGATTGTGCCGGAGTAATCGACATAGACATCGACGTCGCCGGCCGACAGCGCACGGAAGATCACGCTGGAGCCGAGATCGTCGCGTGTCGTCGTCGCGATGCCCTTGGCGCCAAGACGGTCGGCGATGACCGAACCCAGGATGTATTGCTCGTCGAAATTCTTGGTGCCGATGACCGCGCTCTGCTTTGCGGTGACCAGCATGGGATAAAGACTGAGGCCGACCACAGCGACGATGCCGATAGCCGATGCGATCAGCCGTCCGCGCGAACGCATCGCCAGTCCATCTTCCGCCAGCGCCAGCAGACGGTCGATGACAAGCGCGAGGAGCGCCGCCGCGACAACGCCGAAGGTGACAAACACCCAGTTCTCGATCTGCAGGCCGGTGAAGATGTAGTTGCCGAGACTGGTCTGACCGATCGGCGTGGCAAGCGTCGCCGTGCCGATCACCCAAACCGCCGCGGTGCGGATGCCGGCCATGATGACGGGCGCCGCGAGCGGCAGCTCGACGAGACGCAGCGACTGGCCCGGCGTCATGCCGACACCTTGTGCGGCGCGGCGCACTTCCGGCGCGATGTTGGCGAGCGCGGTCACCGTGTTCCGAAGCACGGGCAGCATCGAGTAGAGGGTCAGTGCCAGCAGCGCCGGGAGAAATCCCAGCGCCCGGAAGCCAAAGCCGAATGTCTCCTGCGTAAAATGCGAAAGGATCAGCAGCAGCGGATAGAACAAGGCGAGCAGCGCCAGGCTCGGGATCGTCTGGATGATGCCGGCGAATGCCAGCAGCGTGCCACCCAGCCACTTCCAGCGCGTCGCCATGATCGCAAGTGGCAGGCTGATGATCAGGCCAAGCAGAAGCGCGCTCACACTGAGCAGCACATGCGCACTCAGATAGCCGGGCAAATTGGCCCAGGCCTCGGACCAACCGCTCATGCCGAAGCCCGCAGAACTTGTGCGAGCCGGCGTGCCCGTGTGCGCGGCGTCTCGATCAGCTGCTTGACCAGATCGTCAGCGGGCTCGTTGAGCAATTCGTTCGGCGTACCGAACTGTACCAACGCGCCGTCACGCATCACCGCGATGCGGTCCGCGAGCATCATCGCTTCCGTCATGTCATGCGTCACGAACACGGTGGTGAGATGCAGCTCGTTGTGGATGCGCCGGTAGTCGTCGGCGAGATCGTCGCGGATCAGCGGATCGAGGGCACCGAAAGGTTCGTCCATGAGCATGATGTACGGCTTGGCGGCAAGCGCGCGGGCGAGGGCAACGCGCTGCGCCTGCCCGCCGGAGAGCGCAGCCGGAAACCGGTCGCGATACTCGCCCGGCTCCATGCGCACCAGAGTCAGCAACTCGTCGACACGGGCCGCGATCTCGGCCTTCGGATGGCCTAGGAGACGCGGTGTGATGCCGACATTCTCGCCAACAGTCAGGTGCGGGAAGAGCCCGGCGCCCTGGAGCACGTAACCCATCTGGCGACGAAGAATCACAGGGTCGCCGGCGCGGGCGTCGACACCGTCGATGAGGATTTTGCCCCCCGACGGCTCGATCAGCCGGTTGATCATGTTGAGGGTGGAGGTCTTGCCGCTACCGGAATCGCCGATCAGAGCGACAAATTCTCCGCTAGCGATACACAGGTTCAGCGCATGCACAGCCGGCCGCGCGCTGCCGACGTAAGTCTTTGAAAGGTCTTGCAGTTCGATCAACGCCGGGGCTCCGCCGGCCGCGCCGGAATTGAACCGGAAGCCTTGCGCCGCCGGAGCGATCCAGCGTAAAACCGGGCGTCCGACTTGGAAAGCATTGCTTTTACCAGCGCTTAACCATGATCTGGGCAAAGTTATCGAACCGTAAATTCGGCGGCGGAACGGCGATCCGGCAATGACAATGAGCGTGGCACGGCAAGACGCGGAAGGTGGCAACCCCACCCGCGTTCGTGCGCGCACGGAGTCCAAGGCGCGTCCTTCCCTCGGTTCGTCGCAGGCACTTCTGCTCCTTCTTAGCTGCCCCTAGGCGCTCATGCGCGAGGTCATCTCGCGCACGTGCTTAGGGGATGAAAGCGAAAGGAGTGAACAGAGGTCGCAACATGCGACGAATGGAAGGACTGCATTGCCATGAGTACCGAAACACAGAAAGTACGGATCTTCGACACCACCCTGCGTGACGGCGAACAGTCGCCTGGCGCAGCCATGACGCTCGAAGAGAAGATCGAGATCGCCGAGTTCCTCGATTCGATGGGTGTCGATGTAATCGAGGCCGGTTTCCCTGTCTCCTCCGAAGGCGACTTCGCCGCGGTCAAGGAGATCACAAAGCTCGTCAAGAACGCGTCGGTGTGCGGGCTCTCCCGCGCCGGTTTCAAAGATATCGACGCTGCCGGCGAGGCGCTCAAGGGTGCCGCGCGTCCGCGCATCCACACCTTCATCTCGACCAGCCCGGTCCATATGAAGCACAAGCTCCAGATGGGCGAGAACGCCGTGCTGGAAGCAATCGGTGCTTCAGTCACGCGCGCACGCAACTTCACCGACGACGTCCAGTGGTCGGCCGAGGATGCGACGCGCACCGTGCCGGACTTCCTTTGCAAGGCAGTAGAGGTAGCGATCCATTCGGGCGCGACTGTCATCAATGTGCCCGATACTGTGGGCTATTCCACGCCCCAGGAGTATTTCGAGATCATCACCATGTTGCGCAATCGCGTGCCGGATGCGGACAAGGTGATCTTCTCGACCCATTGCCACAACGATCTGGGTCTGGCGGTTGCCAACTCGCTGGCCGGCGTCCTCGCGGGCGCCCGTCAGGTCGAGTGCACGATCAACGGCATCGGCGAACGTGCCGGCAATGCCGCGCTGGAAGAGATCGTGATGGCGCTCAAGGTCCGCAAGGATCTGATGCCGTTCACAACCGGGGTCGACACCACGATGCTGGCCCGGGCCTCGAAGCTCGTCTCCAATGTCACGGGCTTTCCGGTCCAATACAACAAGGCGATCGTCGGCAAGAACGCCTTCAGTCATGAGTCCGGTATCCACCAGGACGGCATGCTGAAGAATGTCGAGACCTACGAGATCATGCGTCCCGAAGATGTAGGCGTGAAGGAAACCTCGCTAGTCCTGGGCAAGCTCTCGGGCCGCCATGCCTTCCGCGACAAGCTGGAAGCCATGGGTTATCGGCTGGATGCGCAGTCGCTGGACGATGCGTTCAAGCGCTTCAAGGACCTCGCCGACAAGAAGAAACACATCTTCGATGAGGATATCGGCGCGCTGGTCGACGACGAGATCAGCCGTGGCCACGACCTCATCATGGTCAAGAACCTGCGGGTCGAGACAGGCACGAATGTCCTGCCGGGCTGCGAGCTGACGCTCACGATCAAGGGCGAGGATCTCCGCGTGAAGACCACGGGCGACGGACCAGTCGACGCGATCTTCAAGGCTATCAGGGAATTGTATCCGCACACGGCAACGCTTCAGCTCTTCCAGATCAATGCGGTCACGGAAGGCACGGATGCGCAGGCCACAGTCAGTGTGCGGCTCGAGGAAAACGGGCGCACGGTCACAGGCCGCGGCGCGGACACCGACACGCTGGTGGCTGCGGCCTTTGCTTACGTCAATGCACTCAACAAGCTTTTGGTGAAACGTGAAAAGCAGGCGCCCGAAGCGCTCACCGTGGCGCGCTGATGCGCGCGTGCGGCAATGCTCCGGGACGTCTGCCAACAATGATAGGAAAATAGCGCATGTTCGGCAGTCTTCTCGGCGCCTTGTCGAGTGATATGGCGATTGATCTGGGGACCGCCAATACGCTGGTCTATGTGAAGGGCAGAGGGATCGTGCTGAACGAACCCTCTGTCGTCGCAACGATCAATCGCGGCGGCAAGAAGCACGTTCGCGCCGTCGGCAACGACGCTAAGATGATGCTCGGTCGAACGCCCGGCAACATCGAGGCGATCCGCCCGATGCGCGACGGCGTCATCGCCGACTTCGAAGTCGCGGAGGAGATGATCAAGCACTTCATCCGCAAGGTGCATAACCGCCGTTCCTTCGCCAACCCGATGATCATTGTCTGTGTGCCTTCTGGCTCGACCGCTGTCGAGCGCCGCGCGATTCAGGAGTCGGCCCTGTCGGCCGGCGCCCGCCGCGTGTTCCTGATCGAAGAGCCGATGGCGGCGGCGATCGGGGCCGGCCTGCCGGTCTCGGAGCCCACCGGCTCGATGGTGGTCGATATCGGCGGCGGCACGACCGAGGTGGCTGTGCTCTCGCTGGGCGGCATCGTTTACTCCCGCAGCGTGCGCGTCGGCGGCGACAAGATGGATGAGGCGATCATCGCCTATATCCGCCGTCACCAGAACCTCCTGATCGGCGAAGCTTCGGCCGAGCGCATCAAGAAGGAGATTGGTACGGCAGCTCAGCCGGCGGACGGCAACGGCGTCACCCTCGACATCAAGGGTCGCGACCTGCTGAACGGTGTGCCGAAAGAGATCACCATCACCCAGCGCCACATCGCCGAGGCGCTAGCCGAGCCGGTCGGCTCGATCGTCGAGGCGGTCAAGGTCGCGCTCGAAGCCACGCCACCGGAGCTCGCAGCCGACATCGTCGACAAGGGCATCGTGCTGACCGGTGGTGGTTCGCTGCTCGCCAATCTCGACCAGGTGCTGCGCGAGGAGACGGGTCTGCCTGTGTCGATCGCCGATGATCCGCTCTCCTGTGTTGCACTCGGAACAGGAAGAGTTCTGGAAAACTCCAAAGGTATGCGTCACGTTCTGTCGACGGCGTTCTGATTTGGCCGGCGGGAGGCCGGACAGCCGATGGCGAATGGCGGGTTCAAGATCGCGCGGAACCGGAGCGGGGCACAGCTTCCTCTCGCGCTGCTGGCCGCGCTCGCCCTGGCCCTGATCCTGATCGGCAAGGCGCAGAACAACCTGTTCGACAATGCCCGGGCGCATGTTAGCGACTGGATGGCGCCAGCCCTGCGGGTGGCGCGTGCGCCGGTCACCGGGGTCGACCACTGGATCGGCTCAATCGGAAACTACTTCCACGTCTATGAGGACAATCAGCGCCTGCGGGAGGAGAATGCCCGCCTGCGCCAGTGGCACAACACCGCCGTGGCGCTGGATGACCGGGTCAAACGCTACCAGCTCCTGCTCCACGCGATCCCTGATCCCGCGCTTTCGTCGGTCATGGCCCAGGTCATCGGCCGCGCGAACCGGCCGTTCCTGCAGACCATGATCCTCGATGCGGGCCGCAAGCAGGGCATCAAGCCCGGTCAGGCTGTTGTCGATGCGCGCGGCATGGTCGGCCGCATCTTCCTGGCCGGCCAGCACACATCCTGGGTCATCCTGCTGACGGACCTGAACAGCCGCATCCCGGTCTCGATCATGCCCGGCAACACGCCAGCCATACTGTCGGGCGACAACACATCGGCGCCGCGTCTCGATCTCCTGTCGCAAACCGTGACGCTTAAGCCGGGTGCGCAGGTCATCAGTTCGGGCGATGGCGGCCTGCTCCCGCCGCGTCTGTCCGTGGGAACCGTCGTGGCTGACCCGCAGGGTGGCTATCGCGTCGTGTTGCTGAGCGATCCGGATGCCAGCCAGGACGTCAACGTCGTCGATTTCAAGCAGGCCGTCGAACAGCCGCCGGCCGTCACCCCGAAGGATCTTCCGGCGACCGCTGCCGGCCTTGCACCGGCACCTCCTGCGCCCGCCATGTCGCATTCCGCTCCGGTTCCACCTATTACGCTGCCGCCAGGCGTCAAACCGCCGAACGAGGATGCCGCTCCCGCGCCTGGCCAAGGTCCTGCCGCCACGCCGGATGTGGACCCCGTCGGCCGTGAGTGACGCTGCATGGAGCGGATGGCCGGCCTGATGAGTAGCCGCATATTCTCCGCCATCCTGCCGGTGTTCATCGGCATTCTTTTTGTCGTGATCGGAAACTTCCCAGTCGGAGGTCTCCTGCCGTCGCCGCTCTTTGTCCTGATGCCGCTTTACTTCTGGGGCATGGTGCGGCCGGACCTGATGACGCCGTTCTGGGTCTTCGTCCTGGGCGTGCTTGAGGACCTGCTGTCCGGCGGACCGCCGGGTGTGTGGGCGCTCTCGTTTCTGGGGGTCTACTTCATGATCGAGCGGCAGCGCGATGTTCTGGCCGGACTGTCCGGCATTGGCGCCCTCATGGGCTTCGCCGCTGCCGCGCTGATCGCCTGCGGTTCCGCCTATGTCATCGTCACGATCTATTACTGGCATCTTCAACCGATCGCCCCGACCCTGGCGGTGCTGGCGATGACGGTCATCGTTTACATCCCGATGGTGTTCGTGCTCGGCTTGATCCATCGCCGCCTGGTCGGCGCGCTCCGGAGCGACATCTGATGCCGCTGTTCGACCGCAAGGATAAGAGCCGCTACGCAAGTTTCACGCGCCGCTCTCTGATGCTGACGGGCGGCATGACGGCTGTGTTCGGCGTGCTGTCCGGCCGGCTCTATCAATTGCAGATCGTCAACGGCGACCAGTATCGCACCGAAGCCGAGGACAATCGCGTCAACCAGCGCCTGTTGGCGCCACCGCGCGGCCGCATCCTCGACCGCTTCGGTACCGAGCTTGCGAACAACCGCCGCAACTACCGGGTGCTGCTGGTATCTGAACAGGCGACAGACGGTGTCGAAGCGGCCCTGGACACAATCTCGCGGCTGATCGTGCTGACCGACGCGCAGAAGAAGCGCGTGCTGCGGGACATCGCGTCGAACAAGAAATTCGTGCCCGTTCCGGTCGCCGAGAACCTGACCTGGGAAGAGTTCGCGCGTATCAACATGCATCTGCCCTATCTCTCCGGCGTGCAGCCGGATGTGGGCGAGACGCGCGATTATCCGTTCGGTCCCGAACTCGCGCACATCGTCGGCTATGTCGCGGCGGTCAGTCCGGTCGACAAGGAGAACAACGAGGATCCGCTGCTGGACCTTCCGGGCTTCCGGATAGGCAAGCGCGGCATCGAGAAGGCATTCGACGCGCAGGTGCGCGGCAAGGCCGGTGTCAGCCGTGTCGAGGTGAACGCCTATGGTCGCGTGATCCGGGAGCTGTCGCATGAGCCCGGCGCGCCCGGACAGGATGTGTGGCTCACGATTGACAGCGAATTGCAGCGTTACACCGATCAGCGGATGGGAACGCAGAGCGCAGCCTGTGTCGTGATGGATGCCCAGACGGGCGATGTGCTCGCCCTGTCGTCCACGCCCGGTTACGACCCCAATCTGTTCAATGTCGGCATCAGCCAGAACGACTGGCAGACCCTCACCACCGATGATCACAAACCGCTGATGAACAAGTCGATCGCCGGCGCCTATCCGCCGGGCTCGACGTTCAAGCCGGCCATGGCCATGGCGGCGATGCAAAACGGTCTGCATGACCTGCACGTCGTGTGCACCGGGGCGCTGACGATCGGCAATCACCAGTTCCACTGCTGGAAGCGTGGCGGTCATGGCGGCGTCGACCTGCAGCGCGGCATCGCGCAGTCCTGCGACGTGTTCTTCTATGAAGTCGCGAGGCGCCTGGGCATCGACAAGATGGAATCGATGGCTCGCGCGCTTGGGTTCGGGGCCCCAACAGGCATCGAGCTTCCCGGCGAAAATGGCGGCTTCATCCCAAGTGCGGCCTGGAAGCTGTCGCGCTTCGGTATTCCGTGGCAACTCGGCGAAAGCCTCAATACCGGCATTGGTCAGGGATATGTGACAGCAACGCCGTTGCAGCTCTGCACGCTGGCGGCACGAATCGCGAGCGGCAGGGCCGTTACGCCACGGCTGGTCCACACCCTTGGCAATGCGGTCTTGCCACGCCCTGTCGCCGAGAAACTGCCATTCGACGATGCGTCTTTCGACGCGGTACGTGCGGGCATGAATGCCGTGTGCAATGGCGGCGGTACGGCATCGCGCTGGCGCATTGCCGAGCCTGGCTTTGAGATGGCGGGCAAAACCGGCACGGCGCAGGTGCGCGTCATCACCAAGGAAGAGCGCAGCCACGGTGTCCATGGCGACGCATCCTTGCCCTGGAAACTGCGCGACCATGGTCTCTTCGTCGCCTTTGCGCCGGTTGCTGCGCCGCGCTACGCCTGCGCCTGCATCGTGGAACATGGCGCGCTCGGCCATCCCCAGGTTCAGATCGCGCACGACGTGCTGCTCTACGCGCAGAAGCGCAACCCCCTGGGGATGCGCGCGCTCTACCCGACGAGCGCCGCATGATCGCGCGCCCTTACGCAGCTGCCCGCCGCACGCTGTCCATCGCCGACAAACTGCTGGAAGTGAACTGGGGCCTTGTTCTGTTGATCAGCATCATCGCGACAGTGGGTTTCGCGATGCTCTACTCTGTGGCGGGCGGCAGCCTGTCGCCCTGGGCGACGCCGCAGATCGTTCGCTTCCTGCTTGGCTTCGCCGTGCTGATCGTGGTCGCGCTTGTCGATATCCGCGTCTGGATGAATATCGCGTATCCGGCCTATGCCTTTTCGCTGCTTCTTCTTGTGGCCGTGGTCATCGCCGGCCATGTGGGTCTCGGCGCGCAACGCTGGCTGATGCTTGGGCCACTCGGCTTGCAGCCGTCCGAACCCATGAAGATCTCGCTGGTGCTGGCGTTGTCGCGCTATCTCCATGGCCAGAGCGTTGAAGATGTGTCCAAGCCGCTGAAGCTTCTCGTGGCGCTGGCGATGATCGGCATTCCGGCCGTCTTCGTCGTATTGCAGCCCAATCTCGGCACCACGCTGATCATCCTCGCCGATGGCGCATCGCTTCTGTTCCTCGCGGGGCTGTCATGGTGGTGGATTGCGCCGGCGGCGTCGGCGGTTGCGCTGGCCATCCCAGTCGGCTGGCAGTTCGTGCTGCATGACTACCAGAAGCGCCGTGTGATGACCTTCCTTGATCCAGAATCCGACGCGCTGGGCGCAGGGTGGAACATCACGCAGGCCAAGATCGCAGTCGGCTCGGGCGGATTGTCGGGCAAGGGATTCCTTCAGGGCACGCAGAGCCGGTTGAACTTCCTGCCGGAGAAGCAGACCGACTTCATCATCACCAATTTCGGCGAGGAATTCGGTTTCGTGGGCTGCGTCGCGCTGCTCATCCTGTTCGCCGTGGTGATCGGCTATGGCGTGCAGATTGCGATGAGCTCGCGTAGCCACTTCGCGCGCCTTCTCGCAATGGGCGTCACGCTCAACTTCTTCTTCTACATCATGATCAACGCATCGATGGTGATGGGACTGATACCGGTGGTGGGCATCCCGATGCCGCTCATCTCGTATGGCGGCTCCGCGATGCTCTCGGTGATGTTCGGGTTTGGACTGCTGATGAGCGTCCACGTCCATCGTCAGGTCGAGATCCCGCGCCACTCCGGCGGCATAATCTAGTTCTGCCAACGCCCGAAAAGGTGAGTTTTCCACAGGCTGTGACAGTTTCTGGACACGGCAAAACCGCTCTGCTATTAGCCCCGCCTCCAAAGCCGGTTCGAACCGGCCGGGTAGGGTGATTAGCTCAGTCGGTAGAGCAGCTGACTCTTAATCAGCGGGTCGTAGGTTCGATTCCTACATCACCCACCAAT
>DASZCC010000034.1:0-11856 GCA_035943485.1 Rhizomicrobium sp. | reverse complement strand
GGCTTCTTCGCGCCGCCGGGTGGAAGCACGGCGCTCGCGGCAGACGGCATCCCCTACGCGAACTTCGGCAACTGCGGAACGAGTGACGCCGTTCTGAACGCCGCTGGCTTCTCGAAGCATGATCCGCGCCTCAAGGGGAACGCCGACAACAGCGGCGGCGCGAATGTCCCGGTGCAGGGCCATGAGATCCCCAACACGCCGCCCTGGACAATGTCGGTCGGCGGCCAGTACACGGCGAAGATGTCGAGCGGCTACAGCCTTGTGCCGCGTCTCGACTTCTACTGGCAGGACAGTTCCTGGGCCCGCATCTTCGACGACGGCGCCGACCGGCTGCCTTCGTGGGTCCAGCTCAATGCCCAACTCACGCTCAATGCACCGGACAATGTCTGGTACGCCCAGCTCTACGGCAAGAACCTCGCAGGCTCCGACGCGATCACCGGCAAGTATCTGCTGGCGGCGGATGCCGGTTTGTACACCAACGCATTCCTGAGCGATCCCACCACATACGGCATACGGATAGGCGCGCACTTCTGAGTCATCGATATCGCAGAACGAAGAGGGAGCCGGAGACGGCGCCTTTTGTGTTTGGAGTGTGCGTGCTTCGAGGCCCGGCTGACGCCGGGCACCTCTGCATGACGAGATATTGAATGACACCGCTCTCGTCATGCTGAGGTGCAAGCGAAGCGAGCCTCGAAGCACGCACCGAACCGTGCCGAACATGCAACACAATTGCTTGAAAAGCGGGTGTTAGCGATACGCGGCGCATCGGCGTAAACCGACTTGCAATAATAGACATTGCTGTCAACAGCAACTCCCATACAGTCCCCCGGTCGGGGAGATAACGCGCGTCAAAACGCGCTCTGTTTCCATGGGGGAAACGATGCCCGGCCTGCGTCTTCCATATCGGTTGCTTTCCGGACTGCTTCTTTCGACGGCGCTCGCGCCCCCGACGTTCGCGGCGCCTGTTATGTCCGACCCTGAAGTCGTCATCGTCACCGCCGAGAAGAAGGCGGAGGACGTGCAGCAGGTACCTGCCGCGGTCAGCGCCTTCTCGGCCGGCGACATGAAGGCCCGGCAGATCTCATCCTTCCGCGATTTCAATTTCGCGGTTCCGAATGTGAGTTACACGAACACCAATTTCGGCGGCGCGAACTTCCAGATCCGCGGCGTCGGCGCCATCGCGATCGGCTCGGAGTCGGGCATCGCGGTCCATCAGAACGATGTCTATCTCTTCGATCCGCTCATGGCGGAGCAGAGCTTCTTCGATATCGAACAGGTCGAGATCCTGCGCGGCCCACAGAGCACCCTGTATGGCCGCGGCGCCACTGGCGGCGTCGTCAACATCATCAGCGCCAAGCCGAATCTGAACGTCCTCAGCGGCGATGGGGAGCTGACTTACGGCAACTATAACCAGGCCGAACTGAAAGGCATGGTCAACATCCCGATCATTGACGACGAACTTGCCGTCCGCTTTGCCGGCGACTGGTCGAGGCACGACGGCTTCGTCACAAACGTTGCGGACGGCGCCAAGATTGACAGCAGGGATGCGTTTGCTGTCCGCGGCAGCGTGCGATGGGAGCCGATGGATGGCACGATCATCGATCTCTCCGGCGCCATGAGCCGCGAGGATGACAGCAGAATGCGCGGGCAGAAGCAGCTCTGTACGCGCGACCCATCGGGAATACTGGGCTGCCTCCCCGACTCCGCCGAGCACGACGCGCTCAACCTCAATGCGCAGCTGACCAACACGGCCGCGAGCATGCAGGCCATCAGCTACACCGCGGCGCAATACGGGCTGGGCGGGCTTGCCAACCTGTTCGGAAAATATGTCGGCCTCTTCGACCTGACACAGCCCGCCACTGCGCCACCGCCCAATGCAAACCCGGCTGGCATGCGGCAGGTCAACACGGACTTCAACCCCACCAATCGCGGTGGCGGCCACTTCGCATCACTCAACATCCATCAGACAATGACGCCCTGGCTCGATGCCACCTTCGTCGGTGGTTATGAGGATCACCGCGACTTCAGCCAGGAGAGCTTTAACAACGTCGCCCCGACCCCATTCGATCCCGTCAAGCTCGGAACGTTCGACGCCAGCAAATTCAGCATTGTCGGCCCCACGAACGGTGCGCTGAACACACTCGCCTTCGCGCTCAACTCCGGCTTCCTGCCGGGTACGGGTCCGGCTTACGCGGCATTATACGCACCCTACTTCTCCCATGTCGGGAAACTGCCTGAATCGAAGATCGTGAAGAACCGGATGGGCGTGATCAGCAATGACATCCTCACCTACTCGCCAAACGAGACGGGCTACGATCAGGTTGACCTCACGCTCAAGCAATACTCCGCGGAGCTTCGCTTTGCCTCGAATCTGAGCGGACCGATCAACTTTCTGGTGGGCGGCTTCTTCCTGAACGGAAAGACCGAAGACCATTATCTCGTCGCCGCCAACGGCATCGATTTTCCGGCCATCGCACTGGGCTCCTTTCTCGGAGCCCAGCAGCAGCCTGCCCTGTGTCTCGCAACCGGGTGCGTGCGAGGTCCCACGATGCCGAGCCTCGCCATCCACGATGCCAAGCTGGAGTCCAAGGCACTCTTCGGTGAAGTCTATTACGATATTCTCCCGAGCGAATTGAAGCTGACCCTGGGCGGCCGCTTCACCGATGATCACAAGTCGGCATACGTGCGCGCCGTCATCGTGCCCGGTCTAGTACCTATCGGCTCGACCGATGAAAACGCCGCGCTGGCAGGCATCGTCGCGCGTGGCGAATACGACTTCGATCCGCGAACGCCGGACACAAATGACCTCTATCAGGTGCTCGACAAGGCGTTCGACAGCTGGACCGGCCGTGCCGTGCTGACCTGGACCCCGAAGCTCGAGTTCACGGATCAGACGACCGTCTATGGCAGCTATTCGCGCGGCTATAAGTCGGGCGGCTTCAACGTCATTCTGCAAGAGAATCTCGTGGGCGTTTCGTCGGTCTACAAGCCGGAAGGCATCGACGCGCTCGAGTTGGGTACGAAGAACACGCTGCTGGACAACGAGCTGCAGGCAAACCTGACAGCCTGGTACTACAATTATGAGAACCTGCAGGTGTCTTCAATTATCGACAACGCACCGGTTGTCGCCAACGTCGCGGCGCGGCTATGGGGCTTTGAAGGCGAATTCCTGTATTCGCCTGACGATGGCAACTGGGTGTTCAACCTGGCCTTCGGCCACACCCATTCCGCCCTTGGCAATACGCTGCAGGTCGATACGCGCAATCCAAGCGGCGGACGCTCGGATGTCGTGCTCGTGAAGGATGCGACCGCAGGCTCGACCACAGGCTCCAACTGTGTCGTCTATCGCACCGGCGGCGTGTTCGAGACACCGGCCGATGCGCATCTGAGCGGCTTCTTCGCGCCGCCGGGTGGCACGAACGCGCTAGCGGATCACGGCGTACCGCTGGTGAACTATGGCGTCTGCAAGTTCGATCTCGCCACCGATCAGGGACGAAGCGAACTCGCGGCTTTGAAAGCTGCCGGCTTTACCCTGAATGATCCAAGACTGTCGGCCGCGATCAACAGTTCGGGTGGCGCGGCGCAGAACCTGCACGGCAACCAGCTGCCGAATACGCCGCCATGGTCGGTGATCATGGGCGCGCAATACACCTGGAAGATGGACACTGGCTATGCGCTCGTGCCGCGCGTCGATGTCTATTGGCAGGACAGCTCATGGGCCCGGATCTTCGAAGACAATCCTGACCGGCTGAAGCAGTGGGTGGAAATCAATGCCCTCGTCACACTCCATGCGCCGAACGACAAATGGTACGCGGAAGCTTTCGTGAAGAACGCGGCGGGCTCGAATGCCGTCACGGGTCAGTATCTCGCGAGTTCGATCGCGGGCCTCTACACCAACACGTTCCTGATTGACCCGCGCACTTACGGCATCCGCGTCGGCGCCAGATTCTGAAAGACAGAGGGCCATTTTCTGATCGAAAAAGGCGTCGGAAACGACGCCTTTTTCATGCCGGATCCACCGGGCCGTAGGGTCAACATGACATGGATTTAAGTGGTTTCTGGGTCACTAAGCTGGCGGAAAACTGGTTGACGCTGCGTCGGGGATTATTTCCTTCCGTAAATAATCTAGTTATCTCAAAGGTTTGTTGCGCAATTCATTTTCTGTCAAATAACCATGATGAATTACCGAGTATTATTGCCGCATCTGAGAGTGGGTCTAGAATCCTCCGCACAAACAGTGCCGCCAAAGGCACATTGCAGGGGGAAACCAAGTGAGAAAAACCGGTTCGCCGCGGCTCGTTCATTCGTCCGCCACCGTCGCCGCCTTGTTGATGTCGACTGCCTTGTCGGTACCTGCCTACAGCCAGGTCGAAGTGGTGATCGTCACGGCCGAAAAGAGGGCCGAAGATCTGCAGACAGTGCCGATCGCCGTTACCGCCTTCTCGAGCGGCGACCTGAAGGCGCACCAGATCGTCGAGTTCAAGGATCTGGTCTTCGCGACGCCGAACGTCAGCTACACCAAGACGAACTTCACCGGCGCCGACTTCCAGATCCGCGGCATCGGCATCGCGGCCGTTTCGGGTGACGCGGAATCCGGCGTCGCGGTCAGCGAAGACGACGTCTATCTGGCCGATCCACCACTCGCGGAAGCGAACTTCTACGACCTGGACCAGATCGCCATCCTGCGCGGACCGCAGAGCACATTGTACGGACGCGGCGCGACCGGCGGCACGGTGAACATCATCACCTCCAAGCCGAACCTCGACACCTATTCCGGCAATGCCGAGTTCACCTATGGCAACTACAACGCCGTCGAAGTGAAGGGCATGGCGAACATCCCGCTGATCGACGGCGAACTGGGCGTGCGCTTTGCCGGCGACTTCCAGCGGCACAGCGGCTTTGTCCACAACGTCGACGACGGCAACAACATCGACGGCGAGAACACCTATTCGGTGCGCGGCAGCGTGCGGTGGGAGCCGACCAGCGACACGATCATCGACCTCGTCGGATCGTTCAGCAAGGAAACCGACAGCAAGATGCGCGCGCAGAAGCAGCTCTGCACACGCGATCCCACCGGCATCCTGGGTTGTCTGCCGACGTCGGCTGGAACCGAGGCACTGAACGTCAACGCACAGTTCACCAACACCATCGCCAGCGAGCAGGGACTTGCAAGCGCTTTCGGAAGCCCCCTGTTTGGTCTTCTTGGCCTGTTCGATCTGACACAGCCGGCGCCGAACGCCCCGGGAAATGCGAACCCGTCGAGTTATCGAGAGGTGAATACGGACTTCGATCCGGTCTATCGCGCGAAGGAGGATTTCGCCGCGCTTAACATCAAGCAGACCATCACGCCTTGGCTCGATGCGACTTTCGTCGGCGGCTATGAAGACCACAGCACGTTCTCGCAGGAGAGCTACAACAACATCGGGACAACGCCGCTCAATCAGGCTCGATTGGGCGTCTACTCGCTTGCGCCTCAGTATGCTGGCACCGCGCTTGGCACGCTGGATCAAATCCTGTCGGGCGTTTACAACGCGTTCTTCCCCGGCGCGCCGTTCAGCCCGACTTATGCCGCGCTCTATGCACCATTCTTCTCTCACCCCGGCACACTGCCGGAATCGAGAATTTCGCCGACTGGCATCGGTCTGACGAGCGGGAATATCCTCACCTACTCGCCCAACCAGACGGTCTATGACCAGTCCGACGGTTACACCAAGCAGTATTCCGCTGAGTTGCGTTTTGCGTCCAGCTTCCAGGGACCGTTCAACTTCCTGGTCGCGGGTTACTACCTGAGGACGGGTGGTTACGGTGACTACTATGTGCCTGGCAACGTTATCGACTATCCAGGCATCGTGCTGGGATCACTGTTGGGCGGTCTGCAAGCGCCCCAGCTTTGCGCGGCAACAGGCTGCATCCTCGGGCCGAGCTACTATCACAATTTCGGCCGCGATATTCAGCTTGAGTCCAAAGCGATGTTCGGCGAGGTGTATTACGACATCATCCCCGATGAGCTGAAGTTCACGCTCGGCGCACGCTTCACCGACGACCACAAGTCTGAGAGCGATCGCATCGCGTTCGTGAGCGGCTTGATACCGATCGGAAGCCAGAACGAAAACGCAGCGTTGGCTGCACTCGTCGCGCAAGGTCAGGTCGACTTCAATCCTCTGAACGGCACTCCGCCCTATGACACATTCCAGAATTTGTCGAAGTCCTTCGACAAATGGACAGGACGTGCCGTACTGAACTGGACGCCGAAGCTGGACTTCACAGACCAGACCACCGTCTACGCGAGCTATGCGCGCGGCTATAAGGCCGGCGGCTTCAATCCGGGCGTGCAATCCGGAATCATCGCCGGCGTCTCGGAAGCCTTCGACCCGGAAGGCGTCGACGCTTTCGAAATCGGCACCAAGAACACGCTTCTCGACGGCACGCTGCAAGCTAATCTGACCGCGTGGTACTACAATTATGAAGGTCTGCAGGTTTCGGCCATCATCCAGAACACGTCCGTCAACTCCAACGTCAACGCCAGACTTTGGGGTGCGGAAGGCGAGTTCTTCTACGCGCCGGACGAGAACTGGCAGTTCAGCCTGAGCTTCGGCCACACACATTCCGGCCTCGGCAACACCTTCCTGGTCGACCCGCGCGATCCAAGTGCAGGCCGTTCCGACGTGATCCTGATCAAGGATGCGACAGCGACTGGTGGCGCCGGACAGAACTGCGTCGTCTACCGGACAGCGGGCGCCGTCTTCCAGACACCGGCCGACGCCGGTATTACCGGATACTTTGCGCCTGCAGCGGCCGCTGGAGGAGAGACAGGTCTCGCGTCGGCCGGCATTCCGCTGGCCAACTTCGGAGCATGCGTTCTCAGTCCCGCGACCGTCGCAGCACTCAACGCTGCGGGCTTCTCGGTGCATGACCCGAGGCTCTCCGGAACGGCCGACGACTCCGGCGGTGCAGGCAAGCAGCTGCATGGCAATAACCTTCCCAACACACCGCCATGGACGCTATCGGTCGGCGCTCAGTACACCTGGGCGTTCGACAGCGGCTACAAGCTCGTGCCGCGCGTAGACATCTACTGGCAGGATTCGATGTGGGGCCGCATCTTCGATGACGGAGCTGACCGCATCGGATCATTTGCGCAGGTCAACATGCAGCTGACGCTCAATTCGCCGGACGACCGCTGGTATGCGCAGGGCTTCGTCAAGAACCTCGCCGACACCAGCAGCGTCACCGGCGAGTATCTGACGAGCTCGACCTCGGCGCTCTACACCAATGCGTTCCTCGTCGATCCGCGCACCTTCGGCATCCGCCTGGGCGCACGTTTCTGAGAGGACCGAAATTGAGGGGAAAGAGGGCGCCGGAAACGGCGCCCTCTTTTCATGTGGCGGCTTTGGTTTCTTCCGCCATCGCCGCGGCCAGCCATTCGATCGCGCGCGCGGCGATCTTTTCCCAGCCCGGTTCGCCGAGCAGCCAATGGCTGAAACCCGGCAGCTCTTCAAACACGACGCGCCCGCTATAACGCTGTGCCACGCCGCGCACTGTGCCAGGCGGATTGATCTTGTCGTCGCTGCCGACCATGCAGAGGATCGGGCATGTCACCTTGCGTGCCGGCACTTCGGCGGCGCGCCGGGCGTCGAGCGCCCAATGCATGGTCTCGAATGTCGCCAGTCCGGACTCAGGTACGAAATGCGCGAAGACCTCTCGGCGTTCGTCGGGCGGCAGATGATCGAGCGAGTTGGCGTCCGCGATCCACGAGACCGGCTTCAAGGGCGAATTCCAGAAATCGCCGGCGAGGAACATGGTCTGCGCCGAGGCAAGCTCCATCCAGGTCGACGGCAACACGCCCCAAGGCGCAGACGGCGCCAGCAGCACGAGCGCGCGCGCAAGACCCTTCGCGGCAAGCATCTGCGCCAGCAATCCGCCCATCGAGTGACCGAGCAGGATGGGAGTCGCAGGCAGCGTCGCAATGAACGCTTCAAGATCCTTCGCGTAGTCGAGCAGGCTTGTCGTGCCGAGCGTTTTCGACGGCGCGCCCGCTTCATGATGCCGGAGCGATGGCGTGTGAACGCGATAGCCGGCCTTCTCGAACACGGGGCGGAATTTGTCGAACGCCCACGGGCCGCAGAACGCGCCGGGAATCATCACGACTGGAGGGAGCGAACGCTTCACGCCTCGGGGCCTGCCACGTCGCGGAAGGCTGCGATGACCTTCTCATAGGTATCGCGCTTGAACGGCACGATCAGCCGCAGCATCGATTCCGGCGCCAGCCATTTCCAGGCAGCGAATTCCGGTTCATGCGTGTTGATGTTGATGTCGCTGTCCTCGCCGTGGAATCGCATCGCCATCCACTTCTGGCGCTGGCCGCGATAGCGTCCGTGCAACGCCACACCCAGGAGATGCTGCGGCAGGTCATAACACAGCCATTCATCCATCTCGCCGATAATCGTGGCCTTGTTGGTTCCCGTTTCCTCTTCTAGCTCGCGCAGGGCGGCTTCGGCGGGCGTTTCGCCATCATCGATGCCGCCTTGCGGCATTTGCCAGCCTTCGATCGTTTGGTCGATGCGGCGGCCGACGAACACCAGCCCCTCGCGATTGATGAGCATGATGCCGACACAGGGGCGATAAGGCAGATCGTCGTGTTTCAGGAAGGAACCGGGCCGGGGCATAGACAGGTGCGCTATTTTTTCGCCGCAACTATGGCCGATACGGGCACCAGAACAAAGCCCCGGCCGGACAGGCCTTGCGCCCATTGGGCCACACGCTGGAGCGTGACGGGATAGAGCGAGCCGGTTCCGGAGGCGAAGCCGTGAGCACGCGCCTCCGTTTCAAGCGCGGAAAGCTGGCGATCAATTTCTTCCGGCGTCTGAACCACGTCGATGGTTGCGGTCGCCTGTGCGAGAGAAGCGCCAGTGCGGACGGCGACATCGCCCGACACCGAATGCTGTGCCTGTCCGTTGTCGTAGAACAGCAGACCGCGGCGCGCGATGAAGGTCAGCACCGGCGCGAGCGAATCAGGATCGGAGAGCAGCCGGCCGCCAGCGAGATTGGTGATGCCGGTGTATCCCGTCGCGCGCGTCAGCGCCCAGACAAGCTTTTCGGTGTTCGCAGTCTCGGCGACACCGGCACGCAGCGTGTGTGGACCTGGATCGCTGTCGGGAAAATCGAACGGCTCCATCGGTACTTCGAGAAGCACCTCATGACCGCGGCCGCGCGCATCGGAAACCCAGTGCTGCACATCGTTGCCTGCGGGTGCGAAGGCAAGCGTGACCTGCGATGGAAGGCTCGCAAGCGCAGCTGTCGTCGATTTGGCGCTGACACCAAGTCCGGCGATCACGATGGCGATGCGCGGCTTGCCGGCATCGGCGACCGGCGCGGCATAAGCCTGCATCGGCGTGCGACCGTCGGCGGCGATGCGCGGAAGCGGGCCGTTCTCGTTCGTCTCGATCAGTGCGGGGTCAGCGACCAGCGCGGTGCCGGCATGGATCGGTGCGGTGATGGGCGCGAGCACGGCCTGCGACGGCGCCTGCACCCAAGGGCGCTGCGGAGCTGCCGCTTTGACAGGCGGTTGGATTGCGAGGTGAAGCACCGGCGCCATCGAATCCGACGCGCCAAGCATCCAGAGGATTGCGGCCGACAAGATGAGGATCGCGCCGAAGCCGGCATAAGCGAGCGCGAGCGGATGCAAGGCCCAGAACGGCCGGCTTGCCACGCCCAGGCTATCGTCGGTCATGCTCTCGGCCGTCATGGCCGGCAGTTAGGCCCGGCGCCGGTTACGGCTCGGTTAACGTTTCGGCAACCAAGTCAGGCGTGGTCCGGCACCGCCGTGCTTACCGCCAGCTGCTTGTGCAGGAAAGCCAGCGCCTCTTGCAGCTGGAAGTCGCCTGTCGAGCCGGCGGGTGGCTGGATCGTGGGGCCGAGCGGCTTGGCCGGCGGGCCTTCGGCGTTCAGGTGATGCGGCAGCTGCACCTCGCGCTGATAGTCCGGCGAATCGGGACCACCGGCGACGACGATGTCGGGCACGATGCCGGTGACCTGGATGGAGCGGCCGGACGGCGTGTAGTAGCGCGCCGTCGTCATGTGCAGCGCGCCGCCGGCGCCGTTGTCGAGCGGGATGACGGTCTGCACCGAGCCCTTGCCGAAGGTAAGCGTGCCGATGATCGTCGCGCGGGCGTGATCCTGGAGCGCGCCGCCGACGATCTCCGACGCCGAGGCCGTGCCGCCATTCACCAGCACCGCGATAGGCTTGCCATCGGCGACGTCGCCGTCATGCGCGTCATAGCGCTCGACCTGTGATGACGTGCGGCCGCGTACAGAGACGATCTCGCCTGCACTGAGGAAATCATCCGACACATCGATCGCGGCCTGCAGCACGCCGCCGCCATTGTCGCGCAGGTCGATCACATAGCCCTGGAGCTTGGGCCCGATCTGCTTCTTGAGATCGGCGACAGCCGCGCGCAGATCGGGATTGGTGCGGTCACTGAACGCGACGATCTTGATGTAGCCGATGTCGCCTTCGCGATGCCACGTCAGGCGCTCGACTTCGATCGCTTCGCGCGTGAGCTTGACGGTGAAGGGCTTCGCGTCGCCGCGCGAGACAGCGAGATTGAGCGAGGTGCCGATTACACCGCGCAGGCGCTGCGACACCTCTTCAAGCTTGAGGCCGTGCAATGGCGAACCATCCACCGAGACGAGAATGTCGCCTGCCTTCAGGCCGGCACGCGACGCCGGCGTCGACGGCACGACCTGCATGATCTTCGGTGCGCCTTCCGGCACGCTGATGACCAGACCGACGCCGCCATAGGCGCCGGCCGCCTTTGTCTCCATCGCCGAGAAGGTGTCGGGATCGAAATAGCTCGAATGCGCGTCGAGCGTCGCGAGCATGCCGTCGAGCGCATTCTCGACCAGCGTGCGGTCCGAGGGTTTTTCCGGATAGTTGTCACGCACCTTTTCAAAGGCGACGCCAAAGCGATGCAGTTCGCTGACCGGCGTGTTAAAGCCGGGTATCGGCGAACCGTACGCGAAGTGCGACACGGCGACGGTGAGGCCAAAGCTCGCCGCCGCGCCGACCAGGGCGAGCAGTATCCTGGAAATCGCCACCCCCATGGAACCCGCTTTCTAGTTCGCTTGCGCGCTCTGGGGTGAGGGATTGGCGGCGACCTTGCCGTGCAGCAGATCCAGCGCATAGGAGAGCTGGAAATCCGCGGGCTTCTTGCCGGTCGTGGGCGGGCGGATGATGTTCTGGTTCGCCTTCTTCACGACGGGCTCGCCGACCAGATGACCCGGCAGGTCCGCCTCGCTGGGGCGCGCGATACGCGGGATGTCGTCTTCATCGCCCTGCGCCACGGCGACATCGGGGACGATGCCCTGCGCCTGGATCGAATGGCCGGACGGCGTGTAGTAGCGCGCCGTCGTCAGACGCAGCGCGCCGCCTCCATCGCCCAACGGGATGATGGTCTGCACCGAGCCTTTGCCGAACGACGTCATGCCGAGGATGGTTGCGCGGTGATGATCCTGCAGCGCGCCGGCCACGATCTCGGATGCCGAGGCCGTGCCGGCATTGACCAGCACGATGACCGGCTTGCCGCCGGTGATGTCGCCGCCATGCGCGTCATAGCGCTGCGTGTCTTCGGGATGACGGCCGCGTGTCGAGACGATCTCGCCGTCGTTCAGCAGATCGTCTGAAACCTGCACGGCCTGATCGAGCAGACCGCCCGGATTGTTGCGCAGGTCGATGATGTAGCCCTTGAGGCCGGGACCGATCTGCTTCTTCAGATCGGCGACGGCTTTCTCGAGTCCGGTGCCGGTGTTCTCGTTGAAGCCGGGCATGCGGATGTAGCCGACATCGCCTTCCTTGTGCCA
>DASZCC010000033.1:0-2709 GCA_035943485.1 Rhizomicrobium sp. | reverse complement strand
CGGCCAGCAGCGTGCGCGTCACCGGCGGCTTGGGCAGAATGCGCAGCGTCGCCTCGGTCACGACACCGAGCAGGCCTTCCGATCCCGCAACGACGCCGAGCAGATCCAAGCCGTTCGCCCCCGGCGCCTTGCCGCCCAGCCGCAGCCGCGCGCCGCCACCCAGCACAAACTCGACGCCAAGAAGATTGTTCGTCGTCAGTCCGTATTTCAGGCAATGCAGGCCGCCGGAATTCTCCGCCACATTGCCGCCGATGGTGCAGGCAATCTGGCTCGACGGATCCGGCGCGTAGTAGAAGCCGCGGCTCTCCACTGCCCGGGTGATGCCGAGATTGGTGACACCGGGCTGCGTCACCACGCAACGGTTCTCGAGATCGATCTCCAGGATGCGGTTCATCCGCGTCAGACTGAGCAGGATGCCGTCGGCACGCGGCAGCGCACCACCCGACAGCGAAGTGCCAGCACCGCGCGGCACGATGGGCACGCCGTGCGCAGCGGCATAGGCAAGGACAGCCGACACTTCATCGGCATTGCGCGGCAGGACGGTGACCATCGGCTTCTGGCGATAAGCGGTCAGTGCATCACCGTCGAACGCCGCGAGCCCAGCCGCATCGGACACAACGCCATCCGGCACGATGGCGCGCAACGCGGCCGCGATGTCACCCGCGTGTGCGATGATGTCTGGGTTGGATTCAGGAAACTTCATGCGCGCGTCCCATGATGCGCGCAAACGCTAGCACAGCTGTGCGATCAGCCCTGGCGCGCCTTGAAGCGGGGGTTCTTCTTGTTGATCACGTAGACGCGGCCTTTGCGGCGGACGACGCGGCAGTCCTTGTCGCGCTTCTTGAGCGAGCGGAGGGAATTGCGAACTTTCATGGTCTTCAGGCCCTGGTTGGGCACAAAGGCCCCGCAAAAGAGGCGCGGAAACTATGCGGCGGGCCCCCACCTGTCAACCGGCCAAAAGTCCAGTCTTTCCGCCATTTTTTCGTCTGGAATCAGGGTAATAGTGGATGATGTCGCTTCGAGGACGCTGGCCGATGAGTTCCCTGCTGACCCGCATCGGGCGATACGGCCTGATCGGGCTGCTCCTTCTGGGCGGCGTGGCTACGGCCGATGCCCATCGCCATCACCCTGCCGCGACCGTCCCCGCTGACCCGCAGGACCTCAAATTCGACGTCTTCGTTAAGGACTTCCGCACCACCGCGATCGCCGCCGGCATCACGCCGGCCAACTACGACCGCGCGATGACTGGCATACACCGCAACAAGAAGGTCGAGGCGCTGGCGCAGTCGCAGCCCGAGTTCGTCAAGCCGATCTGGTCGTATCTCGACACCGCGGATTCGCCGGCCCGCGTTGCGGCCGGACAGAAGGCGATGTCTGCGCAGTACACGATCCTCACCGCGCTTGAAGCGCGCACCGGCGTGCCGAAGGAGATCCTGGTTTCGATCTGGGGCAATGAGACGGCCTATGGTGCGGGCCTCGGCACCTTCAACATCTTCGAGGCGCTGGCGACGCTGGCCTATGACGGCGCGCGCACCGATTTCGGCCGCAGCGAACTGCTCTGTGCACTGAAGATGATGCAGCAGGAGAACCTCGAGCCGGCGCAGATGAACTCGTCCTGGGCCGGCGCCTTCGGACAGATGCAGATGCTGCCGTCGACGTTCCTCAAGATCGCGGTCGATGGCGATGGCGACGGACGGCGCGACCTCTGGCACTCGGCGCCGGACTCGCTTGCCTCCGCGGCGGCCGAAGTCGTGAACGACGGCTGGCAGCGCGGCGAGAGCTGGGGCTATGAGGTGAAGCTGCCGGCGGGCTTCGCTTACGAACAGGCCGATGGCGACACGATGAAGCCGATCGGTGCGTGGTCGGAGCTTGGCGTGCGCAAGATGGACGGCACGGCGCTGACGCCCGATCCCAATCTGGCGGCGATCTATCTGCCGGCGGGCGCGCGCGGCCCGGCGCTGCTGATCTTCCCGAACTTCAAGGTGATCCTGAAGTACAACAACGCGATGAGCTACGCGCTGGCGGTCTGCTATCTCGGCGATCTCATCGCGGGACGCACGCCCATCCTCGCGTCCTGGCCACGCGACGAGCAGCCGCTTTCGAGCGACGAACGCATCGCGTTTCAGAATGCGCTGCTGAAGCTGGGCTACGACCCCGGCAAGATTGACGGCGTGCTGGGTCGCGGTGTGAAGGCGGCGTTGCGCGGTTATCAAAAGTCGCATGGGTTGCCTGCTGATGGTTTTCCGACAGAGGGTCTGCTGGCGCAGATGCTGACCGAGGTGAAGTCGAAGGGGCTGTAAACGCGAACGCCCGCGAGATGCGGGTGATGCGCTTGAAAGCTCGGCAGCCTTAGGAACGCACTCTCGTGCAGAACCAGCAGGCACATCGCTTTCGCCTCGGCCTCCTGTGACGTCTTCGAGACTTCGCTCGGCTGGGAGCAAGCTCAACCAGGTCCGCTCCAACTGTCCTTCGTCACGCGGGTGCCCACGAGTCACACCCTTGGCCTGTCTGATCTCATGGCATCCGATACATCGCACGCACTCCCAAAGTTGAGAGGCGTACATAGGATGTGCGTCCTAGGATTCAAGGGCTAAGTATTTGGAATAATTACGTTATCGCTACCGTGGCGAAGCGCGTGGCGCTTCAGGCTTTCATTCGCACCAGCCATTCGTCATCGCCGGCCCCCTGCGGGCGACCCATACGCTCCGT
>DASZCC010000032.1:0-6369 GCA_035943485.1 Rhizomicrobium sp. | reverse complement strand
GCGGCCCTCTCCCCCGTCGGAGGAGAGGGTGCCGTCGTCAGCGCTTCGTCAGCGGCACGTAATCGCGCTGGGCTTTGCCGGTGTAGATCTGGCGCGGGCGGCCGATTTTCTGGTGCGGGTCTTCCAGCATCTCGCCCCACTGCGCGATCCAGCCGACGGTGCGGGCCAGCGCGAAGAGGACGGTGAACATGCTGGTCGGAAAACCGAGCGCGCGCAGCGTGATGCCCGAATAGAAGTCGATGTTCGGGTAGAGCTTGCGCTGGACGAAGTAGTCATCCTCAAGCGCGATTTTCTCGAGCGCCATTGCGATCTTCAGTGTCGGATCGTCACCGTGCCCGACTTCGTCCAGCACCTTGTGACACTGAATCTGCATCGCCTTGGCGCGCGGATCGTAATTCTTGTAGACGCGGTGGCCGAAGCCCGAGAGACGGAAATTGTCGTTCGGATCCTTGGCGCGCTTGATGAACTCGGGAATGCGATCGACGGTGCCGATCTCCTCCAGCATCTTGAGCGCCGCCTCGTTGGCGCCGCCATGCGCGGGCCCCCAGAGACATGCGATGCCGGCCGCGATACAGGCGAACGGATTGGCGCCGGACGAGCCCGCGAGGCGAACCGTGGAGGTCGACGCGTTCTGTTCGTGATCAGCATGCAGGATGAAGATAGTGTCCAGCGCCTTAGCCAGCACCGGGTTCACCTTGTAGTCCTCGGCCGGGACCGAAAACGTCATGCGCAGGAAGTTCTCGGTATAACCGAGCGAGTTCAGCGGATAGACGAAGGGCTGACCGGTCGAATACTTGAATGCCATCGCTGCCAGCGTCGGCATCTTGGCGATCAGGCGGTGGCTCGCGATCTCGCGCTGGCGCGGATCGTTGATGTCGGTGCTGTCGTGGTAAAACGCGGAAAGCGCGCCGACGACGCCGCACATGATCGCCATCGGATGGGCGTCCCTCCTGAACCCGCGGAAGAACTGCGCCAGCTGCTCGTGCACCATCGTGTGCATGGTGATGGAGTGATCGAATGTCTCCATCTGCGCCTTGTTCGGAAGTTCGCCGTGCAGAAGGAGATAGCAAACTTCAAGGAAGGTCGAATGATCCGCAAGCTGATCAATCGGGTAACCGCGATAGAGAAGGATGCCCTTGTCGCCGTCGATGAAGGTGATGTCGCTCTCGCAGCTCGCCGTCGAGGTGAAGCCAGGGTCGTAAGTGAAGATGTCGGCATCGCCGTAAAGCTTGCGGATGTCGACAACGTCCGGTCCCTCGGTGCCGGCAAAGACGGGCAGATTGAACTGCTTGTTCTTGTAGGTGAGGGTGGCCGAGCCGTCCGGCTTGATCTTGCTTTCTCTCATCACTGGCTCCTTGAGGGCGCGTTCCGAGGAATCGGGGCACCGTGGGCTATATCGCACTGCAGCAAGTATAGTCTGTGACGGTTAACTCCGTCACCTGTCCGAAGCAGCAAAAGCGCAAGACCGCAGGCGCGTCAGGGACTCTTCCCGGCCCAGCACGGCCATCATCTCGAACAGCGGCGGGGACGATCCCTTGCCTGTCAGAGCTGCCCGCAGCGGCTGGGCGACCGCCCCCAGTTTGAGGCCATTGGACTCGGCGAAATCGCGCGCGGCCTGCTCCAGCGCAGGACCGGTCCAGTCCGTCGCTTCCAGCGCCGGGAGGACCTTGCCGATGTTGGCACGGCCATCCGGGGTCAGCAGTTTTTCGGCCGCCGCATCGGGCGTGCGCGGACCATCCGTGAAAAGGAATTCCGCTGCCTGGACCAGTTCGACGATCGTCTTGGCGCGCTCCTTCAGGCCGGGCATGGCGGCAGTCAGACGATGGCCGGCCTCCATCGTCAGGATTCTCGGCGGCGCCTCGTGCGACAGCAGGGCGACGACCTCGGCGGTCAATGCATCGTCGGTGCTCTCGCGAATGTAGTGACCATTGAGATTGTCGAGCTTCTTGAAGTCCATCCGCGCGGCGCTCTTGCCGATACTCTCGAGGTTGAACCACTCGATCGCCTGTTCGGTCGAGATGATCTCGTCGTCGCCATGGCTCCAGCCCAGACGTAGGAGATAGTTGCGCATCGTTTCGGGCAGATAGCCCATGTCGCGATAGGCCTCGACCGCCAGCGCGCCGTGGCGCTTGGACAGTTTCGCGCCGTCCGGCCCGTGGATCAGTGGCACATGGGCGTAGACCGGTACCGGCCAGTCCATCAGCTCGATGATCTGAAGCTGGCGCGCAGCATTGTTCAGGTGATCGGCGCCGCGGATGACGTGGGTCACGCCCATGTCGTGATCGTCGACTACGACGGCGAGCATGTAGGTCGGTGTTCCGTCGCTTCGCAGCAGCACCATGTCGTCGAGCTGGTCATTGGCGAAGCGGACATCGCCCATCACCTTGTCGTGAACGATGGTCTCACCGGTCTGGCGCGCCTTCAGACGAATGACGAACGGTTTGCTGCCGCCCTCAGACGGATCGCGATCGCGCCAGCGGCCGTCATAGCGCAAAGGCTTGCCGGCAGCGCGCTGCTCCTCGCGCATCGTGGTGAGTTCGTCGGCGCTGGCGAAGCAGCGGTATGCTTTGCCCTCGGCGAGAAGCTGTTCGGCAATGGCGCGATGGCGATCGGCGCGGGCGAACTGGTAGACGGTCTGGCCATCCCAAGTCAGGCCCATCCAGCTCATGCCGTTGAGGATCGCTTCGACGGCTTCCGGTGTGGAGCGTTCGCGATCGGTATCCTCAATGCGCAGCAGGAACGTGCCGCCTGTGTGCTTGGCGTAGAGCCAGTTGAACAGCGCAGTGCGCGCGCCGCCAATATGGAGATAGCCGGTCGGCGAGGGCGCAAAGCGAAGTACGGGTTTCTTGTTATCTGCCATTGTGCTTGTTTGGGTCGGGGCCGGCGTTTGCGGCTTGTGTGCAAGCTTCTAGCAAACGGAATCCTGTGGGGGTAGTCACCCGTCTCCCGCTGGCCCTGTGGCGCATGGCGTTCCAGGAGCGCGACCGCTGGCCGCTGTGGCTGCCCGTGTTCCTCGGCACCGGCATCGGCCTCTATTTCGCGCTGCCGGTTGAGCCCGCGCAGATGGTTGCAGTGGCTGTTGCGGTTATGGGCATCGGCTGCGTCGTCGTCTATCGTCGAGCATTGCATCCCGCATTGCGCGCGCTCCTCGCCGTGCTGGCGGCGCTGTCGTTTGGATTTGTGTTGGCCAAGGCACGCACCGAATGGGTGGCGGCCCCTGTTCTTCAGCACAGGATTGGGCCGGTTCTGGTCGAAGGTCGCGTCGAGTCCGCACAGCTGCACGGCAAGGGCATTCGCGTGACGCTCGGCGCGATCCGCGCGCTCGTGTTCGACGACAGCAACCGCCCGGCGCGTGTGCGGATTTCGATCCGCTCCACGAAGACGCTTCCAAGGCCGGGTAGCTGGCTTCGCGTGCGTGCGATCCTCATGCCGCCGCCGGCACCGGCCGCGCCGGGCGCCTACGATTTCGGCCGTACGGCGTACTATCTGCGGCTTGGCGCTGTCGGTTTCGCTTACGGCCATGCGACGCCTGTAATGCCATTGTCGGAGCCCGACTTTCGCGAGCGTGTGGCGTTGCTTGTGGAGCAGCTCCGTACACGAATGACCGCGCGTATCCACGAGACATTGCCCGGCAGCACCGGCGGTGTCGCCTCCGCGCTGATCACCGGCGATCGCGCCGCAATTTCTGGCGATGACGAACAGGCGTTGCGCGACGCCGGTCTCGCCCACGTTCTCGCGATTGCCGGTCTGCACATGGCACTGGTGGGACTAGGACTGTTCTGGGTCGTGCGCGCCGTGCTCGCGGCGTTCCCGGCCATCGCGTTGCGCTATCCCATCAAGAAATGGTCGGCGCTGGCGGCGCTATGCAGCGCTTCGTTCTATCTGATGATCTCCGGCGCCTCATCGGCGTCCACGCGGGCGTTTGTCATGCTTGCTGCGATGCTGATTGCGGTTCTTGTCGACCGTCCGGCTCTCTCAATGCGTTCGCTGGGACTGGCCGCGTGCGTGATCCTGATCCTTGGACCCGAGAGCCTGCTGGAGCCCGGCTTCCAGATGTCCTTTGCCGCAGTGGCGGGGCTGATCGCCGTCGCGGAATGGGAGGCATCGCGTCCAAGAGACGAAGCGGCGGAGGGTTCTGCGATCTGGCGATCGGTACGCAACTATATGCGCGGCATCACGGTCACAAGCCTGGTGGGCAGCATCGCCACTATTCCTTATGCCGTTTTCCACTTCGATCGCGCGACGCACTACGCGGTCCTGGGCAATCTTCTCGCCATGCCTGTGATGGGGTTTGTTGTGATGCCGGCAGCCGCACTGTCAGTGTTCCTGATGCCGTTGGGTCTCGACTTCGTGCCGTTGCGGATCATGGGATTTGGCATCGAGGTGATGCTGGCGATCGGGCGCTGGGTGTCCGGCCTTCCGGGTGCAGTCTCCGTCCTGGCAGCATGGCCCGCGGAGGCGCTGCTGCTGATATCGTTCGGAGGATTATGGATGGCGTTGTGGCGCAAACGCTGGCGATGGCTGGGCGCGATTCCGATGGCCGCAGGCATCGTTTGCGCTGTGGTTGCCCGTCCGCCCGATCTCCTGATCGCACGTGATGGAGTTACATCTGCTATCCGCGCGTCGGATGGCACGCTGAAGTTCTTCCGGTCGCCGGACGACAAGTTCTCCGCTGCCGAATGGCTGAAGCGCGATGGCGATGCGCGCACCGTCGCTGCGGCGATTGGGAAAGACGCTGACGGGATCATGTGCGACTCCCGGGCATGCCGAAGCCGATCGCATGGTCTGCCGATCGTTGATGTGTTCGCTGGTGGACCATCGGCAACCGAATGTGCAGATGTCGCAGTGGTAATCAGCGCTGCACCTGCAGAGGTTCGGTGCAACGCCCTCGTGATTGATCGGCTTAAGGCGATGGAGAGCGGCGGCGTAGCGATCTGGTTGGACGCTTCAACCCCGCCGATCGTTGTGACAGTTCAGGACGTACGTGGCGTGAGGCCCTGGAGCCTCACGCCGATCAAAAATCAGTAACGCCGGATCAGGCCAACCAGCTTGCCCTGGATGCGAACGCGATCCGAACCATAGAGCCGGGTCTCGTAAGCCGGGTTGGCGGCCTCGAGCGCTATGGAGTCGCCACGACGGCGGAGGCGCTTCAGCGTGGCTTCGCTGTTGTCGACCAGCGCCACGACGATCTCGCCCGTATTCGCGCTGTCGGCTTCCTGGATGATCACTGTGTCGCCATCGAGGATGCCGGCATTGATCATGGAGTCGCCGGTGACTTCGAGCGCGTAATGATCACCTCGGCCGATCATGCCGCCGGGCACAGGCACATCTGCCATCTTGTTCTGCAACGCCTCGATCGGCGTACCGGCTGCGATGCGTCCCACCAGCGGTACGTTCACTGCAGTCTCGCCGTCGCTCATGGCGCGCCGTGGGCCGCCTGCCATGCGGGCGTCGCCGGAGACGCGGTTCTCACGCGAATGGCGTGCTGCCGGCCGCATCGCTTGGCTGCGTGTCGTCGCAGGCCGCAGCGTCTCAGCCACGTTGTCGGGAAGCTTCATGATTTCGAGCGCACGGGCCCGCTTCTCCATGCGGCGGAGAAAGCCGCGCTCCTCAAGGGCCGTGACAAGGCGATGGATGCCCGATTTCGATTTGAGATCGAGCGCGTCCTTCATCTCGTCGAAGGAGGGAGGAACCCCGGTCTCTCGCACCCGCTCGTGGATGAACATGAGCAACTCGTATTGCTTGCGTGTCAGCATGGTTCGCCATGTCCTTTCCAAGGTTGTCCGCCCAAATCAGAGGCGAACAAAGCCGAAACATGGAGAATCGTTCTACTTTAGTTCTTTCGGAGCGTCAACGCGCAAGATGTTGAGTCGGCATGGTTCCCGGAACATTTGGAACCAGCGCGACAGGAACGGCGCAGCGCAATGATCGTTTTCATGTACGGAGCGGCCGAGGAGGTTACAGATGAATACGATGAAAAAGCGGATTGTGCAGGCAGGCCTCGCACTCGCTGTGGTGACGGGTACCGCTGTAGCAACCGCGACGCCGGCGTCGGCGTATGTGGTTTGTGATCGCTGGCATTGCTGGCACCGTTACGGCGGTGGCTACGGCTACTACGGCAATCCATATTATGGCGACCCGTACTATGGCGACCCGTATTACGGCTACGGCTATGGGCCCGCGTATTACGGCCCGGGCATCGCTCTAGGCTTCGGCTTTGGCGGTGGTTGGGGACACGGTGGATGGCACCATGGCGGTGGCTGGCACGGCGGTGGTGGATGGCATGGTGGCGGAGGCTGGCACGGTGGTGGCGGCCACGGACATCACTAGATATTTGGAGAGCGGGCACAGTGCCCGCTCTTTTTTATT
>DASZCC010000031.1:0-2332 GCA_035943485.1 Rhizomicrobium sp. | reverse complement strand
TCGCCGAGCAGCCGGGCAGAGAAAGGCCAAGCGCTTCGGCGACCGCGTTCATCGTCGAAGCCGTGCCCATCGTGTTGCAGTGGCCGACCGACGGCGCCGAGGCGAGCGCAGCGTCGAAGAACTGCGCCTCGGTGATCTCGCCGGCGGCCAGCTTGCGGCGGCTGCGCCAGATCGTCGTGCCGGAGCCGACCATCTCGCCCTCGAACCAGCCGTCCAGCATCGGGCCGCCGGAGAACACGATGGCGGGGATATCGACCGTCGAAGCCGCCATGATCGCGGACGGCGTGGTCTTGTCACAGCCGGTGGTCAGCACCACCGCATCGAGCGGATAGCCATGCAGAATCTCGACCAGCGTCATATAGGCAAGATTGCGATCCAGCGCGGCCGTCGGGCGGCGGCAGTTCTCGAACAGCGGATGGGTCGGAAATTCGATCGCGATGCCGCCAGCGTCCCGGATGCCCTCGCGGATGCGCTTGGCGAGCTCGATGTGATGCCGGTTGCAGGGATTAAGGTCGCTGCCCGATTGCGCGATGCCGATGATCGGCCTGCCGGACCGCAGCTCGTCCGGCGTAAGGCCATAGTTCATGAACCGCTCGAGATAGATGGCGGCCATGTCGATGTTGTCCGCCGCGAACCAGTCGCGCGAGCGGAAGCGTTTTGCGGGTTTTCTGTCGGTCATCGCCGGAAGGTACGAGTTGAACGCACATATTCGCGTCAACGCCCTTCCGGCACAATAGCCGACGCTGATCCGTTACCGCCTGGCGAAGTTCGCGATGTCGCTGGCGGTGTCGTAGCTGATGTCCGGGCAGCAGATAGCGAAGATCTCCGTCCCGTGGATCGTCCCCATCACCTGGCGGCAGCGCGCCGGCACGCCACTCTTGATCAGGAGGCGATAGAACTCGATGCCCTCGTCCCGCAGCGGATCGCATTCGTTGACGCTGATGATGGTGGGCGGAAGGCCCTTGACGTCCTCCTCGGTGGCGAACGACGGCCACGCGAGCGGATCGCGGTCCTTGAACGCACCGATGCCATAGCCCATCGCGCCATTGTTGTTGTGCAGGTCGAGCATGATGCCGTTGTTCTCGACCGACGACGGAAAGCGCGAATCGGGCCACTTGCCGGCGATGTAGGGGCACAGCGCATAGAGGCCCTTGATCAGCTTGATGTCGCCATCACGCTTGAGCTTGAGACCGGTGGCGAGCGTCAGGTTGCCGCCGCCGCTTTCGCCGGCAACGATGATGCGGTCCGGATCGATGCCGAGCTTGGCGGCGTTGGCGCGCACCCACTTCACGCCCGACACGCAATCGTTGAGGCCGGCCGGGAACGGTTCAACCTCGGGCGCCGACGAAGCGCGCAGGCAGTTGCGGAAATCGACCATCGCGACCGCCACGCCCTGCGCCGCGATGATGCGGCCCCAGGCCCGGTACATGCCGTCGAACGCCGACATGAACGCCATGCCGCCGCCGTGAATGTAATAGACGCAGGGCAGCGTCTCCGACCCTTCCGGGCGGATGAAACGGATCTTGATTTCGTTGCCGTCGGGCGACGACTTGAAGGTGTGGACCTCGATCTTGAGACCCTTGGACGGCGCGATCTCTTCGTTGTCTGCCATGTCGAACATCGCGGTCATGGCAGCAACCGCCGCCTTGGACTCTGGGGTGTTCTCGTTGGCCAGCAATTCCTCGCGGCTGGCGACGTCCTTCGCGGCTTCCGCCGGCATGGCGCCGAACATCGCCTTGATGCGTGGATCAATCCGGCGGTCGTCCGCGAGCTTCGAAGACATGTCTGATACCTCTGTCCAGGGTTGTGAGATCGATTGTGCTAGCGCAGCGCCAGCCCATCAAGCTTGCCGTTGGCGCGCCACGCCTTCAGCAGATCAAAGAACCGGATCGGACCCGCACCATACATGTTGGAGAAGAAGCCGCCCTTGTTTCCGCTAGCACCCTCGCTGTTGTAGTAGCCCGGTGTGCATTCGGTGTAGAAGCGCTGCCCAAGGCGGGCGAGGCTTTTAACCTCGGCGACATACGCCTCTTCGCCTTCAGCGGTCGGCTCGAGGATGTTGGCGCCACGTGCCTTCGCCTCGGTGACCAGGTGCGTGACGTGGTCGGCCTGTTCACCCAGCGCCTGCGGCACGCTGATCGTGATCGCGCCCTGGGTGAAGCCAAGGAAGAAGCAGTTCGGAAAGCCATGTGTGGTGAGACCATGCAGCGTGCGCAACCCACCGTTCCAATGCTCCGACAGCGTCACGCCATCGCGGCCGATGATGTCGTAGCCGGCGCGTCGCGTGAACGAGGTGCCGACTTCGAAGCCGGTGGCGAAGATCAGGCAGTCG
>DASZCC010000030.1:0-2067 GCA_035943485.1 Rhizomicrobium sp. | reverse complement strand
AAGTCCTCGAACGACATGCCCAGCAGCTCGCCGCGTCCGGCGCGATGCTGGTCCTTCTCCGACAGTCCGGGTTGGCAGGGCGTTCGCACCATGAACAGCAACATCGGATCATCCGGTGAGCGCACCGATGTGTAACCGCCGATATCGACCGGCCAGTTGAGGCGACAGGATGAGTAGAACCCGCCCGGCGCGTAGATGCCCTGGACCCCAAGCGCCTTGAAGGCGTGCCAGTTGCGGATCGCAACACTTGTGTAGACGAGCGGGATCTTCACCAGCTCATGCAGCGCCGCTTTCTGTGTGTCCGGCATGTCGGAACAGAGATACGGGATCATCATGTTCCAGCTGGCGAGGATGCAATTGGCGGCATGCACGCGATAGACATGGCCGCCCCGCGCATAGGCGAGTTCGACGCCCTTGGACGCCTTGGGACTGCCGATATTCCGTACACCGACGACTGTGCTCGACAGTCGGATGCGTACGGGCGCGCCCTCGCGGTCGAGGGCGTTGTAGTTCGCGACGGCTGTCACAATGTCCTCGACCGTGTGACCCGGCATTGCCGCCGGCACAAGATCACGGACGAGCAGGCGGGCGATCGATGCATTGCCGTCCGGAAAATGGAACGTCTCGAACGTATTCTCGCAATAGCCGGCAGCGGTGTTGCCCATCCGTTTGATCGCGCCGGGTTCAAGCTTCAGTCCGTTGAAGCCGGGTAGGCCGAAGCCCCAACAATCCAATGCCGGTTCTGCGTCGATGCCGACACCCCATTCGTCGTGTGTGATCTTCTGGTAGTAGGCGACGGTCGTCGGATCGGCCTTCGCCACCTTCGACAGATAGTCGAGATAGCTCATGCGCGAGAGCTTGTCCTTCTTCTGCGCCGAAGTCAGTCCGGGAAAGTAGTCGACTGTGCCTGCCTCGATACGCAGCATGTCGTCCTTCGCCCTGTCCGACAGCGGCACCTTTGCGAGAAAGGCTTTCCAGTCGACAGTCTCGCCGTCCTCCCGCCCCGATCCTCCGACCACGAGTCGATCAACGCCGAACGTCTCCTTGTCGAAAAAGCTTGCTGGTCCGAGGCCCTTGTAAACGTCGGGATTGTCGCTCGCCTTCGCCAGCGCCGCCGGATTGATGCCCAGCGTCTTCAGCAAACCGGATGCGACTGCACTGTACGGCCGGGGACTGTCGATCAGTTCGGTGCCTCCGTTCAGCAGTTCGAGCTTCCCGTTCAGGTGGTACTCGTTGCGTCGTGCGTGACCGCCGAAATCGTCGTGCACATCCAGGATCAGGATCTTCGCATTGGGTTTGGCGGTCCGGTAAAAATGCGCTGCGGACAAGCCGCTGATGCCGGCGCCGACGATGACGAGGTCATACACGCCGTCGGTGTCGCTCATCTTCTCGGCGGTCTGCCAGAAAGTGCCATCACGCACGCTGTGCGCGATGTCGAAGGAACCGGGCTGGCTCCCGCGTATGCCGTTCAGGGTCGGCGGGTAGTAGCCGGGCTTGTCCTGAGGGCCGGGCGCCGCGCGCGAAGGGTCGGCCAGTGTCATCGCGGAAACGGTTGCCGCCGACATCGCCGCGCCGTTGAGGAAGTCCCGGCGATGGATGGGACAGCCCATGCCCAGCGCGCGATCGCGTTTCCTGCTCATATTTCCCCCAAGTCCAGTTGTCGGCAGTCCGCACAAAAACCTTGGCGGGATCAAGGCGCTACCGCCGATGGGTGGCTGGAACCATTAAAATCCTAAGCGACTGCTTGTGCCGCGCGCCGAAGCGGCGGATCATTCTCCCAGACATTATATGAGGCGGTCGACTGCGGTTGCCGCCCAAGGGGAGTGCAATGAGTGATGTGGTGGTCGAACGCCGGGCGCGCGGCAGTGCAGCGGCCATGACGGCCGATGATCTCAATCCGGCCCAGCCTGACCTGTTCCGGAACGACTCGTTCTGGCCGATCTTCGAGCGGCTTCGCGCGGAAGATCCCGTTCACTTTACACCGGAAAGCGATTACGGCGCGTTCTGGTCGATCACCAAGTTCAACGACATCATGGCGGTGGACACCAATCACGCGGTGTTCTCCTC
>DASZCC010000029.1:0-6575 GCA_035943485.1 Rhizomicrobium sp. | reverse complement strand
GCGACAGCCGGTGGCGGCGGCCGCGGCATGAAAGTGGCGCTTAACGAGTCTGAACTTTCGCTGGCACTTTCGACAGCGCGATCGGAAGCGAAGGCCGCGTTCGGCAACGACCAGGTCTACATGGAGAAATATCTCCAGAAGCCGCGTCATATCGAAATCCAGGTGCTGGCCGATGCACTGGGCAATGTCGTGCATCTGGGCGAACGCGACTGCTCGCTGCAGCGGCGTCACCAGAAAGTTCTGGAAGAAGCGGGATCGCCTGCGATCAACGACGCGCAGCGCGACGAGATCGGCACGGTCGTAACGAACGCGCTCAAGAAGCTCGGCTATCTCGGCGCCGGCACGATCGAGTTCCTGTTCGAGGACGGCCGGTTCTACTTCATCGAGATGAACACGCGCCTCCAGGTCGAACACCCGGTGACCGAAGCGATCACCGGCATCGACATCGTGCGCGAACAGATCCGCATCGCCGCTGGTGGCCCGCTCGAAGTCCGGCAGGAAGACATCACGTTCTCCGGCCATGCCATCGAGTGCCGCATCAATGCCGAGAACGCGTTCACTTTCCAGCCGTCGCCCGGCACCATCACGCAATTCCACACGCCCGGCGGACTCGGCGTGCGCTTCGACTCGGCGATCTATTCCGGCTATCGCATCCCGCCCTACTACGACAGCCTCGCCGGCAAGCTGATCGTCCATGCGCGCAATCGCAACGAATGCCTGCTGCGCCTGCGCCGCGCGCTGGATGAACTGGTAGTCGGCGGCATCGAGACGACAATCCCGCTGTTCCAGCAGCTCGTCCGCGAGAAGGACATCATCGACGGCGAGTACGACATCCACTGGCTCGAGCGGTTCCTCGAGCGCCACAACAAGAAGTGATGCTTCGGCACAAGTATCACGCCTTATACCGTGTATTCGCGAACGTGAAGCCTTGCGCTACGGTCCACCGATAAATCCACGGGAGGATATTTTCATGGCATGGCTTTCGAAATACGAACCGCAATTGCTGAGTGTCCTGCGCATCATCACCGGGCTCCTGTTCCTCGAGCACGGCACCCAGAAGCTACTGCACTTTCCGCCGATGACGGTGGCGATCCCGCCAAGCTTCATGCCCGTCATCATGACGGCGGCAGCGATCGAGCTCGTCGGTGGCGTCCTCATCACGCTGGGCCTATTCACGCGAATTACGGCCTTCATCTGCTCCGGCGAGATGGCGTTCGCCTATTTCCTGGGTCACGCGCCGCGTGGCTTCTTTCCAGCGGTCAACTTGGGCGATGCGGCGATCCTGTTCTGCTTCATCTTCCTTTTCATAGCTGCGGCTGGCCCGGGACCCTGGGCGATCAGCCGATCCGCTAAACTTTAATTTAAATGCAGGCGATGGGATTGGCGGCCGGTCAGGGATCGGCCGCTACCATCGCCGCATGGTCGATCTTTCGGTTCCCCTCTCCGGACTGCAAGCGAGCGTCGCGCAGCTCAGCGCGAGCGCGGCCAACATCGCCAATGCGGAAACGCCGGGATACACGCCCGTCGGAGTCGAACAGACGACAACCGCCAATGGCGGCGTGGCGACGCATCAGGTGGGCCTCAAGACCTCCGACTTCGCCGCCGATCTCGTCGGACAGACGATGGCGCTGGCCAATTACCGGGCCAATCTCGCGGTCATCGAAGCGCAGAACCGCATGAGCAAGGTGACGCTCGACCTGATCGGCTAGCGCGCTATCATGGCGGCATGCATGGTTCGCCGTCGCACCTGACACCTGAACTCCTGCTCCGGGCCTATGCCGAGGGCATCTTCCCCATGGCGGAGCGGCGCGATGATCCTACGCTGTTCTGGGTCTCACCCGAACGCCGCGGCATTATTCCGCTCGATGGTTTTCACGTGCCAAGACGCCTTGCGCGCACGATCCGCAGCGATGTCTTCACAGTTGTCTCCAACCACTCGTTTCGGGATGTGATGCTGGCCTGTGCCAAGCCCGTCCCGGGTCGCCCGCAAAGCTGGATCAATGACGAGATTCTGCGCCTCTACACGGCGCTCCATGCCGTCGGTCACGCCCATTCGGTCGAGTGCTGGCGCAACGGCAAACTGGTCGGCGGCCTTTATGGCGTGAGCCTGGGCGGCGCGTTCTTCGGTGAAAGCATGTTCTCGCGCGAGCGCGACGCCAGCAAGGTGGCACTCGTGCATTTGGTAGCGGCCTTGAAGGTCGGCGGCTATGTGCTGCTCGATGCACAATTTCGCACAGATCACCTCGCGCAGTTCGGAACGACCGAGATCACACGCAACGCCTACCGCATGCGCCTCGACGAAGCGCTGACGGTGCAGGCCTACTGGCCGGCGTCGGCGGGAAGTTCGGCCGGCTTCTCGCTATCGCCGGCATCCGGCGACACGGGTTTGACGGGTTTGACCGGGCCGACGGCGACGGTTTCTCCCGGGGCCACGGCTTTGCAGGTGATCACCCAAACATCATAGAGCGGATGCTGCATGCCGTTCAGTCCGGGCGTCGAGCCGTACATCCAGCCAGAGAACACGCGCCGCGACGGCTGATCCGGGCGATGATCATCGATCTGCAGGAAGGCGACAGTCTCTGGCGGCTCCGACTGCGGCGTCGAATAGCAGTACCGCGGCGTGATCGTGAGGGTCGCGAACTGCACCGGCTGGCCCACCGTGGCGACAAGCGTCGTCGCCCGCCCAGTGATCTTGTCGAGCCCCCGCATGATCAGCGATTTGGGGCCTGTCGGCGCAGGCGGCGAAACAGGCGCTGCAGGTGCGGCTGCCGGAGCAGTAGAAGCGCTCAGAGCCGGCATTGTGATCAGGAAAATACCAAGGCCGAAAACCAGGCTACGCGCCATCCGGTTCTACTTTCCAACTGGCTTGGGTGCGGGTGGCTTGGCGGCGGGATTGTTGCCACCATTTCCGCCGCCGATGAACCGGCCGACGAGGCCCATGACGTCGACAGATCCCTGAACATTCGTGATGGCGCCCCCTTCGGCCAGCATCTTGTCCGAGCCGCCGGGTGTGATCGAAAGGTAGGAGCCACCCAGAATGCCGGACGACGTCACCATCAGCGATGAGTCGTCAGGGATCGGGATGTCCTTGCGGATATTCATGTGCAAGGTAACCAGATACGTCTTGGGATCCAGCGTCAGTTCATCGACCGCGCCGATCTTGATGCCCGAAAGCCGGACGTCCGTGCCGACCGCCAAACCATCGACGCGGGGCATCTTCGCCATGATCTCGTAGCCCGACAGGCTTCCGGAGCTCGTAGTCGTATAGGCGAAATAGAGGAACGTCGCAGCCACCACGACCACGATCGCACCGATGATCGTCTCGACTGTGTTGTTACCCATGACCTACTCCGGCTTCCACGCCTGGTAGTCACCTGTCGCTGGGGGCCGCACGCCTGTGCTGAGAAGGCTGCCACTCGGACGATAGGCGCCGGGGGTACCCGTGAGATTTGGAATGTGATCCGTCTCCCACGGCTTCTCCTTGAATGGCGCCTTGGTCGGCGGCTCCTTGAAGGTATGGTGCAGCCAGCCATGCCATTCCGGAGGGACGCGGCTCGCTTCGACAGTGCCGGCATAAATCACCCAGCGCCGCGCGCCATTTTTTGACTCGTAATAGCGATTGCCGAATTTGTCGGTGCCGACGAAGGCGCCCGAGAACCAGACTGTCAGCAGTGTGCCGAACGTCGCGTGGTTCCACCACGAATAGAGCATGCGGATGAAGGACATGACGGTGCGCCAGTTCGGATTCGTTGCGCGGAATATAGGGGGGCACCGTGAACTATGCCAAATGGTCCATCGCCACACTCTGCCCGATTGCGCTATCCACAATCTGTCCAAAAGCGCACGCATGTTTCGGACTGTCACAATCGCGAAAAAATTTTCTGCGCGATTCCCGTTACCGGCTTGACTCGGGTGTTTTGCGCCGGAAATCCCATGTTCACAAACCTACCACATCTGGTGGGTAAGGTTTCGTTTACCACTTCTCGCTTGCGCGGACTTTCGGATGGTGCCCATACTTAGGGCCAGTCGCTGATCGCGACACCAAATCTGGCGGACGCTGCTATAGCTACCGCCGCGGCTCCCGCCATATCAGACGGGATCCCGGCGATAGGATAACTGTCCCCGAAATGGTGATCCCGAAGGCGGCCGAGGGGCTAACAGACGAGCAGTCGGGGACTAAATCAATGCGCATTCGCCGTCAGTACACGGTTGAGGGTCGTTCGCCATACGAAGGCATCGCCTTCCGCAACGCGGTTAGTGAAATTCGAAACCCTGACGGTTCGATCGTCTTTCAGCAGACCGATATCGAAGTCCCTGAGAAGTGGAGCCAAGTCGCTTGCGACGTGCTGGCGCAAAAGTATTTCCGCAAAGCCGGAATCCCGACTGCGTTGAAGCCTATTCCTGAGGAAGGCGTTCCCGAATTCCTGTGGCGCAAGTCTGCCGACAGCGATGAGACACGCGGCGAGAACTCGGCGAAGGAAGTTTTCGATCGTCTCGCTGGCACATGGGCCTATTGGGGCTGGAAGGGTGGTTACTTCGACAACGAAGAAGATGCCCACGCCTTCAAGGACGAGCTCAGCTACATGCTGGCGACCCAGAAGGCGGCGCCGAATTCGCCGCAATGGTTCAACACAGGCCTGCACTGGGCCTATGGCATAGATGGCCCAAGCCAGGGCCACTATTACGTCGACTACATCAGCGGACGCCTGACGAAGTCGGCGTCGTCCTACGAACATCCGCAGCCACATGCCTGTTTCATTCAGTCCGTCGCGGACGACCTAGTGAACGAAGGCGGCATCATGGACCTCTGGACGCGCGAGGCGCGTCTTTTCAAGTACGGTTCTGGCACTGGCACGAACTTCTCGTCGCTGCGCGGCGAAAACGAGAAACTCTCTGGCGGCGGCAAATCCTCCGGCCTGATGAGCTTCCTCAAGATTGGCGACCGTGCTGCCGGCGCGATCAAGTCGGGTGGTACGACGCGTCGCGCCGCCAAGATGGTGATCGTCGACGTCGATCATCCCGATATCGAGGATTTCATCGACTGGAAGGTGATCGAGGAACAGAAGGTCGCCGCGATGGTGGCCGGGTCCAAGCTGGCCGAGAAGCACCTCAAGCTGATCATGAAGGCCTGCATCAACTGCGAAGGCTCGAACGGCGATTGCTTCGACCCGAAGAAGAACCCTGCCCTTCGCCGCGAAATCAAAGCCGCCCGCAAGGCGATGATCCCGGACAATTATATCGAGCGCGTCATTTCGTTCGCTCAGCAGGGCTTCAAGGACATCGATTTCCGGGTCTACGACACCGACTGGGACTCCGAGGCCTATCTCACCGTCTCAGGTCAGAACTCGAACAACTCGGTGCGCGTGACGGATGAATTCCTGAACGCCGTGCTGAGCGATGGCGAATGGAATCTGACCAATCGCGGCTCGGGCAAGATCGTCAAAACTGTCCCGGCGCGCGAGCTGTGGGACAAGATTTCCTATGCAGCATGGGCGTGCGCCGATCCGGGCATTCAGTTCCATTCGACCATCAATGACTGGCATACCTGCCCAGCTGGCGGCCCGATCCGCGCCTCAAATCCCTGCTCGGAATACATGTTCCTGGACGATACGGCGTGCAATCTCGCATCGCTGAACCTGATGGAATTCCGCAAGGACCAGGATGGCGCCAAGGTGTTCGATGTCGACGCCTTCGAACATGGTTGCCGCCTGTGGACCGTCGTGCTCGAAATCTCGGTGCTGATGGCGCAATTCCCGTCCAAGGAAATTGCCCAGCGCTCGTACGACTACCGCACGCTTGGCCTCGGCTTCGCGAACATCGGCGGCCTTCTGATGGCAGCAGGCATCTCCTATGACAGCCGCGAAGCGCGCGCGATCGCGGGCGCCATCTCGGCGGTCATGACCGGTGTTTCCTACGCGACGTCCGCCGAAATGGCAGGCGAGCTTGGACCGTTCCCGGAGTTCACCGCCAATCGCGAAGCGATGCTGCGCGTGATGCGCAATCATCGCCGCGCCGCGCATGGCGACACCTCTGGCTACGAAGGCCTGTCAATGCTGCCGGTGCCGCTGGATCTCGCGGCCATCGCCAACAAGGAACTGGCATTCGCAGCGCAGCGCGCTTGGGATGATGCTGTGTCGCTTGGCGAAGGCTTCGGCTATCGCAACGCGCAGGCGACCGTGATCGCGCCGACCGGCACGATCGGCCTCGTCATGGACTGCGACACAACTGGCGTCGAACCCGACTTTGCGCTTGTGAAGTTCAAGAAGCTCGCCGGCGGCGGTTATTTCAAGATCATCAATCGTTGCGTCCCGGAAGCTTTGGGTACCCTGCAATACACCGAGAGCGAGGTTGACAGCATCGTTGCGTATGCAGTCGGCCATGGCACGCTTGAAGACTACCCCGGCGCGCTCAACTACGACGCACTGCGCGGCCGCGGCTTTGGCGAAGACCAGATCAATGCGATCGAGGCCGCACTGGAGTCGGCGTTTGATATCCGTTTCGTATTCAACAAGTGGACGCTTGGCGCTGAGTTCTGCTCGAAAGTCCTTGGCCTCGACGCGGAGCTGATGGACGCC
>DASZCC010000028.1:0-8265 GCA_035943485.1 Rhizomicrobium sp. | reverse complement strand
TGAAGGTCACGTATCACGGCTCCGAGATCGTGGACGGCAAATGCGTCGGCCACGCAGCACCGACCCATCCTTGCACCGGCGTGGCAACCGTGACGGTGTCGGATTCGACGCCGATTGTCGCTATCGTCTCAGCCAAGCCGGCGGAAGCGAAACCTGGTCTCGCAGTTTTTGCGAACATCGCCACGGACAAGGACGGAAAATTGACGGCGGGTTCGCTGGTTCTCGAAAAGAACGGTATCAAGCCGCCGATGTAGACTTAACCTCGCCCGCGATAGCGGGAGAGGTCGAACAATCGCGAAGCGATTTTCGGGTGAGGGCAAAGGCCGGCGGCACTTCCCTCACCCGGTTTGCAAGTGCAAGTCGACCTCTCCCGTAAACGGGAGAGGTTACTAGCCCAGCGCCTTGTCGATCTCTGCGTTCATCGCCGCGTCGTCAGGCGCGGTGCGTGAGCCGAATGTCCCGGCGATCGAGCCGTCGCGGCCGATCAGGTATTTGTGGAAGTTCCACTTCGGCGCCGCATCTTCGCCAAGCTCGCCCGCGATCCATTTGTAGAACGGATGCGCGCCGGCGCCGATCACGTCCTCTTTCGCCGTCATCGGGAAATCGACTGCAAAGCGCGTCTCGCAGAACGTCTTGATCTCGGACTCTGTGCCGGGATCCTGCGCGCCGAAATTGTTGGCCGGCACACCGAGGACGACGAGACCCTTGGGTCCCTTGTCCTTCCATAGGGCTTCGAGCCCGGAATACTGCGGCGTCAGTCCGCACTGGCTGGCGACGTTAACGACCAGCACGGCCTTGTTCCTGAATTCGGAAAGCGGGAGTTCGCCTCCGTCGATCGACCTGAACGTGAAGTCATAGGCATTGGTCATGGCGTTTTTCCTTATCTACTGGGGGCAGTAGAGCGCAGACCTGCGCGCCTGTCAGGCCCTCGTTTACCTCTTGTTAAGAACCGCGATCCGCTTTCCGCAGCGTTTTCGTGGTTAAGCAATTTTAAATCCCGGCCCTGCAGAATTTGCCCAGCATGCATGGGATTCGGTCATGATTCGCGCGCTCCTCGTCGCGACCTATGTTCTGGCGGCCGCCACAGTCGGCATCGCGGTGGCGTTGCCCTATGGCTTGCCGATCGGCCTGATCACTGGCGTCGTGCTGGCGATTGCCGGCGCTCAGATTCATGCGAGCTTCAGTCGCCGCCGCGAAAAGCGCATCGCCGAACGTGAGATCGCCGGCCTGAAACGCGTAACCTTCCAGTTCGAGCAGGCGCTGACCGAAACGCGCGCGCAGATGGACGACATGAGCCGCGCCATCGAGATGAAGGCCAACGAGCGCAACAAGAAACTCGTCTCCGAATTGCAGATGATCGAAAGCCTGATGCGCGATTTCGCCACCAAGATGGCGAGCAATGCGCGCCGCGCCACTGTTGCACCGGTGCCCGCATCGCCGGCTGCGCATATGGCAGCACAAAGCACAGCCGATCTTCTCGAGACCATCCGCGATTGCCTCGCCAGCAGCCGCGTCGATCTCTATCTGCAGCCGATCGTCAGCCTGCCGCAGCGCAAGCTGCGCTATTACGAGGCGCTGTCGCGCCTGCGCTCGGCCGACGGCAAGGTCATCATGCCGGAGCAGTACATTCAGGTCGCGTCGCCGGCCGGTCTGATGTCGGTGGTCGACAATCTCTTGCTGTTCCGCTGCGTGCAGATCGTGCGCCGGCTGACGCAGAAGAACCGCGACATCGGCATCTTCTGCAACATCTCGGGCGACACGCTCGCCGACACGGAATTCTTCCCGCAATTCCTCGAATACCTGCATCACAATCGCGATCTTGCCGGCCATATCGTGTTCGAATTCAGCCAGGCCGCCGTTGCCAAGGCGGGCGCGCAGGGCGAGGCCAATCTCACTTATCTCTCGCAGCTCGGCTTCGGCCTCTCGATGGATCACGTGTCGACGCTTGCCGTCGATCTCGCCAAGCTGCGCACGATGGGCTTCCGGCATCTCAAGGTCCGTGCTGCGACGCTGACGCATGGCATGGGCGGCTCGGGCGCGCTGGTCTCGGCCGAGGATCTGAAGAAGCTGCTGGAACGCCACGGCCTCAGCCTGATCGCCGAACGCGTCGAGGACGAGCGCACGGTCGTGCAGCTGCTCGATTTCGGTGTGGATTTCGGCCAGGGCTATCTCTTCGGCGAGCCGCGTGCGGTCCGCGAGGACTCACTGAAAGGGCTGGAGAAGCCGGATATGCCGTCGGCGTCGACCGTCCCGCTGCGCAAGATCGCCTGACCCTTGTCGAAGGCCGTCCGCCGCTTTAAGCAGCGCCATGGCCAGCGAACCGCGTCTCCTCGAACATTTCTCCGATATCGCGCCGGAATATGACGCGCTGATCTGCGACGTGTGGGGCGTCCTGCACAATGGTGCGGAAGCATTCGCGCCCGCCTGCGAAGCCTTGCAGCGTTTCCGCCAGAAGCACGGCCGCGTTGTGCTGCTCTCCAACGCGCCGCGGCCGTCGAACAATCTTGTGGAACAGTTCAAGCGCTTCGGCGTGCCGGCCGATTGCTATGACGCCATCGTCACCTCAGGCGACGCCGCCCGCCGCGATCTCGCGTATCGCGCCGTGAAGGGTCCGTTGTCGATGCTGCATCTGGGGCCGGAGCGTGATCGCGATGTCTATGAGGGTCTGAACGTTGAGCTCGTGGATGTCGACAAGGCCGGCATCGTGCTCTGCACCGGGCTGTTCGACGACGATCACGAGACACCGGACGACTACACCGACATGCTGGCCACGATGAAGGCGCGAGACCTGCTGATGCTCTGCGCCAATCCCGACAGGGTCGTGCAGCGCGGCGGCGTGCTCGTCCACTGCGCCGGCGCGCTTGCTAGCGCGTATGAGGAACTGGGCGGCAAGGTCGTCTATTACGGCAAGCCGAAGCCCGCGATCTATGAGGCCGTGCGCAAAGCCACCGGCGACGCCAGGAAGCCGCTGGCGATTGGCGACGGGATGCACACCGACGTCAAGGGCGCCAATGGCGTCGGCATCGACGCGCTGTTCATCGCGGACGGCATCCATGGCGAGGATGTCGCGGAGTTCACGGCCAGCCATATGGCGGCGCTTTTTGACGCGGCAGGCGTATCGGCTAGGGCGGCGATGCGCGCGCTTGTGTGGTAGGCAAGGCACCGATAGAACCTGAACCCTCCGCCGGAACCGCTCCCATGCCCTATTATATCGACGATCTGAAGCCCGGAATGTCCGACAGCTTCACCAAGACCGTGACGGAGCGGGACGTGGAGCTTTTCGGCGAAGTGTCGGGCGACATGAACCCCGTCCATTTCGACGAGACCTATGCCAGGCACACGGTATTCCGGGGCCGCATCGCGCACGGCATGCTGTCGCTGAGCTATCTCTCGACCGTGCTGGGCATGCAGATGCCGGGGCCGGGGACGATCTTCATGGGCGCGTCGTCGCGCTTCAAGGCGCCGGTGCGCATCGGCGACACCGTCGTCTCAACCGTCACCGTGCGCGACGTCACCGCCGAGAAGCGCCGCGTCGTGTTCGATTTCGTCTGCAAGGTTGGCGACACGACCGTGGTCGACGGCGAGGCGCTGGTGATGGCTCCGCAGCGGCCCAAGCAGCACTGATCCAGCGCGTGCGTATCTTCCGCCACTTCGACGATGTGCCGGAGAGCCTCAAGGGCGCCGTCGTCGCGATCGGGAATTTCGACGGCGTGCATCGCGGCCATCAGGCGCTGATCGGCGAGGCGCGCCGCATGGCGGAGGAGCGCAACGCACCGCTCGGCGTGCTCGCCTTCGAACCGCACCCGCAGGAATTCTTCCGGCCGGCGCCGCAATCCTTTCGCCTGACGCCATTCCGCACCAAGGCACGGCTGATCGCGGAGCTGGGCGCCGACGTGCTCTATGCGCTGCACTTCGACGCGGCGATGGCGACCCGCAGTGCCCCGGACTTTGTCATGGACGTGCTGGTGAAGGGGCTGGGCGTTGGCGCGGTCGTGGTCGGCAGCGATTTCCAGTTCGGCAAGAGCCGCGCCGGCAACGTCGCCATGCTCTCCTATATGGGCGGCGAGGAGGGCTTCGGCGTCACCGTGTTTGATCCGGTGATCGCGCATGATCACGAGAAGATCTCGTCCACCGAGATCCGCGATGCGCTGAGGCAGGGCAAACCCGAGGTCGCGGCGCGCCTGCTCGGCCACTGGTGGAGCGTCGAGGCGCGTGTCGAGCACGGCGACAAGCGCGGCCGCACGATCGGCTTCCCGACGGCGAATATGAAGCTGACCGATGTGATGCAGCCGGCCTTCGGCGTCTACGCTGTGCGCGCGAAGATCATCGAGGACGATGTCGTGGTGTCGAAGCATGACGGTGTCGCGAACTTCGGCATCCGCCCGATGTTCGAAACGCCAGTGCCACTGCTTGAAACGTATCTGTTCGACTTCAACGGCGATCTTTACGGCAAGCACATGGCAGTCGAATTCATCGCCTATCTGCGTCCCGAGGCGACGCTCGACGGTCTGGAGGCGCTGAAAGCACAGATCGCGGTGGACAGCGTAGAGGCCAAGCGCGCACTGGCGGCGGCGGGTCAGTCCGCGACGTAGGTCCCGCTGGACCGTTAATCTCCGCGCTGTTAGAACCGGCTGTGCTGATTTGCGGGCGACACGCCAAATGCTTGGTTTTCTGAGCTTTTTCCGAATTCGTCACCCGGCTCCGCGCCGGGGGCAGTGACGCACCCACGCGGAGGCCGGGCCCGAATCCCTTGCGCCCCTAACTCCGCGAAAGCCTGAGAACATGTCGAAGACCGATAACGAAACACCCGCGCGCGATTACCGCGCCACGCTCTTTCTTCCCGCCACAGACTTCCCGATGAAGGCCGGCCTGCCGGAGTCCGAGCCGAAATGGCTCGCCCGCTGGGAGGCAATGGACCTTTACGGCCGCATCCGGAAAGCGTCGAAGGGCCGTCCGCTCTTCGTGCTGCATGACGGACCGATCTACGCCAATGGCGACATCCATATCGGCCATGCGCTGAACCACATCCTGAAGGACTTCGTCGTGCGCTCGCGCCAGATGCTGGGCTACGACGCGCCTTATGTTCCCGGCTGGGACTGCCACGGCCTGCCGATCGAATGGACGATAGAGGAGAAATACCGCAAGGAAGGCAAGCCGAAGGACTCGGTGCCGACCGAACAGCTGCGCCAGGATTGCCGCGACTTCGCCAATCACTGGATCGGCGTGCAGCGCGAACAGTTCAAGCGTCTCGGCTGCATCGGCGAATGGGACAAGCCCTACACCACGATGGACTTCCGTGCCGAAGCCGTCATCGCGGGCGAGCTGCACAAATTTGTCGACAACGATCTCCTCTATCGCGGCTTCCGCCCGGTGATGTGGTCGCCCGTGGAAAAGACCGCGCTCGCCGAAGCCGAGGTCGAGTATCACGAGAAAACGTCTCCGACGATCTATGTGAAGTTTCCCGTCGTTGCCGGGGCGCTGAAGGGTATAAGCATCGTCATCTACACGACGACGCCCTGGACCATCCCCGGCAACCGCGCGATCGCGTACTCGCCCGAGATGGAATATGGCGTCTACGAAGTGACCGAGGCGGGCGAAGGCTCGCTCGGAAAGGTCGGTGATAAGATCGCACTGGCTGATGCGCTCGCCGATCCGACTGCGAAGCAGGCGAAGATCACGCTGAAGCGTACTGGAAAGGCCGACCTCACTGGCGCGGTCGCGGCACATCCGCTGCGCGGCAAGGGCTACGACTTCGACGTTCCGCTTCTCCCCGGTGATCACGTCACGGCAGACACCGGCACGGGCTTCGTGCACACTGCGCCCGGCCATGGCGAGGAAGACTTCGAACTCATCCTCAAGACCTTTCCCGACTACGCGCGGACCAATCCCGACGCTTTCGCCGTCGTTGCCGAAGATGGCGGCCTGACGAAGCATGCGCCCGGTTTCGAGGGCAAGTTCATCCTGTCGCGCGACGGCAAGAAGGACGGCGACGCCAATCCCGCTGTGATCCAGGCGCTGACCGATGCGGGCAATCTTCTCGCGCGCGGCACGCTGCGCCATTCCTATCCGCATTCCTGGCGCTCCAAGGCGCCGGTGATCTATCGCGCCACGCCGCAATGGTTCATCGGCCTCGACAAGCCGATCACCAAGGATCCCGCCGACACGTTGCGCGCCCGCGCGATGAAGGCGATCAGCGACACCAAATGGTATCCGAAGACAGGCGAAAACCGTCTGGCCGGCATGGTGCGTGACAGGCCTGACTGGGTGATGTCGCGCCAGCGCGCCTGGGGCGTGCCGATCGCGATCTTCGTGCACAAGGAGACCGGCAAGGTGCTGAACGATGCGGCGGTCAATGCGCGGATCGACGAAGCCTTCCGCGCCGAGGGCGCCGACGCCTGGTTCAAGCCCGGTTCGGCTGCGCGCTTCCTTGGCAACGACCATGCGCCGGACGATTTCGAGCAGGTGAAAGACATCCTGGACGTCTGGTTCGACTCCGGCTCGACCCATGTGTTCACGGTGGAAAATCCGATCGAGCCGTCCTGGCCGAAGAAGGATCACGCCGATCTTTATCTCGAGGGATCGGATCAGCATCGCGGCTGGTTCCAGTCGTCGCTGCTGGAAAGCTGCGGCACACGTGGCCGCGCGCCTTACGACGCCGTGCTGACGCATGGTTTCGTGCTCGACCGCGAAGGCGACAAGATGTCGAAGTCCGTCGGCAACGTCATCCAGCCGCAGGCCGTCGCCGACAAAAGCGGCGCCGATATCCTGCGCCTCGGCTTCGCGGCGGCGGATTTCACCGAAGACACGCGCATGGCGAACGACATCATCCAGGCCAATGCCGATGCCTATCGCCGCCTGCGCAACACAATCCGCTTCATGCTCGCCAATCTCGCCGGCTTCGACGAGAAGGAGCGCATCGATCCGGCGCAGATGCCGGAGCTCGAGCGCTACATCCTCGCCAAGCTTGCGGAGCTCGATGGTCTGGTGCGCGAAGGCTATGAGGCCTACGACTTCAACCGCGTCTACAACACCGTCTTCGCGTTCTGCACCAACGAGCTGTCGGCATTCTATTTCGATATCCGCAAGGACGTTCTGTATTGCGACAGCCACGGTGCAGCGCGCCGCCGATCCGTGCGTACGGTTACGGATGAAGCGTTCCGCCGTGTCGTTACATGGTTGGCACCGATCCTGTGCTTTACGATGGAAGAAGCGTGGCTGCTGCGCTTCCCCGGCGAAGGCGAAAGCGTGCATCTGCAGACGTTCCCGGAGACACCTGCGTCATGGAGAAACGATGCGCTGATCCAGAAGTGGAACCGCATCCGCGCGCTGCGCCGTGTCGTCACCGGTGCGCTGGAAGTGAAGCGCCGCGACAAGGTGATCGGCGCCAGCCTCGAGGCGCGGCCTGTTCTCTATCTCAGTGACGTGGCCGACATTGCCTTGTTCGATGGTCTGGATCTCGGCGAGATCGCGATCACCTCAGGCGGCAAGGTCTCGCCACAGGAAGCGCCGGCCGACGCCTTCCGCCTTCCTGACGTCGCGGGCGCTGCGGCGGAATTCCATCATGCTGAGGGCGACAAGTGTGCCCGTTGCTGGATGATCCTGCCGGAGGTGGGCACGCATCCGAAGCACCCCGATCTGTGCAATCGCTGCTCCGCGGCGGTGGATTCACTGGAGGTCGCGTGAACCTGAAGATGTCCGCACGCGACTGGGGACTCACGGCCGCCGCCGTCGCGCTGTTCCTCGACCAGGCGTCGAAACTCATTCTTCTTTATGGCTACGGCTTCAAGGCCATGCCGCCGGGCGACGGTATTCGAGTATTGCCGTTCTTTAATATTGTCATGGTCTGGAATCCCGGCATCAGCTACGGCCTGTTTCCAGCGCACAGCCGCCTTGGCTCCATGGCCTTGGTGGCGATATCGCTGATCGCGGTAATCCTACTGATCTGGTGGTTGTGGGTCAGCACAAGGCGGTCCCTGAGCATCGGGCTGGGCCTGATTGTAGGCGGCGCCGTTGGGAACAACCTGATCGACCGGCTAATTTACGGGAAGGTCGCGGATTTTTTCCAGTTTTACGCCTACGGCTATGACTGGTATGTGTTCAATGTCGCGGATGCGGCGATCACGTTTGGCGTGATCGTGCTGTTGTATGACGCGCTGATGCGGCCCGAACCGCGCCCCGGCCCGCAAACCGGCCAACTGGAGTAGTCCATGCATTCGTTCCTGCGCCGCGCCTCAGTACTTGCGCTCATCGGAGCGGCCGGTTTCA
>DASZCC010000027.1:0-6109 GCA_035943485.1 Rhizomicrobium sp. | reverse complement strand
CCCGTAAACGGGGGAGGAAAGAGATTTCAATTTCCGACCTCGTCTTAAACGGAGTCCATGCGTGCATCGCGGAGGCATCCGTTTTCAACGCGCCAGACAGAATCCGGGCGAGCATCGGGAAGCGGTTTCGTTTTGCCGGGGGACAAACGGCTTACGAAGGGTGCGAGAAAATACTTCAGACCGCACTGTCAGGCGTGCGAAGGCGGCGCTCGCGCGTTCATGGTACCGATCTCTTTCCTGAGAAACGGGCACAAAAAAGCCGTCCGTGATTTTCACGGACGGCTTGGATGCACCTATGGGGACATAGCTCAGATGGTGCCGGCAGAGACTCGGTTCAAGGCCCCCATCACAACATTCAATCCTACGCCGCGACGGCCGTGACCACGCGGTTGCGGCCGGCGCGCTTGGCGCTGTAGAGCGCCTGATCGGCACGGTGCAGCAGTGCATCGGCCGTGTCGCCCATGCCTTCCGAGCCCGCGATACCGATCGATATCGTGATGTTGAGACTGCCCGGCGGGCGGCTGATCGGGATGGGGCTCATCTCGATGCTCTTGCGCAGACGTTCGGCGATCGTGAAGGCGAGCGACACATCGGTGTCGGGCATCACGACAACGAACTCCTCGCCACCGAAGCGGCAGGCGAGATCGATGCCGCGGATATTGGCGGCGATGCGATTGGCGAATTCCTTCAGCACCTCGTCGCCGATGTCGTGCCCATGCCCGTCATTGACCGCCTTGAAGTAGTCGATATCGAGGATGAGGAAGGCGAGCGGCTTGGCCGAACGGCCGGCCGACTCGACGAGATTGTCCAGATGGCGCGACATGTAGCGGCGATTGTGCAGGCCGGTCAGCTGATCGGTGATCGCCATTTCGAGGCTGAGCTGCACATTGTGGCGCAGACGGTCGCCGTAACGCTTCTTGCGCAGCTGGGTGCGCACGCGCGCGACGAGTTCGTTCTTGTCGACAGGCCGCGTGAGATAGTCGTTGACGCCCATCTCGAGCGCCTGGGTCAGCTTGCGGCGGTCGCCATCGGTGACGACCACCAGGATCGGCACGTTGCGACCCTCAGGCAATGAGCGAAGCTGCGAGCAAAGGCGCAGGCCGTCGAAGCCGCGCATGCCGAGACTGACCACAATCAGGTCGTAGTCGCCGCCGCGGACGCGGACGAGTGCTTCCTCAAAGGTATCGACAGCCGCCACTTCATGCGCCGGCTGCAACGCGCTGGCGAACCAGGCGATCGATTCCGGACGGTCCTCGATGATCAGCACGCGGCCGGCAGGATTGGCGTCGAGCAGCGTCGTCGTCGGATCGATCAAGCCCATGCTCTGGCCGGTCGACTCGCGCATGCGCAGCTCGTCGGTCATCATCTTCAGGCGGACCAGGCTGCGGACGCGCGCGAACAGCGCGGCATCATCGACAGGCTTGGTCAGGAAATCATCGGCGCCGGCTTCGAGACCGGTCACGCGATCCGACGGCTGGTCGAGCGCAGTGACCATCACCACAGGTACATGCGCAGTCTTCGGATTGCTCTTGATGCGGCGGCAGACCTCGAACCCGTCCATGCCCGGCATCATGACGTCGAGCAGAACGATATCGGGCGGCGACGCTTCCATCTTGGAGAGGCATTCAAGCCCGTTGAACGCGCTCGAGACTTCGAAATACTCAGCCGAAAGCTTCGCTTCGAGAAGCTTTACGTTGGAGAGAATGTCATCGACGACCAGAACTCGCGCCGTCATGGCGGGTGCCCTATCCCGGCTCTAGCCGATGAACCTGCGAACAGTATCCAGGAAGCTCGTCACGGAGATGGGCTTGGAAATGTAAGCCTCGCAACCACCCTGGCGGATGACTTCCTCGTCGCCCTTCATCGCGAACGCGGTGACCGCGACAACGGGAATGGACTTCAGCGAGTCGTCTTCCTTGAGCCACTTGGTGACCTCAAGGCCGGAAACTTCCGGAAGCTGGATATCCATCAGGATCAGGTCGGGGCGATGTTCGCGCGCGATGTCGAGCGCTTCCATGCCGTCCTTGGTCTGCAGGATGATATAGCCATGCGCATCCAGCAGGTCGTGGAAGAGCTTCATGTTGAGCTCGTTATCCTCCACGATCAGTACGGTCTTGGCCTTGGCATCCATGTGCTTGACTCTCCAGACGTCACGCCTGCCCGCTGATAAGGCAGTCCGCACCTAGCGGTTGTTTCGTAGTATTAAGGGCTATGTCTTAACGCTCCCTTGACGTTGGCGTTCATATGACCCCGGAAACAGCAGAAACAATCGCCCTCAAAGCCTTGGCGTTCCTTGCCGAATCGCCCGACGGCCTTCATCGGTTGATGGAACTCTCCGGGCTCGATCTGGTAACGCTCCGCCAGCGGGCGGCCGAGCCCGAGTTCCTGTCGTTTGTGTTGTCCTGGATTCTGGGCGAGGAAAAGCTTCTGACCGAATTTTGCAGTCGCGATGACGTACCCGCGCGGGACGTTCATCTCGCCCAACATGTCCTGGCACCCAATGAGCGATGATTTCGGCATCGGAAGCGCGCTGGCCCGATTCACACCGGGAAGGCCCCTGCTCATCGTCGATGCCGACGAGGTGGTGCTGCGTTTCGTGGAGGGGCTCGACCAGTTCCTGCGTGAGCGTGGTCTCTACCTCGACCTCACATCCTATCGTCTGCATGGCAATGTGAAGCGGCTGGACGACAACACGCCGGTACTCGATGTCGAAGTGACCGCCCTGCTCGACGAATTCCGCGCCGAGCTGGACTCGCTGGATCTTGTCCCGGGCGCTGCCGAGGCGTTGAACGCGCTCAAGCCGCGGATGGATATCGTCATGCTGACGAACATCGTGCCGGAGCAGGCTGGACCGCGTCTGCGCAACCTGGCGCGACATGGGCTCGATCTGCCCGTCGTCTCCAACAGCGGCATGAAGGGACCGGCCGTGAAGGCACTTGCAGCACAAGCCGGGCGGCCGGCCTTCTTTGTCGACGACATCCCGCAGCATCTCGCATCGGCGGCGGAAAGCGTGCCCGATGTCTACCGCATCCATCTGGTTGGGGATGACCGGCTGAAGCCCTTGATGATGACGGCCGAAAAGGCCCATCTGCGCGCCGAAGGCTGGCCGGAGGCGCAGGCCTTTATCGAGAGCAAACTTTCCGAGGCTGGGTACTGAATGCGCATCGGTATCGATCTGGGCGGCACGAAGATTGAGGTCGCCGTGCTGGACGGTCAGAACGAGGTCTTCCGCAAGCGCGTGCCCACGCCGCGCACGGGTTACGACGACACCATCATCGCGATCCGCGATTTGGTGATGGCGGCAGAGGGCCAGATTGGCAAGCGTCTGACGGTTGGTGTCGCCATTCCCGGCGCGATCAGCCCAGTCACAGGGCTGGTCAAGAATGCGAACTCGACGCGCCTGATCGGCCACCCGCTGGACAAGGATTTGGGCAAGGCGCTCGACCGGCCGATCCGCGTCGCCAATGACGCGAACTGCTTCACGTTGTCGGAAGCGACAGACGGTGCGTCGGCGTCGGCCGATGTCGTGTTCGGTGTGATTGTCGGCACGGGCTGCGGTGGCGGAATCGCGGTGGGCAAGCGGGTGCTGAACGGTGCGCATGCCGTCACCGGTGAATGGGGTCACAATCCCCTGCCCAGCCCTCGCCCGGATGAACTGGAGGTTGCCCCGCGCTGCTATTGCGGCAAGGTCAACTGCATCGAGGCGTGGATCAGCGGCACCGGCCTAGCCAACGATTTCAGGCGCCGCACCGGCAAGGATTTGCAGGGCCACGACATTGCGACGTCCGCTGCTGCGGGCGACGGCGCCGCCATGGCGGTGATGGAGGATTTCTACGACCGCTTCGCGCGCGCGCTGGCCTCGATCGTCAATGTGCTCGATCCTGACAGCATCGTGCTGGGCGGCGGGCTATCGAACATCGACACGCTCTACACCGAACTGCCGCCGCGCGTGGAGCGCTACGCGTTCACCACCGAGGGACGTCCGGTCATCGTGAAGAACATGCACGGCGACTCCAGCGGGGTGCGCGGCGCCGCGTGGCTGTGGCGCGAAGACGAGACGCTGCCGGACAAATGAAGACCGCCTTCTGCCGCGACTGCCTTGCCGACGCCGCGCCTGGCGCGAAGCGGTGCAAGGCCTGCGGCAGCTTGCGCGTCCTGGCGCATGACGAACTCGACACGCTCTCGATCGCGCATCTGGACTGCGATGCCTTATATGCGGCGATCGAGAAACGCGACGATCCGAGCCTGCGCGACAAGCCGGTGATCGTCGGCGGATCGAGCCGGCGCGGTGTGGTGTCGACGGCCTGCTACATCGCGCGCATCAATGGCGTGCGCTCCGCAATGCCGATGTTCAAGGCGCTCGAGCTGTGTCCTCATGCGGTGGTGATCCGGCCCAGCTTCCCGAAATATGTCGAGGCGGCGCAGAAAATCCGCGCGCTGATGCAGGACCTCACGCCGCTGGTCGAGCCACTTTCTCTCGACGAGGCCTATGTTGACCTGTCGGGCACCGAGAAGCTGCACCAGACGACACCGGCGCGCTCGATGGCGAAGCTGGCGAAGCGCATCGAGGCCGAGGTCGGCATCACGGTTTCCATCGGTCTCAGCTTCAACAAATTCCTCGCCAAGCTCGCCTCCGAAATGGACAAGCCGCGCGGCTTTGCCGTGATCGGCAGGGCGGAAGCTGTGTCCGTCCTGCGCGAGCGCCCGGTCGCGGCGATCCGTGGCGCGGGCACTGCGCTGCAGGCCCGGCTGGCGAAGGACGGCATCACGCATGTGGCGCAGATCCAAGACCTTGACGTGAAAGAACTCGCGCGCCGCTATGGCAACACCGGGCTCTGGCTGCACCGCATCGCCTTCGCCCAGGACACGCGCACGGTCGAACCGGATGGCGAGATGAAGTCCATTTCGTCGGAGACAACGTTCGAGATCAATGTCACCGCGTTCGACGATCTGGAAGCCGTGCTCTGGCGTCAGGCCGAGCGCGTGTCGGCGCGTGCGAAGGCGGGCGGACTGGGCGGTCGGACGGTGGTGCTCAAACTCAAGACCGCGAAATTCCGCATCCTCACGCGCAGCGTGTCGCTCGACGCGCCCACACAGTTGGCCGATCGCATCTTCCGCACAGCGCGCGAACCGCTCAAGCGGGCGGCGGACGGTACGCCCTATCGCCTGCTCGGTGTCGGCATCAGCCAGCTTGCGCCGGAAGCGGATTGCGATCCGGCCGATCTCGTGGATCAAGGCGCCGGGAAGCGCGCCGCGGCCGAGCGCGCGATGGACAAGGTGCGCGAGAAGTTTGGCGGTGCTGCCGTCACCAAGGGCCGCTCAGCACGCGCCCGGTAGACCCTCCAGCTTCACGAGGTCGGCCCGCAGCGTGAAGTTCGGATAGATCAGCGACATCTGCGAGATCACGCCATTGTCGTAGAGGCGATAGGCCATCTCGTACTCGGCCGGTTTCTCGTCTGCGTCGTGCGGATAGTAGCTGATGATCGTCGGCCACGCGACGTGACCCTTCAGAAGCCCCGCAGTGTCGGCGGCGCTGTCATCGGCCAGGCGGCGCACACTCACGCGCTGACCAATCGTCGCCACGGCATCGTAGAGATTGGTGCTGTCGCCGCCCTGGAACACGGTTTGCCGGACGCGGCCCGTGCCGTTCTCGGCAGCGCGCAGCAGCGCCAGCGTGAACTGGGTCGGCATCGCGGTGCCGACGGGAAGCGGGAAATCATGCCCGGGCTGCGAGGTCAGCTTCACCTGCCCGCCGATTGAGGCGAACGTCCCCGTGCCGGCAACGCGTTGTGTGATCTTGCCGTTGACGGCATCGCGCAGCTTGAAGCGCATGATCCTGCCGTCCTTGGTCTCGCTCGACGCGACGTAGAAGTCGGAGCGGAAGGATTCCGCCTTGGCGTTCGTCATGTCGGTGATGAAGCGCTGCGAGAGCGTCCACGCCGTGCAGGAATCGCGAAACTCGACCACTGTGCGGCCATGCGCCGTGACCATGCCGCCCGGCTGCGTGCGCGCGAGCGAGACGTCGTACTGCGCGCGATAGGGAACAAGGCCGGCGCCCTGCGCCATGGCCGTGGAAAGCACAAAAATCCCCGCGAGGAGAATTCGCTTC
>DASZCC010000026.1:0-2296 GCA_035943485.1 Rhizomicrobium sp. | reverse complement strand
GCGCCGGTAGGACCGTGGATCACGACGGCGGACGAAGTGGGCGACCCGCACACGCTGGGCATCCGCTGCTTCGTCAATGGCGAGCGAAAGCAGAACTCGAACACCTCGAACCTGATTTTCAACGTCTATGATCAGATCGTGTATCTCAGTCAGGCGATGACGCTTCAGCCGGGCGACCTGATCTTCACCGGCACGCCGGGCGGCGTCGGCCAGTCGATGAAGCCGCCGCAATTCCTGAAAGCGGGAGACACCGTGCGTGTCGAGATCGACAAGCTGGGCGCCATCGAAGCGAAGATGACGGCAGAAGGTTGACTATTTCCGCTTCGCCATCAGATCGACATCCACGACGCGAAGCGGCTCCGTCGGCAGTTGCAGGAAGGCGAGCACCATCCGCGCCAGCGATTGCTGCGCGAATTGCGGATCGTAATGCGGACCATCATTCAGAATCGCGTGCACAATCGCGCCATCAATCGCACGCAGGGCAAAGATGCAGTTCTGCTCAAGACTCGCACCGTCGCCTTCACCACGTGCGGCGATGAACCGGGCCAGCAGCTGACCCTGAAGCTCGGTGCCCGCCCGCATCGCCGGCCAGTAATCCGCGCCAGCGCCTGCCAGCGATCGCTGGAACAGCGCGCGGAAAAATCCGTGGTGGCGATGCATCACCCGCGCCGTGTTGGCGATCAATGTGGAGACGACCGCGCTGGTCGGCTCGCCGTCCCATTCCGGCAGTGCGAAGAAGCGCTCGATGTTCTCCTGGTAGCGCACCGTGAACTGATGATGCAGCGCGCGGAAGAATGCCTCCTTGTCGCGGAAGCGCCGATAGAAACTTCCCACCGAGCAATCCGCCGCCGCCGCAATGTCCGTCACATGCGCCGCGTCATAGCCCATCCTGGCAAACACCCGGTCACCGGCCTGCAGCAGCCTGTCGCGCGCGTTGCGGCTCCGCTCCTGATTGACGGGCAACACGCCGTCGATGTGATCAACCGAACTCAAGGCCGTCTCCAATCAGTAACGCGCCGCCGGGCGGGATACAGGCCCTTCATGCGTAAGCGCAATATGGGTGAGCGTCTGCTCGTCATGGTTCATCCGCCAGGACAAAAGTTTCTGTGCGTATTCGAGCACAGTCGGAAGGTAGGCAGGATCGGTCGCGCGATTGACGAACTCGCCGGGGTCTTTCTCCAGATCGAACAGCAGCGGCGGCAACCTGGTGAAATGAACGTATTTGAAGCGCTCGTCCCGTACGATGTTCATCGTGCACTGATGCAAGGTCAGGTCGAGCGTGCGCTCGGCGTTGTCATCGGCTGGATCGCGGAAGTCGTATTCCCAATGCGCTTCCGTCCGCCAGTTCAACGGCGTGCCGCGTCCTTCGAGGAACGGACGCAGCGAAGCGCCGTCACACTGCAGCGGAACATCGGTGCCGATTGCCTCGAGCAGCGTCGGCATGATGTCGACGTTCTCGGTGAAGCGCTCGATGACCTGTCCGCGGCCGGCATCTGCGGACTTGCGCGGATCGCGAATGATAAGCGGTATGCGATAGGACGCGTCGAAGTAGCCGCACTTACCGAGCAGCCAGTGATCACCCATCTGCTCGCCGTGATCGGATGTGAAGATGATCAGCGTGTTGTCCCAGCGGCCTGTCTCTTTCAAGAAAGCGAAGACACGTCCAAGCGCGTCATCCACTTCGCGCATCAGGCCGAAATAAACCGCTTTCATACGGCGGAGCTTTTTCTCATCGGCTGGCGCGCAAAACGGGCGGCGGCCCAGCTGGTAAGCGAGCCAGGGATGCTGGCGCGCTTCGTCGCCGGGTTTCGCGAGGCGCGAGAAGCCTTGCACTTTCATGGGGTCGTAAAGCGCGTTGTACGGCTCCGGCGCCACGAAGGGCGGATGCGGCCGCAGGATCGAGAGATGTGCGATAAACGGCCCGGTCGCATCGCGGATATAATCGATGCAGCGATCGACCAGGAAATTCGTGTCATCGACCTTCGCCGGATAGGCGAGCGGCTTCGGAACAGCGGCGCCGTCCTCGTATTCCGGTCCGTCCGCTCGATGCGAATAGGCCCGCGCCGGCGGTTCAAGCACGTCGTAGCCCTGCGCCTTCAGCCAGTCCGTCCATGTGCGAGGATTGTCGCCCATCATCACGATCGGCCGGATCCCGGGCAGCGGTCCCTCATAGGTCGAGAGCCACGGGTCGTCCTCTTCCAGTTCCCGCGGATCGAGGCTCGTGTCCGTGTAGCCGAACAGCACTGGGTCGTACCCGATGGCCTTTGCCTCCATCGCCCAGTTGATGTGACGAGCG
>DASZCC010000025.1:0-9941 GCA_035943485.1 Rhizomicrobium sp. | reverse complement strand
GATTTTTCGGGTGAGGGCAAAGGTCGCCTGCACTGCTCCCCCTCACCCGATTTGCAAGTGCAAATCGGCCTCTCCCGTAAACGGGAGAGGTTAGCCACCACCTACTGGTGCCCGATGATCCTTCGGGTCTGATAGCCTTTGGCGAGTACCTTCACTTCGTCTTCGGTCAGCTTCACCTTCACCGCCGCGATGGCATCGTCGAGATGTTTAATCTTCGACGCCCCGACGATCGGGGCTGACACCACCGGCTGGTGCAGGAGCCAGGCGAGCGCGATCTGCGCGGCTGAAACGCCCTTCTCTTGCGCTATGTCGTTGACACGGTCGCGGATCGCGTAATCGCTCTCCAGAAAGGCGCTCGCGGTTATGACCGTCGCGTCACTCTTGGCACGTGTTGTCTGCGCCTCGCCGTCGCGCGAGCGATTGCCGGCCAGGAAGCCGCGCGCCAGCGGGCTCCACGGGATCACACCGATGCCGGCATCGCGGCACAGCGGCAGCATCTCGCGCTCTTCCTCGCGATAGACGAGATTGTAGAAATTCTGCATCGACACGAACTTCGTGGCGCCGAGCTTCTCCTGGGTGTGCAGGTACTTCGCGAACTGCCAGGCATACATCGAAGACGCACCGATATAGCGCGCCTTGCCGCTCTTCACGACGTCATGCAGCGCTTCGGTGGTTTCCTCGATCGGCGTCGTCGGATCGAACCGATGTATCTGATAGAGATCGACATAGTCGGTCTGGAGCCGCTTCAGTGAATTGTCGATCGAGGCCATCACATGCTTGCGCGACAGGCCGCGGTCGTTGACGTCTTCGCTCATCGGACCACAGAGCTTCGTCGCCAGCACGACATCGTCGCGCTTGGCGAAATCCTTAAGCGCCTTGCCGACGAGCTCCTCGCTGCGTCCGGTTGAATAGACGTCCGCCGTGTCGAAGAAGTTGATGCCGCTTTCCAGCGCGTGCTTGATGAACGGTCGCGACTCCTCTTCGCCAAGAACCCAGTCTCGCCAGTTCGGCGAGCCGTACGTCATCGTTCCAAGGCAGATGCGCGAGACCTTGAGGCCGGTTTTGCCCAGACGTGTCGTTTCCATTGCATGTCCTCCATTTCCCTGAGGACAGCCTAGGACGATCCTCAGAATCCGAAAAGGAGGCCCATGACGCGCGGCAACATCTTGCGGAAACGCAACGGCCCTTCAGTGACCGTGAGATTGATGCAGCCAACGCCGGGATCGGCAATCGGCTCGTGCTCCGTCTCGCGCGTGGCGGAAAGGACATCGCCCTTGTTGTAGTGCCCGTTGATGTCGCTGAACCCGCCCGCCAGAACGAGCATCCATTCGCGACCGCTATGTGTATGGACGGTTCGGCCAGTTGCGCGATGCACCGCCCGGGAGACGCGCACACGCATATCTCCAACCTCAAACAGCCGATGCTGCGAGTAGCCCTTCGTGATCGCGCGCCAGGGAACATCGTCATAATTCATTCCGATATAGCGTTGCAGCGGCGCCGGCACTTCGCTCTCCAGATGCGCGTCGCGAACGATCGCCGCCGACGTGGCGTCGAGCCGTGCGAGGACTGACTCAAAGGCGCGATCCACGATCTCTGGCTCGGCGCTCACCGCGACGACATCTCCGACGATCGCCTGGCAACGTTCGCAGAGCGACGCGTGCGTGGCGACCAGGAGCGAAATGGCTTCGTTGGCGGCTCCCGATTTGGCCGCAAGCAGAAGTTCCTCGTCCGGATGGTGTTCGATTGCCATTCTTTCAGCGCCACGCAGTCGCATCTCTATTGGACCACGGCATCTTTCTATTTCCATACCGTTTGTCCGCGCTTCACACAGGAAAGTGCGACAGTTGCGCCGAGTTGTGTGGACGGCCAAGATCGAGAGCGATCTTCCGCAAACATTGTAAGCGAGAAGGCGTTGGGAGGCCGCTTGCGTACCATTTCCTTTGAACCCTTCGATTTGCCGCCGGAAGCCGAGGCATTGCGCGGAGAGGTTCGAAAGTTCCTCAGCGATACCATTCCGCAGCGTTCGGCGGTTGACCGGGCCCAGTCCTGGTCAGGAATGGGCCGGGAATTCAGCCGCAAGCTTGGCGCGAAAGGCTGGCTCGGGATGACGTGGCCCAAGAAGTATGGCGGCCATGAGCGAAGCCATGCCGAGCGCTATGTCGTCGTCGAAGAGATGCTGGCCGCCGGCGCGCCGGTGAGCTTCCACTGGATTGCCGACCGCCAGAGTGGACCGCTGCTGCTGAAATTCGGCACTGAGTACCAGCGTGAGTTGATCCTCCCGCGCATCGCACGCGGCGAGTTGTGCTTCTGCATCGGGATGAGCGAACCGGGCGCCGGCAGCGATCTTGCCGGCGTACGGACGCGCGGACGCAAGGTCGATGGCGGCTGGACGGTTAATGGCCAGAAGATCTGGACGACCAACGCGCACACCGCCGACTACATGATCGCGCTGACGCGGACGAGCGACGGCGAACGCCATGCCGGGCTCTCGCAACTCATTGTCGAGATGAAATCGCCGGGCGTCACCGTCAAGCCGATCGAGAGCCTTACCGGCGAGAGCCACTTCAACGAGGTGTTCCTCGACGACGTGTTCGTGGCCGATGCCATGCTGGTCGGCCGCGAAGGCGATGGCTGGCGTCAGGTAGGCGCGGAGCTGGCTTATGAGCGCAGCGGACCGGAACGCTATCTCTCCAGTATCCGCCTGTTTCTGGAATTCTTGCGCGTTGTCGGCAACGAACCGACGGAAGCTGAGCGCATCTTCATCGGTCAGATCGCGGCGCAGATGTGGACGCTGCGCCAGATGTCGCTTTCGGTCACGGGCAAACTGGCAAGCGGCGGCGATCCGGCATCGGATGCGGCAATCGCGAAGGACCTCGGCACGTCGCTCGAGCAGGATATCCCGCGCGCAATCCAGGCACTGGCGCCGCCAGGACTGTCAGACGAATCCTTCCAGCAGACACTGACCTATCTGGTCCAGACCTCGCCCTCCTTCTCGCTGCGCGGCGGCACGCGCGAGATCCTGCGCGGCATCATCGCAAGGGAGCTTGGTCTCAGATGAACGAGTTGCGCGCCCTGCTGGCCGACACGACGGAAAAGGTTCTCTCAACGCTGCCGAAAGACGAAGCCGTTGCGTGGAAGGCGATCCACGACGCAGGTCTCGCCAATGTTCTGGTGCCGGAAGCCGATGGCGGCTTCGGCGGCGGCTGGGAAGATGCCTTCATCGTTCTGCGCGCGACCGGCTTGCACGCGACGCCGATCGCGCTGGCTGAAGCCATAGCTGAACCCGGCCTCAAGAATGCGAGCACGGAAACGAGGTTCGACCGCATGGCGCTCGCGCGCGCCTGCCAGATGGCGGGCGCCATGCAGGCCGCGCTTGATCTGTCGGTGCAGTACACGCGCGAGCGCCAGCAATTCGGCAAGGCGCTCTCCACCTTCCAGGCGATCCAGCAGCAGCTCGCACTGTTCGCCGAGGAGACAGCAGCGACCAACATGGCTGCGATCGCAGCGTGCCGCGCGGCTGATCGGGGCGACGCCGTGTTCGAGATCGCATCCGCCAAGCTCCGCGCCAACATGGCCGTGTCGACATCGACGAGTGTCGCGCATCAGGTGTATGGCGCGATGGGCTTCACGTCGGAATATGGCCTGCACCATTTCACAAGACGGCTTTGGGAATGGCGCAGCGAGTACGGCAATGACCGCTACTGGGCCGACAGGCTCGGTGCGCTCGTTGCTGCAAACGGCGCGGCCGGTTTCTGGCCCGCGCTGGTCAACCCTGCGACAATCCGGGCCTAGGGCACTTACCCCGCCGCCAGATTGATTCATCGCGCCGCCGCTTGTAGAGCGGTAGGCAACGATTTCCCACCGGGCGGAACAATGAGCATCAAAGGCAAAGCCTATGTCATGGGCGCGTTCGAGCATCCCTTGCGCGAAGCTCCGGACAAATCCACGCCGCAGCTGCATGCCGAATGCGCGAAGGGCGCGCTGGAAGATGCCGGCCTGACCAAGGACGATATCGACGGCTATTTCTGCGCCGGTGACGCGCCGGGATTTGGCGCGATGTCGATGGCGGACTACATGGGCCTGCGCAATCTGCGGCACATGGATTCCACCGAGACCGGCGGCTCGTCCTACATCCTGCATGTAGGTCACGCCGCGGAGGCGATCGCGGCGGGCAAATGTTCCGTTGCGCTTGTCACCCTCGCCGGCAAGCCGCGCACCGAGAAGGGCGGCGGCGGTCCGCGTGGCGGCAGCTTCGCGGCTGCTCCCGAAGCGGCATTCGAGATGCCGTACGGCGGCACCACTCACAATCAATATGCGATGTGCGCCACGCGCCACATGCATGAGTTCGGCACGACCAGCGAGCAGCTCGCCTGGATCAAGGTCGCTGCCTCGCATCACGCGCAATACAATCCGCACGCCTTCCTGAAGGAAGTTGTGACGGTCGAGGAAGTCGTCAACTCGCCAATGATCGCGACACCGCTGCACCGCATGGACTGCTGCGTCGTGACCGACGGCGGCGGCGCGCTTATCGTCACCAGCCCGGAAGTCGCAAAGCGTCTCAACCGTCCGAAGGTGAAAGTGATCGGCGCCGGCGAAGCACCCAAGGGCACCTATGGCGGCAAGGTCGACCTCACCTTCTCAGGCGCGGCGTGGAGCGGGCCAAAGGCGTTCGCCGAAGCCGGCATCAAACCGTCCGACATCAAGTACGCGTCGATCTACGACAGCTTCACCATCACGGTGCTGATGCAGCTCGAGGATCTCGGCTTCTGTGAGAAGGGCCAGGGCGGCAGGTTCGTCGCCGATGGCAACCTGATCTCGGGCGTCGGCAAGCTGCCGTTCAACACCGATGGCGGCGGGCTGTGCAACAACCATCCGACCAACCGCGGGGGCATTACCAAGGTGATCGAGGCGGTGCGCCAGCTGCGCGGCGAAGCGCATCCCAAGGTGCAGGTGAAGAACTGCGATCTGGCGCTGGCGCATGGCACGGGCGGTTCGCTCGGCACGCGTCACGGCTCGGCCACGCTGATCATGGAACGGGAGTAAGACGATGTCCGAGCAAGGAACCAAAGAAGCTCCCGCCGCGCGCAAGATTTTCCCGCCGGCCGTGAACGTCGAGACCGAGAAGTTCTGGAAGGCGGCCGAGCAAGGCAAGCTCCTCTACGGCTACTGCCTCGCCTGCAACGAGCCGCACTACTATCCGCGCAGCCTCTGCCCCTTCTGCTTCAGCAGCCGCGTTGAGTGGCGCGAGGCCAGCGGCAAGGCGACGGTGTACTCCTATTCGATCATGTACCGCTCGCCGACCGGGCCTTACACAATCGCGTATGTGACTCTGTCCGAGGGACCGCGCGTGCTGACCAATCTGGTCGATTGCGACTTCAAAAAGATCGCGATCGACGCGCCAGCCAAGCTCGTTTGGAAGCCATCAGAAGGCGGCGCGCCGGTGCCGTTCTTCACGCTGGGGTAGCGGTGCGTGGCAGCGCGTTCATCGCCCTGATAACAGAGAAGCCAAGCCCAGACGCAACTATCGCGTCTATGAGCGGCCACAAGTTTGGCACGACACGCAGTTCGATGTTTGCGGCTGTGTGGAGCGCCAGCACATCGCCTATCGGTTTAACTGACAACGGCGTTATCGACTCTCGCGCGCAGTAGTACCCGGCTTCCGCATTGTGGAGGGCAAACGGCGCGGCATCGAAACGGTAGGCATACAGCGCGCAGTCGCGCATGTGCTGCAACCACGCTGTCTCAATGGCGTGCATCCGATGCGCTGAACCCATTCCAAGAAGCGACCGACCTAAGCTGGACAGTTGCGTGTCCACTTTCCAGCAGCACGCACGGGGACAGTCCCGGGGAAACCAGAAAGCCGGTGCGTGTGCCTCATCTACCGCCCAGACCATTGGCGCGTTCTCAGGAGAACTGACCGGCACATGTGGCTTGAAGACCTTGATGTTCGGGTCTTCGGAGAAATGCAGCAGAACAGGCATTTCAAAACATACCGCCGGGCAATATCCGGCGAAATAGCCAGAAATTATGAGATTTACCAAGCCCTTATCCAGACTCGTTCGTGCGCCCCGCTTCGGCTATTGTCCCGGCCCGTTCAACGGAGCTGCTCCTCATGTCGGCCGTCGTCGAGACCAAGCGCGTCACCGTCCCTGAAATCCGGGCGCACAAGAACGCCAAGCCGGTCGTCTGCCTGACCTGCTATCACGCGCACACCGCACGCCTGCTCGACAGCCACGTCGATCTCATGCTCGTCGGCGACAGCCTTGGCATGGTGATGCATGGCATGGAGAACACGCTTGGCGTGACGCTCGACATGATGATCACGCACGGCAAGGCCGTGATGCGCGGTAGCAAGCACGCGCTGGTCGTCGTCGACATGCCGTTCGGTTCCTATGAGGAGAGCCCGCAGATCGCATTCCGCAACGCGGCGCGCGTCATCCAGGAAACCGGCTGCACGGCGGTGAAGATGGAAGGCGGCGAACGCATTGCCGAGACAATCCACTATCTCAGTCAGCGCGGCATTCCGGTTATGGGCCATATCGGCCTGACGCCCCAGATGATTCAGGTGATGGGCGGCTTCAAGACCCAGGGCCGCACCGCCGCCGAGTGGCCCGCGATCGAGGCAGACGCCAAGGCCGTCGCCGATGCCGGTGCTTTCGCCGTCGTGCTCGAGGGCATGGCCGAGCCGCTGGCCGCCAAGATCACCCGCCAGATTGCGATTCCCACCATCGGCATTGGCGCTTCGGCAGCCTGCGACGGGCAAATCCTCGTGATGGAGGACATGCTGGGCCTGAACCCCAATCCGCCCAAATTCGTCCGCCGTTACGCGAACCTGGGCCCCGAGATCGAAAAGGCCGTAAAGGCCTATGCCACGGACGTCCGCGACCGGACGTTCCCTGGCGTCGAGAACGTTTACGCCATGAAAAAGACCGCTTGAGGTGGTTACAAGGCTTTTAGCTGCCGTCGGTTGCCAGCGAAGGCGCCAGCGGCTAAATCATCGCGCGCGGTCAACGTCTTGGCGCCTTTTGGGCGGCCCGGACCCGCATATTCCGAGAAGGATCGACCTTTGTCCGACATCTTCCGCGAAGTCGAGGAAGAAGTCCGCCGCGAGCGGCTCGAGAAGATCTGGAAGCTCTACGGCGATTACATCGTCGCGGGCATCGCGCTTCTCGTCATCGCCGTCGCGGGTTACGAACTCTATGCCCGCTACCAGGCCAATCAGCGGATCGAGGCGTCGGAAACGCTCCTGGCCGCCGAGACCGCGGCCGCGTCTGGCGACTTCGCCAAGGCAACCGACGCCTACGCCACCGTCGCCAAGGATGCGCCCGGCGGCTATGCGAAGATGGCCAAGATGGGACAGGCGTCAGTCCTCCTCGCGAACGGACACCGCGATGAGGCGATCGCGATCTACAAGGGCGTCGCGGCCGACGGCGGCCCTATCGGCGACGTGGCCCTGATCCGTGCCGGATGGGCGATGGCCGAAACCGCGCCGCGGGCCGAAGTGCAGACGATGCTTGCGCCGCTCACAGACCCGACCAGTCCCTGGCAATACATGGCGCGCGAGATACTCGCCTATGCCGATTTCCATGCCGGTCAGACAGCCGCCGCGCAGCAGGAATATGCCGCGCTGGCGGCAGACAAGGGAGCGACGCAGGCAATTCGCACGCGCGCCGACAGTATGGCGACCTTCCTGAAACAGGGCGGCTTCAAGGACTTTGGCACTGTGCCCAAACCCGTCGCGCCGGCTGTGACGCCTGCCAACCCCGCAGCACCAGCGCCCGCGCAATGAACCACAAAAAGCTCTGGACGATCGCTCTCATCGCGGTCGTGTCGATATCCGCGGCTGGTTGTGCCGACAATCCGATCATGAACACGGTCGGTGGCTGGTTCAGCGGCAGTGGCCACAAGTCGAAGCTGCGCGGCCAGCGCATCTCGGTGATGTCCATCGACGAGACGCTACGGATCGATCCGACTCTCGCGACCGTCCCGGTCGTGCTGCCTGCGCCGTACAAGAATCCGGAATGGCCGCAACCCGGCGGCTACGCCTCCAACGCGATGTATCACCTCGAAGCGCCCGGTCCGCTGCACATCCTGTGGCAGGCGGATGCGGGCAAGCCGTCCGACCGCGACTCGCGCCTGACCGCGCCGCCGATCATCGCCGACGGTCGCGCCTATGTGCTCGACTCTGCGGCCCATGTCTTCGTTTTCGACGCCAACACCGGCGCGCCGCTGTGGGATAAGAGCGTTGCACCCCCCGGAGAGGACGATTCCTATCTCTTCGGATTGTTCGGAACAGACAACAGCATCGATCCGACCAAGGGCGCCGGCGGGGGTATCGCCTATGATGGTGGCCGCATCTTCGTGTCGACGGGTTTCGGCTACGTCGTGGCCCTCGATGCCAAGACGGGCAAGGACATCTGGAAGCAGGACCTCGGCATCCCGATCGTCAACGCACCGACCGCCAATGGCGGCCGCGTGTTTGTCTCGACGCAGGAAAATCATCTTTACGCGCTCGCCGAGTCCGATGGCCGCCGGTTGTGGGATCACACCGGCATCTCTGAATCCGCCAGCATCCAGATGAGCACGAGTGCCGCTGTGGCCGGCGAATATGTAATGGCGCCCTACTCGTCCGGCGAGGTTTATGCGATCCGCGTGCTGAACGGACGGCCGGCATGGAACGACATGCTCACCCACTCGGGCATGGCGACGGCGCTGTCCGAGCTCGACGACATCGCCGGCCGTCCCGTGATCGACCGCGACGTGGTCTATGTCATCAGCCATTCGGGCCTCATGGCCGCGATCAACATCAATTCCGGCGAACGTCTCTGGTCGCGTGATCTAGGCGGCATCCAGACACCATGGGCCGCCGGCGACTACGTCTATGTGCTGACGACGGACTCTCAGCTGCTTTGCATCACTCGCAAGGAAGGCAGGGTGAAATGGATTCATCAACTGCCACGCTGGACCAATCCGGACACAAGCGAAGGCGTCATTGTATGGTCAGGCCCGATCCTGGTCTCGGACAGGCTGATCGCGGTGTCGTCATCAGGCTTCGCGGAGGCCATTTCGCCCTATACCGGCGAGCTGATCGGGCGCATGGAAATCCCGGCCGGAACCACAATCGCGCCCGTCGTCGCCAATGACACGCTGTACCTCTACACGCACGAGGCGCAGCTCGTAGCGCTGCGCTGACCCGCCCCAACCGCCACTGTTTGCTTTACCGGGTCGCCTGCGGCACACCTTCGCCATGACGTTCCTTCTTGCCATCATCGGCCGGCCCAATGTCGGCAAGTCCACGCTGTTCAACCGGCTGGTGGGGCGCAAGCTCGCGATCGTGCACGACACGCCCGGCGTGACGCGCGACCGGCGCGAGGCGGAGGCAACACTCGGCAATCTCCACTTCCGCATCATCGACACCGCCGGTTTCGAGGAGGACGCGCCCGATACCCTATCCATGCGAATGACGCAGCAGACCATGACGGCGATTGCGGATGCCGACGCCTGCCTGTTCGTCATCGACGCGCGTGCCGGCGTCACCGCGGGCGACGAGGTCATCGCCCGGGCGTTGCGCAAGTCCGGCAAGCCGATCGTGCTGGTCGCGAACAAATGCGAGAGCAACGCGAGCGACACCGGTTATGGCGAGGCCTTCTCGCTCGGCTTCGGCGAACCTGTCGCGATCTCGGCGGAACACTCGCTAGGCATGGGTGCGCTTGAAGATGCGTTGGCCGTCTACATCGAACCTATCGAATATTCCGACGATGATGACGAAGACGAGGACACCGCCAATGTCGAGGATGACGGCGAGGAAGACCTGCCGCTGGACCGCCCGATCCGTCTCGCGATCGTCGGTCGCCCCAATGTCGGCAAATCCAGCCTGTTCAATCTCCTCCTTGGCGAGGAGCGTTCGCTGACCGGTCCGGAAGCCGGCATCACGCGTGACG
>DASZCC010000024.1:0-1739 GCA_035943485.1 Rhizomicrobium sp. | reverse complement strand
GGTGGTAGCCATCGCGGCGATCGAGCGTCACGGCGTGGGCGCCGGTGCGTCCCGGCTGATCACAGGCAATCATCCGCTCTACGCGGAACTCGAAGCGCGGCTGGCGGCGTTGAAGGGAACCGACGCGGCCTGCGTGTTCGGCTCGGGCTATCTCGCCAATGCCGGCATCATTCCGGTGGTTGTGGGCGAGGGCGACCTTCTGCTCGTCGATGCGCTGGCGCATTCCTGCCTGTGGGCCGGTGCGCAGCTGTCGCGCGCGCGGGTCGAGGCGTTCCGGCACAACGACGTCGGACATGCGGGCGAGCTTCTGGCCGCGCACCGCAGTTCGCATCGTCACGCGCTGATCGTGACCGATCATGTATTCTCGATGGACGGCGATCTTGCGCCGTTAGATGAACTGTCTTCGCTCGCGCGTCGGCACGATGCATGGCTGATGACCGACGATGCGCACGGGCTTGGCGTTGTCGCAGGGGCAAAGGCTCAGGTGGACCTGCAGATGGGGACGTTGTCCAAGGCGATCGGATCGTATGGCGGGTATCTCTGCGCCTCAAAGCCGGTGATCGACCTGATGAAGACGCGGGCACGCACGCTGGTCTACTCCACCGGCCTGCCACCAGCGAGCGTCGCCGCCGCAATCGCTGCGCTCGATGTGATCGCGGGCGATCCAGTTTTTGCCGCCCGTCCCGTCGAAAAGGCGCGAGCCTTCACCCGCGCACTCGACCTGCCGTTCGCGCAGAGCCCCATCGTTCCGCTCGTGCTGGGCGATGCGGTTCGCGCTCTGAGGGCGCAGCGGATGCTCGAGGATGAAGGCTTCCTTGTCTCCGCCATTCGCGAGCCCACGGTTCCCGCAGGTACGGCACGCTTGCGCTTTGCCTTCAGCGCGTGCCATCCGGATAGCGAGATCGAACGGCTTGCACGCGTGGTACGGGAGAAGGTTCTGGCATGAGTGCTTATTTCGTCACCTCGACTGGCACGGACATCGGCAAGACGTTTGTCACGGCCGGACTGATCCGGGCCTTCCGCGATGCCGGACGCAAGGTCAGCGCGCTCAAGCCGATCGTCAGCGGGTTCAATATCGCGACATCGGCGTTGAGCGATCCGGGCGTGCTGCTCGGCGCGCTCGACGAGCCGATCACGGTTGAAGCGCTGGCGCGGCTATCGCCCTGGCAGTTCGCGGCGCCGCTGTCTCCCGACATGGCCGCGGCGCGCGAAGGTAAGAGCGTGCCGTTCGACGAGATCGTTGCGTTGTGCCGTGACGCGATCGCGACGGAGACCGGCACCTTGTTCATCGAGGGCGTTGGTGGCGTCATGGTTCCGCTCGATGACAGGCGCACCGTGCTCGACTGGATGGCCGCGCTGCGTCTTCCGCTGATTGTCGTGGCGGGTGGTTATCTCGGCACGATCAGTCACACGCTGACCGCGCTCGACGTGCTGGCGCGCGCGAAGCTGGACGTGGCGGCACTGGTCATCAACGACAGCGGCGACGGCGCGGTCCCACTTGACGAGACCGCGGCCACGTTGGGCCGGTTCACCAGCGTGCCGATCGCGATCCTGCCGCGCGTGAAAGCGCCGGTCGCGGCGCGTGACCACTTTGCGAAGCTGGCAGCGTCGCTCTAGGCGGCTTTCGGTATGCCTTCAGCCCGTGCGCTTGGCCGTGCCGACACGCGCGCGTGCCATTCCTTCAGGTGCGTGGCGTCATCGGGTATCGGCATGTTCACGAACTTCGCGAAGTCGAGGCC
>DASZCC010000023.1:0-2739 GCA_035943485.1 Rhizomicrobium sp. | reverse complement strand
GGAAAGGCGGGCACGCGGCTGACCATCGCCGGCAGGCGGTCGAGGTTAAGTCGCTCAGCGAGCCAGGGCACCATCGCGCCCAGTTTCTCAAGACTGTAACCCGTCCGGAACCCCGACCGCTCCAGCATGTAGACGAGATCTTCCGTCGCGATGTTGCCGGTCGCCGCCGGCGCGAACGGGCAGCCGCCGATGCCGCCCACGCTGGCGTCGAGCCGCGTGACGCCACTTTCGACCGCGGCCATTGCATTCGCGATGCCGGTGTTGCGCGTGTTGTGGAAATGGCACCGCAACGGCATGCCGGGGATCTCGGCCTGCAGCGCCGCAAGCATCGCCTTGACCTGTGCCGGTACGCCTACCCCGATCGTGTCGGCGACCGCGATCTCATGCGGACCTGCGTCCGCGATCGCTTTCGCCATCGCCACGACGCGCGACAGGGAAACCTCTCCTTCGAACGGACAACCGAACGCGACCGCGATCGTCGCCTGCGCTCGCCGTCCCGCGGCCCTGGCCATGCGGATCACGGCACGCGACACCTCGACCGACTCTTCGCTCGTCTGCTTCTGGTTGCGCATCGCGAACGTGTCGGACGCGACGGCGACGACGCCGAGCTCGGCGATCCCGCTCGCGATGGCACGCTCGCCGCCGCGCTCGTTCAGGACAAGACCGATGAATTCGGTGCCCGTTCCATGCGGCAGTCCGCCTGTAACAGCTTCCGCGTCGGCCATCTGCGGCACGCGCTTTGGATTGACGAAGCTTGCCACCTCCATGCGACGGGCGCCGGCATCGACCAGCTTGCCGATCAGCGCGAGCTTGTCGGCCGTCGACAGGATGGCGTCCTGGTTCTGCAGCCCGTCGCGCGGGCCGACTTCAATGATCTCGATCTTCGTCATGCGACCTCAGGCGACGCCGATGATACCACGCTTGCGCAGATCCTCGAGCTTGCCGTCGTCGAGGCCCAGCAGCTCGCGCAGCGTATCCTCCGTCTGCTCGCCCAGGAGCGGCGGCGCGGTGAAGGTGTCGGCATAGGTCTCTGACATTTTCACCGGATTGCCCGGCTCCTCGACCGTGCCGCCGCCCGGGAGAGGAACCGTAACCCGCATGTGCCGCGCCAGCGCCTGGGGATCGGAGAAGGCGTGGGACAGTTCATTCACCGGCGCTGCGGGAATGCGAGCACGTTCCAGCAGGTCCAGCCAGTATTCGCAGGACTGCGTCTCCAGCACGGCCTGCACCCGCTCCTCGATGAACGCCTTGTTCGCCAGGCGGGCCGGCTGCTTCTTGAAATCCTCGCGGCGCAATTCGTTGTCGCCAAGCAGATCGACGAGGCTGACCCAGAAATTGTCCGTGATCACGGCAAGGATCAGATAGCGCGTCTTTGTCCGGAAGGTGTTGTACGGCACATGGACGAAATGGCCGTTGCCCTCGCGGCCGGGGGCCTGCCCCGACATCAGATACATTGTCGCCATATAGTTGAGCAGCGACAGCTGACAATCGAACATCGAGATGTCGATATGCTGCCCGCGGCCGGTGCGATGCCGCGCTTCCAGCGCCGCCAGCACACCGAGCGAGCCGAACAGGCCGCCGCCGAGATCACCAATTGGAATACCGGCGCGCAGCGGCTCGCCGCCTGCCGCGCCGGTCAGCGCCATGCCGCCGCCCATGCCCTGCGCAACGAGATCAAACGCCGGACGATCCGGCGCCGGTCCCGTCTCGCCAAAGCCCGTAACCGAACAGGTGATGATGCGCGGATTGATTGCGGAGAGATGTTCGAAGGCGATCTTCAGCCGGCTCGTGACGCCCGCGCCGAAATTGCTGAACACCACATCGGCGCGCTTCACCAGGCCATAGAACAGCTCAAGGCCCTCTGGTGACTTCAGGTCGATCGCGACGCTTTCCTTGTTGCGGCACAGCGTCAGAAAATAGGCGCCCATACCGTCGCGCGAATATTCCGCAGAGTGTTCGAGCAGGCGCCGCGTTCCCTCGCCCCGGACGGGCGGCTCGATCTTGATCGTGCGCGCGCCCATATCGGCCAGCAGCATGGTTCCGTAAGGACCGGCCAGCATATGCGTCAGGTCGAGGACCGTGATGCCTTCAAGCGCTTTCATGGAAGTCTCTGCAATCGGTCATGTGATTATGGATCGGTCCCGCGCCAGGTTCATATCGATGCGCCGTCCGGCACGGGAATCTCCACGACACGCTCCGGCACGTTGTCAAATTCCAGACGTAGGGCCCGTGTCGAGGTGGCGTGGAGGCTGTACATGTTGACGAGATAGGTGAGGACGAGGATGTCTTCCTCGCTCAGATGCGATTTGAGGATCGCGAAGACCTTGTCGTGGACGCGGCCGCCCTCCAGCATCTGACCGTCAACATAAGCCAGCACGGCGCGTTCGAGTGGCGAGAACACGTCAGCGACCTGCCAATACGGGGTCGCCTCGATCTTGCTCTCCGACAAGCCGTTGGTTCGGCCGGTCTTGCAGTGCTGTGAGAAGACAAACTGGCTCTGTCGCACATAGCCTGTGCGGATGATCGCAAGCTCCCGCAAGGACGGATCCAGAGGCGCGTTCCGATAGCCATAGGCGGAAAATGCGCTGAGGATTCCGGGCACGCGCGCCCAGGTCGTCCACCAATCGCCGGGTGTGCCCGATGGTGTTCCAGGCTGGGCCACGGGATCGCGGCCGGCGCCGAACACTGTGTTATAGCGTTCGACGATTTCGGGCGGCGCGTCGGCGCGCGACAAGGGCG
>DASZCC010000022.1:0-5576 GCA_035943485.1 Rhizomicrobium sp. | reverse complement strand
GAACTCGCTGATAACCGACTTCACCGCCGCGTTCACGATCTTCTCGCCGGCTTCGACGCTTGCCTGGCTGGGATCGGAGCCGATGCGGCCATCAGGGAAGCGGCGGCGATAGTCCTCGGCATCATAGATCGGGCCGTTGGGCGCGATCTTCGGCGACATCACCACCGACTTCTGTGCTTCGGGATAGCCGAAATAGGTGACCGAGACTTCCGACGGCGTGGCGTGACTGCCCTCGCCCACCGGAAAGAGCTGGCGGCAAAGGTCCATCACGCCCGCAAGCTCCCACCAGTTGCGAAGCATGCAGCGCAACGGCGGACGGTTCGATCCGGATTCCTGGAACGTAACGCCGTGATACATCTCGGAGAACGCAGCCGTGATGGTCGCGATATTCCCGCCATGACCGTTCAGCCAGTAGATGCGCTCGAAGCCGTGGCGCGTCAGCGACTGCGCCCAGTCATTCATCGCCGCGATCATTGTCGATGGCCGCAGCGTGATCGTGCCGGGAAACGCCATGTGATGCTGCGCCTGACCAACATTGAACGTCGGGCCGACAAGAATGCCTGCTTCATCGCCGGCGCGCTTGCCGATGATCTCAGGACAAAGTGCGTCGGTTCCGAGCAAACCGTTGGGACCATGCTGCTCAGTCGAGCCGATCGGGATCAGGATCGCCTTGGACTTGCCAAGATAGGCCTCGATCTCCGGCCAGGAGGAAAGATGAAGTTGCATGGTAGCGGTGTAACAGCCGCAGCATGTGGGCTCAAGCAGCCAGCAGTTTCTCCAGCCGCTGCATCGCCTTCTTCCAAGCCGCGCGCTCCTTCTCCAAGGCGTCCGGTCCCGACAGCTTGTTCGACTCCAGCGCGATCTGTGCCTTGCGTGGCCCCTTGGCATAGAAGCCGACCTCGAGACGGCCATCCTTCTTCCATTTGCCGCGCCAGTATTTATTTTTCGTCTTCGAAGTTTCCTCGAATGCACCCGGCGGAAACCACGCCTTGCGCATTTTCGGATCGGTCGCGGCGACGAACAATTCACCGAGACCCACAGGCACGACCTTCGTCACGCTGACGGAGAACTTGCCACCCGCCCTCTGATGCACGGCGCGGATGCCGCGGGCGCGTTCGTACGACACCGCGATCATCTGGCCCCACCAGCGACCGGCACCCAGCTTGTGCACCAGCATGACGAGAGCCCTGTGATCGAGGCCTTTGCCGCCGGCCTTGTCCAGCTGCGTAAACCAGTAGGACCAGTCATGGCCGGTTTTCGCCTTAACGGCGGCGTCGGTCATGATGGGTTTGGCCGCTTGCCCGTTTGGCGCCATGGATTAATGTCTCCGGACCGCTATCGAACAATAAGATATTCCGAGGAAATCGCCCATGCCCGGCCCCCTGCACGGCATCACCGTCATCGACCTGACCAGTTTCATATTCGGTCCCTACGCCACGCAGACGCTCGGCGATCTGGGGGCCGAGGTCATCAAGGTAGAAGCACCGGGCGGCGACAAGCAACGCTATGGCCTCAAGCAGAACAAGTCGAAGGACATGGGTTCGTCCTTCATGATGCTCAACCGCAACAAGAAGTCCGTGACCCTCGACCTCAAGCTGGAAGAAGACCGCGAAAAGCTGCGCGCCCTGATCCCGACCGCACAGGTGTTCATCCACAATGTGCGCACCAGCGCGATGGGCAGCCTGGGCTTCGGCTACGAGGAAGTGTCGGCGATCAATCCCTCGATGGTCTACGTCCACTGCGTTGGCTATGGCAGCGAGGGTCCTTATGGCGGCCGCCAGGCTTTCGACGATCTCGTGCAGGCTGCATCGGGCGGCGCGGACATGATTCTCGACAACAAGGGCGAGAGCACGATGCGGATGTTCCCGAGCTATGTTGCCGACAAGGTTTCTGGCCTGCACGCTCTCTACGCGGTACTCGCCGCTCTCTTTCATCGCGAGCGGTCCGGCGAAGGTCAGTTTGTCGAAGTGCCCATGCTGGAAAGTTACACGAGCTTCCTGATGGCGGAACATCTCTATGGCGCCGCGTATGAACCCATCGTCGGGCATGTCGGCTCGACGCCGGCCCTTGCGCCCGATCGCGCCTGTTTCCGGACCAAGGACGGCTGGATCGCGACCATGCCGTCCGGCAAGGAAGGCGCCGACAATTTCATGAAGCTTGGCGGCATCGAGGACTTCTACAACAGCCTCGAATTCGTCAATGCGGGCAGCGGCAAGGAAAAAGTCGCGCTGTACAACAAGGCGATGCGCCAGGCCGCGGCAACACACACCACGGCCGAGTGGATGGAGCTTGGCGAACAGCATCGCATCCCGATCATGCGCGCCAACACGCTCGACGGTGTGCTGGACGATCCGCATCTCAAGGCCGTCGGCTTCTTTGAAGTGCTGCCGCACGAGACGGAAGGTCACTGGCGCTCGATGAAGCCGCCGATCAAATTCTCGAAAACACCGTCCAGCGTTCGAATCAACCCGCGCAAACCCGGCGCGGACACCGAGGCCGTGCTCGGCGGCAAATCCAAGAAGGCCGCAGAATAGATCATGTCTGATACGCTTTTTCCGGTTTCTCGTGAGTGGCGCGAACGCGCGCTGATCGATCGCGCCCGATATGATGAGATGTATGCCCGCTCGCTGAAGGACCCGGACGGATTCTGGGCCGACCAGGCGCGCCGCCTCGATTGGTCCAAGCCCTTCACGAAGGTGAAGGACGTCTCATGGGATCCCGGCAACTTGCACATCAAGTGGTTCGAGGACGGCACGCTCAACGTCGCGGCCAATTGCGTTGACCGGCACCTGCCGAAGCGTGCGAAGCAGACGGCGATTATCTGGGAAGGCGACGATCCGAAGGACAGCCGCCATATCACCTATGAAGAATTGCATCGCGAGGTCTGCCGCTTCGCCAATGTGCTGAAGGCGCATGGCGTCAAGAAGGGCGACCGCGTCACGATCTACCTGCCGATGATACCCGAGGCGGCATATGCGATGCTCGCCTGCGCGCGCATCGGCGCGGTGCACTCAGTGATCTTCGCCGGGTTCTCGCCAGACAGTATCGCCGGTCGTGTGCAGGACTGTTCGTCGACGATCATCTTGACTGCCGACGAAGGCATGCGCGGCGGCAAGCCGATCCCGCTCAAGAAGAACACCGATGAGGCGCTCGCCAAGTGCCCGGACGTGAAGACCGTCATCGTCGTCAAGCGCACCGGTGGTGCGGTGGCGATGAAGGACGGACGCGATGTCTGGTATCACGATGCGGCCGCGAAGGTGCCGGCCGACTGCCCCGCAGAACCGATGGGGGCCGAGGATCCGCTGTTCATTCTCTACACCTCTGGCTCGACCGGTAAGCCCAAGGGCGTGCTGCATACCTCCGGCGGCTATCTCATGTACGCCGGGTTCACGCATCAATACGTGTTCGATTATCACGAAGGCGACATCTATTGGTGCACAGCAGATGTCGGCTGGGTGACCGGGCACAGCTACATCGTCTATGGCCCGCTCTCGAACGGCGCCACGACGGTGATGTTCGAAGGCGTGCCGAACTATCCGTCGACCTCGCGCTTCTGGGAGGTGATCGACAAGCACAAGGTCAACATCTTCTACACAGCGCCGACCGCCATCCGCGCTCTGATGCGCGAAGGCGAGGAGCCGGTGAAGAAGACAAGCCGCACCTCGCTGCGACTGCTGGGTTCAGTGGGCGAACCGATCAATCCGGAAGCTTGGCTGTGGTATCACCGCGTGGTGGGCGACGCGCACTGCCCGATCGTCGACACCTGGTGGCAGACAGAGACCGGCGGCATCCTCATCTCGCCCCTGCCCGGCGCGACCGATCTCAAGCCCGGCTCGGCGACCAAGCCGCTGTTCGGCATCACGCCGCAGCTTGTCGATGCCGACGGCAAGGTGCTGGAGGGCGCCAACAGCGGCAATCTCGTGCTGCTCGACTCGTGGCCCGGCCAGATGCGCACGGTGTACGGCGATCATCAGCGCTTCATCGACACCTACTTCAAGACCTATCGCGGCAAGTACTTCACCGGTGATGGTTGCAGGCGCGACGAGGACGGCTATTACTGGATCACCGGTCGCGTCGACGACGTCATCAACGTCTCGGGCCACCGCATGGGCACGGCAGAAGTCGAGAGCGCGCTGGTCGCGCATCACGATGTGGCCGAAGCGGCGGTCGTCGGCTATCCGCACGACATCAAGGGACAGGGCATCTACGCCTATGTCACCCTGAATGTCGGTGTCACGGCGAGCGACGCGCTCAACACGACGCTCAAGCAATGGGTCGGCAAGGAGATTGGTCCGATCGCGCGGCCCGACGTGATCCAGTTCGCGCCGGGTCTGCCCAAGACGCGGTCCGGCAAGATCATGCGCCGCATCCTGCGCAAGATCGCGGAGGGCGACACGTCCAATCTCGGCGACATCACCACGCTGGCCGATCCGGCCGTCGTGACGGACCTGGTGAAAAACGCACATCCAAAATAACGAAAATCGGAGGAGACCATGCTTTCCTGGAAGATCGGCGACGTGAAGGTGACGCGGGTGGTGGAGATGGAGATGCCCGTCGCGCACAAATTCAGCTTCCTCCAGGAGGCGACGCCGGAAGCCCTGCGGACAATGCCATGGCTCTATCCGAACTTCGTCAACCAGGACGATGCGATGCTGCTGTCGATCCATGCGTTGCTGGTGGAGGCGCCGGGGCTGAAGCTGGTGGTTGATACCTGCATCGGCAACGACAAGAACCGTGGATTGCTCCGTGGGCAGATGTTGCAGACCGACTTCCTCAAGCACATCGCTGAAGCGGGCTTCCCGCGCGAGTCCGTCAACGCCGTCGTCTGCACGCATCTTCATGTCGATCATGTCGGCTGGAACACGATGAAAGTCGGCGACAAGTGGGTGCCGACATTCCCCAACGCGCGCTATCTGATCGGCAAGACCGAGTATGAACACTGGATTGGCGAGACCGAGGGCGAGACCGCCGAGATCATGACGGACTCGGTGAAGCCGATCTTCGACGCCGGGCTGGCGCAAACGGTGGAGATGGACCACCGCGTCTCGCCGGAGATCCGCCTCGTGCCGACACCGGGACACACGCCGGGCCATGTCAGCGTGATGATCGAGTCCAAGGGCCAGAGCGCCGTCATCACCGGCGACATGATCCATCACCCGAGCCAGTTCGCGCATCCGGACTGGATGTCGCTGTTTGATTCAGATCAATCGGCGGCCAATGCCCGCCGCCACACGATGTTCGAGCAATGGGCCGACAAGCCGATCCTGGTGATCGGCACGCATTTCGCGGCGCCGACGGCGGGTCACGTCAAGCGCGACGGGGCAAACTACCGCTTCGAGGCCTGATCCGCGAAGGCTTCCAGCGCCGCGCGCAGCCGCGGCGCGATGGCTGGGTCAGCCGCAATTTCGTTGGCGTCCGTCTGTTTGCCGAGCAGCGGCACGGTGATCGTCGCGTCTTCGATCACGCGCGCTGCCATTGTCTCCAGGATCAGCCGCAGCGCTGCCTGCGAGGCAACAGCGCGCACTGACGCGTGCAGGAAGGCGACCGGCTTGCCGGCGAATTCCTCGCTGCTGACC
>DASZCC010000021.1:0-4327 GCA_035943485.1 Rhizomicrobium sp. | reverse complement strand
TTGCGGTTGATGACGCGACGATACAGATCGTTCAGATCGGAGGTGGCGAAACGGCCACCGTCCAGCGGTACCAGCGGACGCAGATCCGGCGGCAGCACGGGAAGAACGGTCAGCACCATCCACTCCGGCTTGTTGCCGGATTCCAGGAACGCCTCGATCAGCTTCACGCGCTTGGTCAGCCGCTTCAGCTTGGTCTCGGAGTTGGTGGAGGTGATCTCTTCTTTCAGGCGGATGACTTCGCCCGGCAGGTCGAGCGATTTCAGCAGATGGAATACCGCCTCGGCACCCATCCGCGCGTCGAACTCGTCGCCGTGCTCTTCGGTCGCTTCCAGGTACTGGTCTTCGCTGAGCAGCTGGCCGCGCTCGAGCGCGGTCATGCCCGGATCGATCACCACGAAGGCTTCGAAGTACAGGATGCGCTCGATGTCGCGCAGCGTCATGTCCAGCATCAGGCCGATGCGCGACGGCAGCGACTTGAGGAACCAGATGTGCGCGGTCGGGCTGGCCAGCTCGATGTGGCCCATGCGCTCACGACGCACCTTGGCCAGCGTCACTTCCGTGCCGCACTTCTCGCAGACCACGCCGCGGTGCTTCATGCGCTTGTACTTGCCGCACAGGCACTCGTAGTCCTTCACCGGTCCGAAGATGGCGGCGCAGAACAGGCCGTCACGCTCCGGCTTGAAGGTGCGGTAGTTGATGGTTTCCGGCTTCTTCACTTCGCCGTACGACCACGAACGGATCAGCTCCGGCGAGGCCAGCGCGATCTTGATCGCGTCAAAGTCCGGCGTCGCGCGCTGCTGATTGAACAGATTGAGCAGGTCTTTCATTGCATGGCTCCTGTGACTGCGCGGGTCACTTGATCTCTTCCAGATCGATGTCGATGGCAAGCGAGCGGATTTCCTTCACCAGCACGTTGAAGGATTCCGGCATGCCTGCGGTCATCTCGTGGTTACCGTCGACAATGTTCTTGTACATCTGGTTGCGGCCCTGCACGTCGTCGGACTTCACCGTCAGCATTTCCTGCAGGGTATAGGCCGCGCCGTAGGCTTCCAGCGCCCACACTTCCATTTCGCCGAAGCGCTGACCGCCGAACTGCGCCTTGCCGCCCAGCGGCTGCTGGGTGACCAGCGAGTACGGGCCGGTGGAACGCGCGTGCATCTTGTCGTCGACCAGATGGTTGAGCTTGAGGTAATGCATGTAGCCGACGGTGACCGGGCGATCGAACGACTCGCCGGTGCGACCGTCGAACAGCATGGTCTGACCGGACTCCGGCAGATCGGCAAGCTTCAGCATCGCCTTGATCTCGGTCTCTTCCGCACCATCGAACACCGGCGTTGCCATCGGCACGCCTTCCTGCAGATTGGTGGCGAGCGCGAAGATCTCCTTGTCGGTGAGCGACTTCAGGTCGACGTACTGCACGGCACCGGCCACATGCGTGTTGTAGATCTGGTCGAGGAACTCGCGGATCTTGCCGACCTTCTCCTGCGCCTCGAGCATCTTCTGGATCTTCTTGCCCAGACCCTTGGCGGCCCAGCCCAGATGGACTTCCAGAATCTGGCCGATGTTCATACGCGAAGGTACGCCCAGCGGGTTCAGCACGATGTCGACCGGCACGCCGTCGGCGGAGTACGGCATGTCTTCCACCGGCACCACGTTCGACACCACGCCCTTGTTGCCGTGACGGCCAGCCATCTTGTCGCCCGGCTGGATGCGGCGTTTCACGGCCAGGAACACCTTGACCATCTTCAGCACGCCCGGTGCCAGATCGTCGCCCTGGGTGATCTTGCCCTGCTTCTCCTTGAAACGCTTGTCGAACTCCTCCTTGTGGCGCTTGACCTGGTCGGCCGCGCGCTCGAGGAACTCGGTGACTTCCTCGTCCTTGACGTTGATCTTGAACCAGTCGTCCTTCTTCAGGCCGTCGAGGTAGGCATCGGTGATCTCGGTACCACGCTTCAGGCCACCCGGACCGCTCATCGCGGACTTGCCGAGCAACTGGGTGCGCATGCGGCTGTAGATCGCGCCTTCGAGGATGCGGAACTGATCGTCCAGATCCTTGCGGATCCGCTTGACCTCGGTTTCCTCGATCTGCTTGGCGCGCTTGTCCTTCTCGATACCGTCGCGAGTGAAGACCTGCACGTCGATGACGGTGCCGTCCATGCCCGGCGGCACGCGCAAGGACGAGTCCTTCACGTCGGACGCCTTCTCGCCGAAGATTGCACGCAGCAGCTTCTCTTCCGGCGTGAGCTGGCTCTCGCCCTTCGGCGTGACCTTGCCGACCATGATGTCGCCGGCCTTCACCTCGGCACCGATGTAGACGATGCCCGACTCGTCCAGACGTGCGAGCGCTTGCTCGCCAACGTTCGGAATGTCGGCGGTGATTTCCTCGGCACCCAGCTTGGTGTCACGCGCGATGCACGACAGCTCCTCGATGTGGATCGAGGTGTAGCGGTCTTCCTGCACGACGCGCTCGGAGAGCAGGATCGAGTCTTCGAAGTTGTAGCCGTTCCACGGCATGAACGCGATCAGCATATTCTGGCCGAGCGCGAGCTCGCCCAGGTCGGTCGACGAACCGTCGGCCAGCGTGTCGCCCTTCGCCACCACATCACCGACATTCACCAGCGGACGCTGATTGAGGTTGGTGTTCTGGTTGGAGCGGGTGTATTTGGTCAGCGTGTAGATGTCGACGCCGGCGTCGTTGTCGCCAACCTCTTCCTCGTTCACGCGCACCACGATGCGGGCCGCATCGACCTGGTCGATCACGCCACCGCGTTTGGCGGAGACGATGACGCCGGAGTCACGCGCCACCGCGCGCTCGATGCCGGTACCCACCAGCGGAGTCTGCGAACGTAGCGTCGGCACAGCCTGACGCTGCATGTTCGCGCCCATCAGGGCGCGGTTCGCATCGTCGTGCTCGAGGAACGGCACCAGCGCCGCGGCGACCGAGACGGTCTGCATCGGCGAGACGTCCATGTAGTCGACTTCGGCCGCCGGACGCAGCTCGGATTCACCACGGAAACGACAGGACACGAAGTCCTCTACGAAACCGCCGTGTTTGTCGAGCGGCGAGTTCGCCTGCGCGATCACGTGATCGCCTTCCTCGATCGCGGAAAGGTAATCGACCTTGTCGGTGACCTTGCTGTTCGCCACCTTGCGGTACGGCGTCTCAAGGAAACCATACGAGTTGGTGCGCGCGTACACGGCGAGCGAGTTGATCAGGCCGATGTTCGGGCCTTCCGGCGTTTCGATGGTGCAGACGCGACCGTAATGAGTCGGATGCACGTCACGCACTTCGAAGCCGGCGCGTTCGCGGGTTAGGCCGCCCGGCCCTAGCGCGGAGACGCGGCGCTTGTGGGTCACTTCCGACAGCGGGTTGTTCTGATCCATGAACTGCGACAGCTGCGACGAACCGAAGAACTCCTTCACCGCCGCCGCGACCGGCTTGGCGTTGATCAGATCCTGCGGGGTCAGGCCATCGGCTTCGGCCAGCGACAGGCGTTCGCGTACCGCGCGCTCGACACGCACCAGGCCGATGCGGAAGGTGTTCTCGGCCATCTCGCCGACCGAACGCACGCGACGGTTGCCCAGGTGATCGATGTCATCGACGGTGCCATGACCGTTCTTGATGTCGATCAGCACCTTCAGCACGTCGAGGATGTCGGACGTTACGCCCTGCTCCTTGACCAGCCGCTGCGATTCCTCTTCCTTGCGCTCGCTGAAATACTTGTGGTCGTACAGCACGCCCGGGCCGAGGATTTCCTTGCGGCCCACGCGACGGTTGAACTTCATCCGGCCCACGCCCGACAGGTCGTAGCGGTCGAAGGTGAAGAACAGGTTGAAGAACAGGTTCTGCGCGGCATCTTTGGTCGGCGGCTCGCCCGGACGCATCATGCGATAGATTTCCACCAGCGCCTCCAGCGGCGTCTTGGTGTTGTCGATGCGCAAGGTGTGCGAGATGTAGGCGCCGCGATCGAGATCGTTGACGTACAGGGTCGGCACGACCTCGATACCGGCCTTGCGGAAGTTCTCCAGCTGCTCGGCGGTGATCTCGTCATTCGCCGACGCCAGCAGTTCGCCGGTCTTGCTGTCGATGATATCGGTGGCCAGGATGCGGCCGATCGGATAATCGTCCGGCACTTCCAGCGCGGTGATGTTCTCCGCGGCAAGCTGGCGCACGTGGCGTGCGGTGATGCGCTTGCCGGCTTCCACCAGCACGGTGCCGCCGATCGCCAGATCGAAGCTCAGCGTCTCGCCGCGCAGACGCTCGGCGACCAGCTCCAGCGTGGTGCCACCCTTTTTGCCCAGGTGGAACACGTTGTGCTCGAAGAAG
>DASZCC010000020.1:0-1833 GCA_035943485.1 Rhizomicrobium sp. | reverse complement strand
GTAATCCCACCGGCTGGTGTGGAACGAATGCCCCTTGTAGCTCTCGACACCGGGAATGCCGGGCAGCTTCGGACGATGGAGCGGACCGTTTGCCATAACGACGAAGCGGGTCTTCATCGCGTCGCCCTTGTTGGTCTTGATGATCCAGCGGGAGATATTCTCGTCCCAGCGGAGCTCCGTGACTTCGGTCTGGAACACAGCCTGGCGGTAGAGATCGAACTTCTCGCCGATCGCGCGGCAGTGTTTCAGGATTTCGGGCGCGCGCGTGTACTTCTCTACCGGCATGAAGTTCAGTTCTTCAAGCAGCGGGAGATAGACATAACTTTCGATGTCGCAGGCCGCACCGGGATAGCGGTTCCAGTACCAGGTGCCGCCGAAGTCGCCGCCCTTTTCAATGACGCGGATGTCCTCGACGCCTGCCTCGCGCAGACGCGATGCGGCGAGCAGGCCGCCGAATCCACCGCCGATGATGACGACTTCCACTTCATCCGTCAGCGGCGCCCGGTTGATCGGGGCGACGTAGGGGTCTTCGAGGTAGTGGGCGAACTGGCCCTTGATCTCGGTGTATTGCTCGTTGCCATCGCGGCGCAGGCGCTTATCACGCTCGGCGAGATATTTGGCCTTCAGAGCCGCGGGATCGAAGCCTAGATCCGCTGCCGCAGGTCTCACTGTCTCTGCCGTACCTGACATTCCCGACTCCCGACTATAGTTCTGACTATTTGTCAGTCTGAACGAGGATTTCGGGAGAGGCAAGCGGTTCTTAGAACAAGCGGTATGGGTGCTTCAGTCGGCCAGAGCCCGATAGGCGAGGGTCTGGAAATCCTGCCCTATTGGGATGTCCCAGGGATGACGCATGGCCCGCTGACTGAGGAAAACGGTGATCATGTCCTCGCGGCGGTCGACGCTGAAGAGAGTGCCGTGCCCGCCGACCCAGCCGTACTGTCCGGGTGTCGTGGCGATCCCGGTCCGGCGCGTGATGACCGATCCGCCGAACGCCCAGCTTTGGTTGTCGAAGAATCCGGGCGTGAATTGCGACGCGGCTTTCTGTGCAGGCGTCAGCGCATCCGTCATCATCAGCTCGACAGCAGCACGGGACAAAACTCCTTCGCCACCGCGAAGCAGCATCCGCGCGAACGCGAGGTAATCGTCGGCGGTCGACACTAGCCCGGCTCCGCCGCTGGGAAACAGCGGCGGCTTCGCAAAGCGGCCGCGTGCTTCATCGACGATCACCAGCTTGCCGGCATCGTCATATCCATATCCGGTGGCAAGACGATCGAGCTTTGCTTCCGGAACATAAAAGCCGGTGTCGGTCATGCCGAGCGGCGCGAAGATGCGTTCCTGCAGGAAGACATCGAACCGTACGCCCGCCGCGCGTGCAATCAGCACGCCGAGCACATCGGAGCCGGTGTGATAACGCCATTGCTCGCCGGGCTGGTCGATCAACGGCAGTGCGCTAAGCCGTTTCATGTATTCATCAGGTGTGACCTGAAGCGAATTCGGCCCTGGCATAAAGCCTGCTTTCTCGATCGCCTTCTGGATCGGATAGGTGCCGGGTGGCGCGAACACCAGACCCATGCCGCAGGTGAAGGCCAGAAGATCGCGCAGCGTGATCGGGCGGCGCGCCGGCACCGTATCGTCAACCGCGCTGTCAATCTGACGCAGGACTTTTGCGTTGGCGAGTTCGGGCAGCCATGGATCAACGGGATCATCCAGTCTCAGAACGGTTTCCTCGACCAGGATCATCGCTGCCGCGGCGGTGACAGACTTTGTCATCGAAGCAATGCGGAAGATGGTGTCGCGGCGCATCGGCTCGCCGCTTTTGAGACCCTGAAG
>DASZCC010000019.1:0-4768 GCA_035943485.1 Rhizomicrobium sp. | reverse complement strand
CAATGCGATCAAGACCGCGTCGCGTGACAAGAAGACGGGCGAGACGCGCCGCTTCCCGACCGATGCGTTCAACTTCATTATCCAGATCAATCTCGTCGGCACCTATCGCTGCATCGCGATTGCGGCGCAGGGCATGCTGTCACTTGAGCCGCTGGCGGGTGGCGAGCGTGGCGCGATCGTCAACACGGCGTCGGTCGCGGCGCAGGATGGACAGATTGGCCAGGCCGCCTACACCGCGTCGAAAGCCGGCATCAACGGCCTGACGCTCGTCGTGGCGCGCGATCTCGCGCAGGAAGGCATCCGCTGCAACACGATCATGCCGGGTCTGTTCAACACGCCGCTTCTGGGCGCCGCGCCGGAGCAGGTGAAGGCCGCGCTGGGCGCGCAGGTGCCGTTCCCGCCGCGTCTGGGCAATCCGCCGGAATACGCGTCGCTCGCGCTCGAGATGCTGTCGAACCCGTATTTCAACGGTGAGACGGTCCGTCTCGACGGCGCGATCCGCATGGCGCCGCGCTAGCACGATCTTTCTCCCATGCGCCCGCCGTGACAGGATGGGCGCATGGGGACAGTGCTTGCGAGCTGGCACGACTATTTCATCACCGTGGCGCAGGTCAGCGCGACGCTGGCCGGCCTTCTCTTCGTCGGTCTGACGATTTCCCTCGATCATGTCCTCGCCGGCAACGGCTATATGAGCCGCGCTTTCAGCGCACTGTTTCTGCAATTCGAGATGCTGGTGATCGGTCTGTTCGGCATCGTGCCAGGACAACCGGCCTGGGTTGTTGGCGCGGAGTTCATTGCGACAGGCATAGGCGTATTCATCGGCACGTCGGTGTTTGCGGCGAACTTCCCCGATGACGCGCAATCCGTACTCGGCGCACGAGGCCCACGCGCTGTCCGCTCGGTACTTGCGACGTTGGGCGAACTTGGACCGGTGGCGACCGGCATCGGACTGATCGCAGGTTGGCCGATGCTGCTCTACGTTCTCATCCCGGCGCAGATCGCGGCGCTCTATCTCTCGATCGGCAACGCGTGGGTGTTCGCGGTGGAGATTCCACGCCGCATGCGGGCCGCGCCGAAATAGTCAGCTCAGCGTAACCGTCGCTCCGATCATCCGCAGGCCAAGCCGCTCGGCGATGCGCTGGGACGACACATTGTCGACTGTCGTGCTGTAGCCGAGGACGCGTCTCGCCAGTGCGGGATGCGCCGCCCATCCGGCCGTCACCGCCGCCGCATAGCCCTGGCCGCGGAATTCCGGCGCTGTCGCGACGCCCGCATCTGCGCCTTTCTTGCCAAGCCGCGCCGCAAAGCAGATCGAGGCGACCACGCCGTCTTCCAGCAAGGCGCACCAGGGCTGCCAGAATTCGCCAGTGTTGATGAAGCCCATGGCGTAGAGCCCATGCGGCATGCCGTTTGTATCCAGCGCCGCCACCAGCCGATCGCCTTCGTCTGTGCCGGACCAGATGCGCTGTGCGGAGCAGGCGATCGAAACATCTTCGGGAAGCGCATAGTTGATGCCGCGGGCTTCCTTTTCGGCGCCGAGCAATTCGATGTAGCGAGTGAGATGCTGTGGCGCCGCATTGATGGTGGCCAGCGGCGGCTCGTCCTGCATAAGCTCGGCGACCTTCGCCGCCGTCGATGCGCTCACACCTTCGTGCAGCAGGAACCGGTTGCCCGTCGCGCAGCCAGCCATCCAGAGGCGGGGGCCCGCCGTCGGCGTCGGCTCGTTGTTGTGCACGATGCGCCCGTTGGCGTTGAGGACGAACGCAGTCTCGCCGACGATCTCGATGCGTTGCGCGCCGCTCAGAGTCAACGCGCGGAAAGCTCCCGGATCTGCGTGTTCGCAAGCGTGAGCTTGGCAATAGTGAGATCGCCACTGCTCTCAAGCGCATCGAGGAACAGCCGTGCCCGCGACAGCGTCTCGCCGCGTGCGGCGGCCCAGGCCTCCACCGCGGCATGACCGTCAGCGCGATCCTGCCCTGTGACGCCTGACAGCGCGTCGGCGGTCAGCGCACGCTGCCCGGCATACAGGTCGTCCGCGATGCGCCGGATTGCGAGGCGGTCCCAGTGTTCGCCCGCGTTGATCCGTTGCGCGAGGCCGCGCAGGCGATCGATGCCGACGGTCGCGCCCATCGCGAAGTATGCACCGGCGACGAGATCGACCGGCAGGTTGCGCGTGCGCGCCAGCTGGGCAATTTCCGGCGCACTGCCCATGAGCGGCAGGACGGCGATGTCCTCGGCGACATCAAGCGGCACACCCGCCTGTTGCAACTTTTCGATACGCGTTTCTGTCTCCTGCGCTTCAAACGGCGAGACCAGCGAGTTGAACGTGCCGCGCAGGTTTTCCACGCCCGCGCGATAGAGCGCGACGGTCGGTGCAAGATCGGCTTCCGGCGGCACGTTGGTCAGGAACCACAGGCCCAGGCGGCGCAGGATGTCCGCGATCGCTTCATACATGCCGGTCTGGACCGCGGCATCGACCCGCCCATCAAGCGCATCAATGCGCGTCTTGAGCGCGGCCAGTCCGAAGGCGCCTTCGGCCACGACATAGGCGCGCGCGACCTGCGCGCCGGTCGCGCCCGACATCTCCTTCATGCGCGCGACGAACACCGGGCCGGCAAGATTGACGATGCGGTTGGCCAGCGTCGTTGATATGATCTCGCGCTTGAGGCGATGCTGCTCCAGCGCTTCAGGGAAGCGTTCAACTGCAGCCGGCGGGAAGTATCCGGCTAGCACGGTCTTGAACGTCGGGTCATCGGGCAGGGCGCTCGCCACGATCTCCGCATCGAGGTCGAGCTTGGCATACGCCATGACCACAGCGATCTCCGGCCGTGTCAGGCCGCGGTTCTCGTTCTCCATGCGCTGCATCTCGGCATCGTCGGGCAGGAATTCCACGGCGCGATCGAGCCGGCCACGCTTTTCGAGGTCGCGCATGAAGCGGCCCTGCGCATCGAGGTCCTTGGTCGCGCGCGACTGCGCCACCGAGAGCGCCAGCGTCTGGTCGTAATTGTCCATCAGTACATGCGCGGCGACATCATCGGTCATTGCGAACAGCAGGTCGTCGCGCGCCGCCGGCGTAAGTTCGCCACGGCGCTGGGGTCCGCCGAGCAGAATTTTCAGGTTCACTTCATGGTCAGAGGTGTCGACACCAGCCGAGTTGTCGATCGCGTCGGTGTTGATGCGGCCGCCGGACCGTGCGTACTCGATACGGCCCAGCTGGGTGAGGCCCAGATTGGCGCCTTCGCCGATCACCTTGGCCCGCACCTCGCCGCCGTTCACGCGGAAGGCGTCGTTGGCGCGGTCGCCGGCATCGAGATTGGATTGCGCCGCCGCCTTGATGAAGGTGCCGATGCCGCCGAAGAACAGCAGGTCGATCTCGGCCTTGAGCAGCGCCTTGATCAGCTCGCCGGGCGAAAGCTTGTCGACGCTCACGCCGGTGATCGCTTTCACTTCGGCCGTCAGCGGGATTTCCTTCAGCGTACGTGCGAAGACGCCGCCGCCGGCGCTGATCAGGGACTTGTTGTAGTCGTCCCAGCTTGAGCGCGGCAGATCAAACAGCCGCTTGCGCTCGGCCCAGCTCGTTGCCGGATCGGGTGTGGGATCGATGAAGATATGGCGGTGATCAAACGCAGCCAGCAGCCGCGTCTGTTTCGACAGCAGCATGCCGTTGCCGAACACATCGCCGGACATGTCGCCCACGCCGATGGCGCTGAACGGCTCCTTCTGGATGTCGCGGCCGAGTTCGCGGAAGTGGCGCTTCACCGCTTCCCACGCGCCGCGCGCCGTGATGCCCATCTTCTTGTGGTCGTAGCCATGGCTGCCACCGCTGGCGAACGCATCGCCAAGCCAGAAACCGCGGTCTTCTGCAATACCGTTGGCGATGTCGGAGAACGTGGCCGTGCCCTTGTCGGCCGCGACGACCAGATAGGGATCGTCGCCGTCATGCCGGCGCACCGCATGCGGCGGCTCGATTGAACCATCCGGCTTGAGGTTGTCGGTCACGTCGAGCAGTGCGTTGATCAGGACCTTGTAGGCTGCGATGCCGACGGCCTGCGACTGGTCGCGCGTCGGGTTGAGCGGCATAGCCTTGGGATAGAAGCCGCCCTTCGCGCCAACCGGCACAATGACCGCGTTCTTCACCTGCTGCGCCTTTACGAGGCCCAGGATTTCGGTGCGGAAATCTTCGCGCCGGTCGGACCAGCGGATGCCGCCGCGCGCGACCTTGCCGAAGCGCAGATGCACGCCCTCGACATCCGGTGCGTAGACAAAGATTTCGACCAGCGGACGCGGCAGAGGAAGCTCCTCGAGCTTCTGGCTGTCGAGCTTGATCGCGATGTATGGCTTCGGCAGGCCCTTCTCGTCTGGCTGGAAGAAGTTCGTGCGCAGCACATTGGTGACGACATTGCGGACGCGGCGGATGATGCGGTCGTCATCGAGGCTCTGCACATCGTTGAGCGCGGCGTCGATACGCGTCTGGACATGGGCGATATCGTTGTCGTTGCCGTCGGGCGCGGTGCGCGCGTGGAACAGCTCGACAAGAAGGCGCGCGATATCCGGATTGCGGTACAGCGCCTGCTCGACATATTCCTGGCTGAAGGCGAAGCCGGCCTGCCGCAGGAACTTCGCGACAGTGCGCAGGATGGTCACGGCGCGCCATTCGATGCCGGCGCTCATCACAAGGCGGTTGAAGCCATCGCTTTCCGCCTGGCCTCCGATCACGGCGTGGAAAGCGTCTTCCAGCGGCTGCTTGATCGTGGCGATGTCGGCGGCG
>DASZCC010000018.1:0-4470 GCA_035943485.1 Rhizomicrobium sp. | reverse complement strand
AGCGGCTGGGACAATCTGGAGATCACGCCGACCTGGCAATTCCTGACCGACGCCGACAGCGAGTTCGTTGCGTCAGCCGCGATGAGCTTCGAGATCGGCGGCAGCGGCTCGCGCGCGGTGGCCGACACCTTCACGACCTACACGCCCAAGCTGCTGTTCGGCAAAGGTTTCGGCGACCTGCCGGATTCGATGACCCTGCTGCGGCCGCTCGCCGTGACCGGTGTCATCGGCTACGCCATCCCCGGAACCAGCACCGCGTCCAAAACGCTCGAATGGAGCGGCGCCGTCGAATACAGCCTGTTCTACCTGCAGACCAATGTGCGCGATCAGGGCTTCTCGAACTTCGTCGCGCACCTGACGCCGCTGGTCGAGTTCTCGATGGAGACGCCGACCGATACGGGCGGTGGCGGCACGACGGGCACCATCAATCCCGGCGTGCTGTGGTCCGGCCAGTATTCACAGCTCGGCGTCGAGGCGATCATTCCGGTCAACCACGCCTCGGGTGACAATGTCGGCGTTCTGATGCAGCTTCACTTTTACGTCGACGACATCTTCCCGCACTCGCTGGGCACGCCGATCTTCGGGGGCAATCATTGAAGGCGTTCGCGCTTGTAGTCATGACCGCCATCGCCGGCACTCCGGCGATGGCGCATGCCTTCCTCGAGATCGCCGCGCCACGCGCCGGCGACAATCTCAAGACGCCGCCCGCGAAGGTAGAGATGCACTTCACCGAGTCGCTGGAAGGAGCGTTCAGCGGCATCGCGGTGACCGATGAAGGTGGTCATGACGTCACGGCCGCGCCATCGAGTACGATGGGCACCGAGATGGAGGTGGCCCTGAAGCCCTTGCCGCCGGGCCGCTATCGCGTGACCTGGCATGCCGTCTCGATCGATACGCATCGCACCGACGGCAAGTACAACTTCCTGGTCCTGCCGTGATCGTGTTCTTTGCGCTCACGCGCGCGCTTCACTTCGCAAGTCTGATGACGGTGTTCGGTGCGAGCGCGTATTCGGCGATCGCGGTGGCGCGCGTCGATCTCGTGCCGGTGAGCAGCAGGCTTCGCCGCTGGCTCATCATCGCTGCCATCGTCGCGCTGGTGACGAGTGTGATCTGCCTCGGCTTCGTGACAAGCCAGATGACCGCCGATCCGGCCGCGGCCTTCGATCTGAACCAGTTATCGATAGTCGCGAAACAGACGGATTACGGCCACGTCTTCCTGGCGCGGGCAGCGTTGCTCATCGCACTGATCGCCCTGGTCGTCATCAACGCATCTGCGTGGCTGCGCGCCGTGGTGTCAGGTGCGGCACTGGCTCTTCTCGGAACCGTCAGTCATGCCGCGGCGCGCGGCGGTGACTGGGGACCGGTGCTCGCCATGAACGATGGCCTGCACCTGGTGTGCGCCGGCTTCTGGATCGGCGCGCTCGTGGTGCTCGCACTGCTGATCCGGGCAAGGAGCGCCGACCTCGTTGCGGCGCTGCGCATCTTTTCCGGCTGGGCGATCATCGCCGTGGCGCTTCTGGTCGTCGCCGGATCAATCAATGCCGCCGCCATCCTCTATCAGCCGGGCATGACATGGTCGGGCGCCTATCTCGGCTGGCTGGCGGCGAAACTGGTGCTGGCGGCGCTGATGATCGCCCTGGCGCTGACCAACCGCTTCGGCATCCTCCCCGCCATGGTGCGCGGCGACAAAGAATCCTCCGAGTCCCTCACGACGACGGTGATCATGGAACTGTCATGCGCCACGCTGATCCTTCTGGTTGTGGGTATCCTGGGCGAGACCGCGCCCATGGCGATGTAGGACTCGCAACTAGTTTCATTTGAAACTAATATCCCTGGCGACACCGGAATCGAGGCATCGCCATGGCCGACTTCGTCCCCTGGGAAAACCGCATCGGCACCGACGGATTCGAGTTCGTCGAATACACCGCCCTCGACGTGACCCAGCTCTACGCCCTCTTCGAACGCATGGGCTTTCGCGCCGTCGCGCGCCACCGCTCCAAGGACGTCACGCTGTTCCGTCAGGGCGAGGTGAACTTCGTCGTCAATGCGGAGCCCGACAGCCACGGCGCACGTTTCGCCGCCAAGCATGGCCCGTCCGCCTGCGCCATGGCGTTCCGCGTGAAGGACGCCGCGAAGGCCTACGCCCAGTTGATCGAGATGGGCGCCACGCCGGTGCGCAACGAAGTCGGCCCGATGGAGCTGAACATCCCGGCGATCGAGGGCATCGGCGGCAGCCTGATCTATCTCGTCGACCGTTATGGTGACCGCTCGATCTACGACGTCGATTTCGTCGCCACCGATCCGTCGAAGGGCTTCGCGCATGAAGGCGCCGGGCTGACCGACATCGATCACGTCACCCACAACGTCTTTCGCGGCAACATGGAGAAGTGGGCCGGCTTCTACGAGAAGTTCTTCAATTTCCGCGAAGTCCGCTATTTCGACATCGAGGGCAAGCTCACCGGCCTCAAAAGCCGCGCGATGACGAGCCCGGACGGCAAGATCCGCATCCCGATCAACGAAAGCTCCGACGACAAATCGCAGATCGAGGAATATCTGCACGCCTATCACGGCGAAGGCATCCAGCACATCGCGCTGGGCACCGACAACATCTACAGCTCGGTTGAGAAGCTGCGCACGAGCGGCGCGCAATTCCAGGAGACGCCGGAGACCTATTACGAGCGCCTCGACAACCGCATCAAGGGCCATGACGAGGACGTGCCGCGTCTCAAGCGCAATCACATCCTGATGGACGGCGAGAAGAACAGCGAGATCGGCCTGCTGCTGCAGATCTTCACCCAGAACGCCATCGGCCCGATCTTCTTCGAGCTGATCCAGCGCAAGGGCAATCAGGGCTTTGGCGAAGGCAATTTCAAGGCGCTGTTCGAATCCATCGAAGCGGATCAGATCAAGCGCGGTGTGCTGAAGGACACGAGCCCGGCATGAGCAAGAACTGGATCGAATTCCCCCGCGTCGAGGGCGAGACCTCGCGCCAGGCGCATGCCGACCTGCCCGCCGGATCGTTCGAGCGCGAGATCGGGCGCGACGGCTTCTTCGGACCGGCGACGCATATCTACCACCGCAACGCGCCGACGGGCTGGTCAGGCTTTGAAGGGCCGCTGCGTCCGCGTGCGTTTGACGCCAAGGCGGTCGCGCCGGAGAGCAATCATCCGTTCGACGCGGCCACGCTGCTGTCGAACACCAGCATGAAGATGCGCATCTGGACCTGTGGCAAGGCGATGCCGGAGCTGGCGCGCAATTCCGACGGCGACGATCTTCTCTTTATCCACGCGGGCGAAGGCGATCTGTTCTGCGACTTTGGCCATATGAGCTATCGCGAAGGCGACTACGTGTTGCTGCCGCGCGGCACAATGTGGCGGCTGGAGCCGAAGGCGCCGACCACCATGCTGCTGATCGAGGCGACCAACGGCTCCTACAAGCTGCCCGATCGCGGCATCCTGGGCCCACATGCGTTCTTCGATCCCGCTGCGCTCGACACGCCCAAGCTGGATGCCGCGTTCAAGGCGCAGGCGCAGGGGGAATGGAAGGTGCAGGTGAAGCGCCGCGGCGCGATCTCGACCATCACCTATCCGTACAATCCGCTGGATGCGATCGGCTGGAAGGGCAACCTCACCGTCGTGAAGCTGAACTGGCGCGACATCCGCCCGGTGATGAGCCATCGCTATCACATCCCGCCCAGCGTGCACTCGACCTTCGTGGCTGACCGCTTCGTCGTCTGCACCTTCGTGCCGCGCCCGATCGAGAGCGATCCCGGCGCGCTGAAGGTGCCGTTCTTCCACTCCAACGACGATTTCGACGAGGTGATCTTCTATCACGCCGGCGATTTCTTCAGCCGCGACAACATCAAGCCCGGCATGGTCACCTGGCATCCCAACGGCTTCACGCATGGTCCGCATCCCAAGGCGTTCGCGGCCGGCGCGAAAGCGGCCAAGACGATGACCGACGAAGTCGCCGTGATGATCGACGCCCGCGATCCACTCGACATGGGCGAAGCGGCGGAAAAGACGGAAGTGAAGACCTACGCCGACAGCTGGCACACGAAATGAAGCTCGCGTCGCTCAAGCACGGCCGCGACGGGCGTCTCGTTGTGGTCTCGCGCGATTTGAAATCGTGCATCGCGGTGCCTGAGATCGCGCCGACGCTGCAGGCCGCGATGGACAGCTGGTCGCGCGTGTCGCCCGATCTGGGGCGCATCTATGATCGGCTAAATGCCGGCACCGCACCCGGCGCGCACGCGTTTGATCCGAAAGCCTGCGCCTCGCCGTTGCCGCGTGCCTATCAATGGGCCGATGGTTCGGCCTACGTGACGCATGTCGAACTGGTGCGCAAGGCGCGCGGTGCCGAGATGCCGCCGTCTTTCTGGACTGATCCGCTGATGTACCAGGGCGGCTCGGACAGCTTCATCGGACCGACGGACGACATCATCGCCGGCGACGAAGCCTGGGGCATCGA
>DASZCC010000017.1:0-1593 GCA_035943485.1 Rhizomicrobium sp. | reverse complement strand
AACATTGACCGTACCTGTAGGGTCTGCTGCTGGTTCCAAGCATCCTAGTGGCATTACGCGCGTCGGATAGAGCTATCGCCAAATTTTGGTGACGGCCGGGCCGGTCAGGCGGCGGCGGTTATGGGCTGACGGTCAGCGGGTTTAGCGATGACCTCGATCCCGTTGTTGAATGTCACACCGAGAACGAGTTTTGGCAACTGGTTGTGGCCATCGAGACGACGCCAGCTTTTCTGCGCGGCCTCGAGCAGCTTGAAGACCATCGCGAGCGCCGTCCTGTTGGACAGGCAACCCTTCGATCGGATCGTGCGGTGGCGCACGGTAGCGAAGGTGCTTTCAATGGGATTGGTCGTTCGCAGGTGTTTCCAGTGCTCAGCCGGGAAGTCGTAGAAAGCCAGCAGCGTGTCTCGATCCTTGCTCAGGCAGTCGGCCGCCTTCTCGTATTTGGGCGTGTAGCTCTCGATGAAGGCGTCGAACGCCAGTTCGGCGGCGGCCTTGGTTTCGGCCATCCAGATTTCCTGCAATGCGCGTTTGGCCTTCGGCTGCTGGCTCTTCGGCAACTTGGCGAGTACGTTAGCGGTCTTGTGCACCCAGCAGCGCTGCTCGCGCGTTTTCGGCCAGACCTCACCGGCGGCCTTCCAGAACCCGAGCGCGCCATCGGCGATGGTAAGCCGCGGCGGCACGTCGAGCCCGCGCCGCTTCAGGTCGAGCAGCAGATCGCGCCAGTCCTGCGCGCTCTCGCGGGCGCCATCGGTGAAGCCGACCAGTTCCTTGCGGCCTTCCGGCGTCGCGCCGATCAGCACCAGGATGCACTGCTTTTCGTCTTCGAGGCGTGCCTGGAGATGGATGCCATCGGCCCAGATGTAGACGTAACGTTTCGCCGACAGATCGCGCCTCTGCCACGCGGTGTGTTCGTCAAGCCAGCCGTCCTTCAGGCGGCCGATGGCGGATGCCGACAATCCGGCAGCGTCCTTGCCGAGCAGTGCCGCCAGCGCCTCGGAGAAGTCGCCGGTCGAGATACCCTTCAGATAAAGGATCGGCAGCAGCGTCGCGATCGATTTAGAGCGGCGCATATAGGGCGGCAGGATCGAGGGCGAGAACCGGATGCGGTCGGGGTCGGTAGCGTCCGCCTCGCGATCGCGCACACGCGGCTGGCGGACGGCGACCGGACCGATACCGGTCATCACCTCGCGCTCCGGCAGGTGACCGTGGCGCACGATCCGCTGGTGGCCGTCCGCGGTCTTCAAATCGGCATACTTGCCGAGAAAGTCCGCGACCTCGGCCTCGACCGCCTGGGCCAACAGAGCACGCGCTCCAGTACGCAAGATTTCGGTGAGTTGATCGTCGACGTTCGTTGGCTGAATCAGCTGGATGATGTTATCTTTGGACACGGCATATCGCTCCTTTGGTGGAGAAGTGGAGGCGTCAAGCACCCCCACGATATGCCGCCTTCCCGATTCCCGCCGTCACCAACTTTCAGCGATAGCTCGTCACTTCCGACTCTGATAGTCTCCGGCGGATATTTGAAATATTCTCATTTTTGGTAGACTGCCGCTGGAGACCGGGTTCGATCTGCACCGCGTGGCCGCCGGTCAT
>DASZCC010000016.1:0-4557 GCA_035943485.1 Rhizomicrobium sp. | reverse complement strand
CTGACGCGCGGGGCGCTAGATACCCCGGATGAACGACAGGACAGCGTTGGTACTCTTCTCCGGCGGGCAGGATTCCACGACCTGCGTCGCCTGGGCACTCGACCGTTTTGCAAAGGTGGAAACGGTCGGCTTCGACTACGGCCAGCGCCATCGCGTGGAGTTGGATGCACGACCGCGTCTGCTCAAGGCGCTGCGCGACGACTTCCCGCAGTGGAAGGGCAAGCTGAGCGAGGACTTCCTGCTGCCGCTGGAAGCGCTGTCGAAGATCGGCGGCACGTCGCTGACATCCGACATGGCGATCGAGATGAAGGCCGGCAGCCTGCCCAATACTTTCGTCCCCGGTCGCAACATCTTCTTTCTCACGGCGGCGGCCGCGCTTGGCTATCGCCGTGGCATCGCCGATCTGGTCGGCGGCATGTGTGAGACCGATTTCTCCGGTTATCCCGACTGCCGCGACGACACGATGAAGTCGATGGCGACGACGCTCTCGCTCGCGACCGACAAGACCTACGAGATCCATACGCCGCTGATGTGGATCGACAAGGCCGATACCTGGCGCATGGCGGAGAACCTCGGCGGATCGGCATTGGTCGATCTGATCGTGCGCGAGACGGTCACCTGCTATCACGGCGATCCCACGGCCCACGCATGGGGCAAGGGCTGCGGCACGTGCCCGTCCTGCGATCTGCGTGCGAAGGGCTTTGCGAAGTACCGTAGCGCATGACGTATTCGGTCAAGGAGCTGTACTACACGTTGCAGGGTGAGGGCGCACAGGCAGGCCGTGCCGCTGTGTTCCTGCGTTTCGCCGGCTGCAATCTGTGGACGGGCCTTGAACGCGATCGCGCCAGTGCGGTGTGCAAGTTCTGCGATACCGATTTCGTCGGCGTCGACGGACCGGGCGGCGGCAAGTTCGCCACGGCTGATGATCTTGCTGCAGCAGTGGCTGCGTCGTGGCCCGGTGGTGGCGTGCCTTACGTCGTCTGCACCGGGGGCGAGCCCTTGCTGCAGATCGACGAGCCGCTGATCGCGTCGTTGCATGCGCGCGGCTTCGAGATCGGTGTGGAGACGAACGGGACGCAGCTCCCGCCGCCAGGACTGGACTGGATTTGCGTAAGTCCCAAAGCCGATGCCGAACTTGTTCTGAAGCGCGGCAACGAACTCAAGCTGGTCTATCCGCAGGATCGCGGTGAGCCCGAGAAGTTCGCGGGTCTGGCGTTCGACCACTTCTTCCTGCAGCCGATGGACAGCGCGGAGCAGGCGGCGAACATCAAGGCTGCGACGGCGTACTGCCTGGCACATCCGCAATGGCGCTTAAGCCTGCAGACCCACAAGCTGATCGGGATTCCGTAGACTTTCGCAGCGCGCCCCTACAGGAGCCGTGCTAGTGTTGGCGTCGCATGCAATTGGGGGATGGCATCATGCACCGCATTCCACTCGCACTCGTCATGCTTTCACTTTGCGTTATGCCGGCATTGGCGGCGCCGGCGGACTGCAGCAAGGGCGCGATCCCGGCTGGGCAGCTGAAGGGTTCCGTCAACGGTGCGCCATTCGTGCTTGGCAGCGTGACGCGCGACTCGAACACGACGCGTGATCAGGGCAGCGTGACCTTCGACGAGTACCACATCTATCTCAACGGCAAGGACGGCACGATCCTGGACGTGACCGCGATTACGCCAAAGGGCAAGCTGCCCGACGGCAAGACCTTCGTATCGGACATCCATGGCGATGGTCCCGAAGCCGGACCGGGCTCGCACGAGATACAGGGCTGGTCGATCAACAACAAAGGCAAAAGCCTCGAGATCAATTTCTTCGAGGTGAATGATGCCTCGCTCCAGCTCGCGTTCGGCAAGCGCTCTGGCAACGCGCTGCCAGCGCAGATCCACTTCTGCGTGCCGTCAAAGAAAACCGAACTCAGCGGCGCCTTCACGATGCCACTCAAGTAGTCAAACGATCGGCGCGTTAACGGGCAGCGGCCAAAACCGCCGCCCGTCGACGGGCAACCGCTAGAGGGCGTCCATCATCGCCATCTTTGCGAGCGTCTGGCACTTGGCCTCGTCACCAGCCTTGAGCGCGGCCTTCGCGGCATCAAGTTCTTTGCCAGCCTTCGCCTTCTTCGCCGCATCGGCGGTCGCCATTTGCGCCGTGACTTGCGCAATCATGCCTTTGCAATCCGTCGGATCCGCGCCCGGTGCCGCGAGCGATGGTGTGGCCAGGACGGCAGCGACTGTTATTGCGAGAAAAAATCGTTTCATGAGCTTCCTCCCCATTGGAAGGGAGGGAGCGTAGTCCTCCGGCGCACGCCGTCCAGCACAGTTCCTGTTCTGCAACGCAACAAAGCCTTGCCCAAACCGGAAAACGGAATCTCTAAAACCGCGTCACGATCTTTGTCATGTCCGGTCGCACGCGCTCTTCAAGCGGTTCGCCGGGCGAGCCGATGTAGATGAACCCCGCGATGCGCTCGCCCGGCTTGAGGCCGAGCCCTTCCTTCACCACTGGATGATACGCCGTCCATTCCGTCAGCCAGTTGGCGACGAATCCCAGAGCGTGGCTCGCGATCAGCATGTTCTGGCACACTGCGCCGGCCGACAGCACCTGCTCCCATTCCGGGATCTTGATGTTCTCGCGCACGCGGCTCACCACCACGACGACGACCGGCGCGCGCAGGAAGCGTTCGCGCTCGGATTCGATCGTCTTGTCCTTCTCATGCTCGTCCTTCATCGCCTCGGCGAGAATGTCGCCGGCGCGCTTGCGGCCCTTGCCCTCCAGCACGATGAAACGCCAGGGGAACAGCTTGCCGTGGTCAGGGGCGCGCGCCGACGCCTCGAGGATGGTGTCGAGCTGTTTCTTGGACGGCCCGGGCTCCGTCATGGACTTCGCCGAGCCGGACCGGCGGGTCAGGAGCAGGTCGATAGCGTCGGGGGCAGGACGGTTAAGGGGAGGGGTTGCGGAATCCATCAGATGTCCATGCGGAATTGTGGGGTTGCGGGGGCAGTTTGGAGGCTTATGTAAGCTGAAGGGGTTGGCCTTGCGACCCCTTTCTGGGGACCGTTTCACGTGCCTGACGCGTTATTTGGTAACAATAATACATCGTCCGCTGATATAAGGCGGGCAGGGAGAAATCATGGCCGTCACGCGTGAAAAGGTCGCCAAGTGCGACCCAATCTGGAGCGCGCTTCGCGAAGAAGCCGAGAAGCTGGCCGAGAAGGAGCCGGCGCTGGCGAGCTTCGTCCATGCGACGATCCTCAAGCACGACCGGCTTGAGAACGCCCTTTCCTATCACTTGGCCAAGAAGCTGGGCAGCGAAGACCTGCCACCCATGATGGCGCGCGAGATTTTCGAGGAGGCGATGAGCGCCGACAAGGAGATCGGCGATGCGGTGCGGGCCGATCTCTCGGCTGTGTTCGATCGCGATCCAGCCTGCCGCGGTTTCAGCGATGCGCTTTTGTTCTACAAGGGCTTCCATGCGCTGGAGAGCTGGCGCATCGCGCACTGGCTCTGGACCAATGACCGCCGCGACATGGCGCGCTTCTTCCAGAGCCGCATCTCCGAAGCCTTCGACGTCGATATTCATCCGGCCGCCCGCTTGGGCCGCGGGATCATGATCGATCACGCAACCGGCGTGGTGATCGGCGAGACTGCCGTGGTGGAAGACGATGTTTCCATCATGCAGGGCGTCACGCTCGGCGGCACCGGCAAGGAAACCGGCGACCGCCATCCCAAGATTCGCCGCGGCGTGCTGATTTCGCTTGGCGCGAAGATCCTCGGCAATATCGAGATCGGCGAATACAGCCGCATCGGCGCAGGCAGTGTTGTGCTGAAGCCTGTCCCGCCCGGCTGCACGGCCGTGGGCGTCCCCGCGCATCTCACCAACTGCGCCGGAGGCGAGCGCCCGTCTCAGGAGATGAACCAGTATATCGACGAGATCGACGGGTAAGGACTCAGTCCCGCAGATTCGCAAATTGCTGTCGCAGCTGAGGCACTCTCGAAGTGAGCCTTTGGGACTATGCTGGTCATCACTTCGCTACCCGCGCCAATGCGTGGTCTTATGAGCGCGACGACGGCAAGCGTCGGTTCTTTGCCATACTCCACGGCAGGCCGATCCCGTCGCCAAGGGACGCTTACGGGCCGCTATCGTGGCCGAACAGAGGGCGAAATGATCCAAGGCTCTTGCCACTGCGGTGCGGTTCAATGGCGCTTAGAAGCGCTGCCCGAGTCGGCGACGGCGTGCAATTGTACTGCGTGTCGTCGCTATGGCGCGGTCTGGGCTTACGATTTTGAGGGCGACGGCGTAAATGTCTCGGGTCCGACCCAAACCTATACACGAGGAAAGTGGGTCACTTTTCATTTCTGCTCTGCATGTGGCTGCATTGCGTATTGGCGAAGCTTGCGCACTAGCAAAGACGGCCGGCGTGAGATGGGGGTCAACCTGCGGTTAAGCGATCCGGAACCTGTTGCACAAATCCCGATCAAGCATTTCGACGGGCTCAATACCGGTAAGGACCTGCCAGCGGATGGGCGATGCGTCGCAGACTATTGGTCCTAGCCCCAAAGACCCCG
>DASZCC010000015.1:0-6132 GCA_035943485.1 Rhizomicrobium sp. | reverse complement strand
CGCATCGGTGTTAGGCGTGCGGCAGAACTTGTTGCCGTTGCAGCCGAGCGAATCCCAGCGCTGCTGGTCCGTCGTAACGAACAGGATTTTGCGGCCCACGGAATCCTCCAGGGATTGCGTAATGTGAACTTGTATTCCGGTTCCGAGTTAGGCACTGTCCCGCCGCGCCGTCAATGTTGGGAGGCATGGTGACGCTTTCCATCGACTTGTTCTGGTCGTTCCGCAGCCCCTATTCATACCTCGCCACGCCGCGCCTCTGCGAAATGGGGCGCGACTACGATCTCACGATCAATGTGCGGCCGGTCTATCCCATCGCCGTGCGCGCGGGTGAGTTCTTCTCGCAGGTCAATCCGCTCTGGGTCGGCTATCTGATGCGCGACACGATGCGCCTCGCCCAGATGCTTGAGCTGCCCTATCGCTGGCCACGTCCTGATCCTGTTGTCGTCGACATCAACACCCGCGCGGCAACACCCAACCAGCCTTACATCCATCGCCTCACGCGGCTGGGATGCGCCGCTGCCGAGATCGGACGCGGGCTGCCGTTCCTGAAAGAGATCAGCCACACGATCTGGAGCGGCCAGTTCGACAACTGGCATGAAGGCGATCATCTCGCAAAAGCCGCAAGGCGCGCTGGCACCGATCTCCCACAGCTTGACGAGAAGATCGCGGCCGATCCCGACAGATACGAAGCGATCATTCAGGAGAACCAGAAGGCCCATCAGGCTGCGGGCCACTGGGGCGTGCCGACGATGGCATTCGAAGGCGAGCCCTTCTTCGGTCAGGACCGGCTCGACGTGCTGCTGTGGCGGCTCAAGCAGAAGGGGTTGCAGGCGCGATGAGGAATGCTCTTGTCGCTGCGTTCGTTGTCGTATGTCTCGCGGTGATCGGCGGCGCGATGGCCGTGCACTCCTCGGCCGTCGACATGTGGGTCTTCAAGACGGCGGTCACACACGCGCTGGCCGGCGGTGACGCGAAGCTATCCGAGGCGAACGAATTGTCCGTCGTCATGGTGGGTACCGGCACACCGCTTCCGGACACGACGCGCGCGGGGCCCTCAACGCTGATCGCGGCCGGCGATCATCTCTACGTCGTCGACACCGGCATCGATTGCGCACGCAACCTGCTGCTGTGGAAAGTGCCGCTGGCGAAGATCGACGGCGTCCTGATCACCCATCTGCACTCAGACCACATTGGCGGACTGGCCGAGATCCGTCTGCAAACCTGGGTTGCCGGCCGCAAGGCACCGCTCAAGGTCTATGGGCCGCCGGGGATCGAGCGCGTCGTCGCAGGGTTCAACGAGGCCTATGCGCTCGACGACGGCTACCGCATCAAGCATCACGGTGCCGCGATGCTGCCGCCGGACGCCGTGGCGCTTGTCCCCGTCGTCATCACGATCCCATCCGCATCCACGACGGCGCCGGTGCTGGATCAGAACGGCCTGAAGGTCACCGCAGTCCGCGTACACCACGATCCGGCGACACCGGCCTATGGCTACCGCTTCGACTTCGCAGGCCGCAGCGTCACGGTGAGCGGCGACACGATCATGGACATGGATCTGGCAAAGGCGGCGCAGGGCAGCGACGTGCTGGTGCATGAGGCGCTGCAGCCGCAGATGGTCGGCATCATGCACGACGCGATGATCGCCAATGGCCGTCCGCGCCCGGCGAAGATCATGCACGACATCCCCGGCTACCACACCTCGCCGGTCGACGCGGCGAAGATCGCGAACGCGGCGCATGTCCGGCTGCTGGTCTACACCCACATGCTGCCGATCCTGCCGAACTGGATCGCGGTGCGCGCCTTCCTGTCCGGCGTCGAGGAGGTACGGCCGACCGGCGTGGACGTCGGCTATGACGGGATGATCGTCCGTCTGCCGGGTCACGCCGACGCGATCGACAAGGCCAGCCTGAACTAGCCCCTCCGTATACGGAAGAACTCCTTCAGCATCGCGCCGGCCGCGGCGCTGTCGCCGGCGCGGGTGATGACCGGGCGATGATGGCAGGTGGCCTGCTCGAAGAAGCGCGGCCCGTGCAGGATCGCGCCACCCTTCGGATCGTCGGCTGCGAACGCGACGCGCCCCACCCGCGCCAGGCTGATCGCACCGGCGCACATCGCACACGGCTCCAGCGAGACATAAAGCGTCGTGCCGGTCAGCCGCTCATTACCCAGCTTCGCTGCCCCTGCCCGCAGCACAACCATCTCGGCATGGGCGGTCGGATCGCGGTTTTCCACAATGCGGTTGCCGTCGGCTGCAAGAAGCTCCCCGTCGGCGCCCAGCAGCGCTGCCCCGACCGGAACCTCGCCCCTTTCGGCGGCCTTTTGCGCTTCGGAAAGCGCGAGTGCTATGGCTTCTTCGTCATTCATGCCCGGAACCCGCTTTGGCCAAGACTAGCACATGGACGCCCAAGACCGACGCCGAGCGTCCCGAGACGCTCAGCGAGGTCAGCGACAAGGGTGAGCGGGTCGCCAAGGCGATTGCGCGGGCCGGTGTCTGCTCGCGGCGCGATGCCGAGAAGATGATCGTCGAAGGCCGTGTCGCCGTGAACGGCGAGGTCCTGCACTCCCCGGCGCACAATGTCGGGGAGGACGACGTCATCACGCTCGACGGCAAGCCGATCGCCGCCAAGGAGCAGACGCGGCTGTGGCGCTATCACAAGCCTTCCGGTCTCGTGACCACGCACAAGGATCCACTCGGCCGGCCGACGGTTTTCATCAACCTGCCGAAGAGTCTGCCGCGCGTCGTTTCGGTTGGCCGTCTCGATTTCAATTCCGAGGGCCTGCTGCTGCTGACCAATGACGGCGAGATGGCGCGGCGCCTTGAGCTGCCGGCCGGCGGCTGGACACGGACCTATCGCGCGCGCCTGTTCGGCAAGGTCACGCAGGCCGATCTCGACAAGCTCGCGACCGGCATCACGGTGGATGGCGTGAAATACGGCCCGATCGTCGCCGATCTGGAGCGCTCCAAGGGCATGAACTCCTGGGCCAGCGTGCAGCTGAAGGAAGGCAAGAACCGCGAGGTGAAGCGGGTGATGGAACGCCTTGGCCTCAAGGTCGCGCGTCTCATACGCATCCAGTACGGCCCCTTCCATCTCGGCCATCTTGCGGAAGGTGCGGTGGAAGAGATTCCGACGCGCCTGTGGCGCGAGCAGCTCGGCATCGGCCGCAAGAAGCGCGCGCAGGACGACTGACGTATGGCCACGATCAGGCCCGCGCGCGCCGACGATATGGATGCGCTCTACGAGATCTGTCTCCTCACTGGCGACGCGGGCCAGGACGCGACCGCTACGTTCCGCGATCCGCGCATTCTCGGCCACGTGTTCGCGGCGCCTTACCTCGCACTCGAACCGGAAAGTTGTTTCGTCGTCGAGGATCAACTTGGCGTAGGCGGTTACATCGTGGGCACACGCGACACGGCCGCGTTCGAGCGGCGCGAAGAATCAGAGTGGTGGCCAGGCTTGCGCCAACACATCGCCGATCCGGGCAAGCCGCGTCGCGGCATGACCGCGGACGAGCGCATGGCCTACATGATCCATCATCCGATTCTCGCAAAGCCGCACATCACGGCCGCATATCCTGCCCATCTGCACATCAACTGCCTGCCGCGCTTTCAAGGCATCGGCCTGGGAAAAACCATGATCGACACATGGCTGCGCGCGATGGCCGCAGCGGGTGTGAAGACCGCGCATCTCGGCGTTGGCCCGCGCAACGAGCGCGGTGTGCGGTTTTACAAGACCTATGGATTCCACCTGGTCGAACAGGAACCGCCGCCCTTCAGCACTTTCATATTTGGCATCGGCACGGGCGCCTGATAGAAGCCCGGCCCATGAAGAAGAAAAAACCCGCCCTCCCCCAGCCCTATACCGCCGAAACCAAGGACGCCCGCTTCGCCGGCACGTTCGAGGTTCTGGTGCCTGTCGAGGGACGCAACAAGCCGCACAAGGTGCCGCTGCAGTTCGATAGCCAGCAGGAAGCGGAAGCATGGCTGCACTCGGCCGAGGGCAAGGAAGCCGTCGCCGAGATCATGGACGGTGACGCGTAATCTTTCGTCGCGCAGTGTGATGCCGCGCAGAACGCCTATGCCAAAACGCGCGTTGCGATAGACGCCGCGCGCGCGCAGGTTCGCGCCGCCATGAGTGAGACGACAGCACGGGCGCCAGCCGCGCCGATCCGCACGCATTCCACCGTCTTCATCATCCTGTTCGCGGTCGGCTTCTGCCATGCGCTGAACGACATGATGCAGTCGCTGCTTCAGGCGATCTATCCCAACCTGAAGGCGACCTTCGATCTCGATTTCGCGCATATCGGACTCGTCACCGCCGTGTTCCAGGTGACGGCGTCGCTTCTCCAACCATTGGTAGGTGCCTATACCGACAGGCGCGCCGTGCCCTATGCCCTGCCGCTCGGCATGGTGTTCACCTTCATCGGTCTGATCTGCCTCGCCATCGCGCCCAACTATCCGTTGCTGCTGGCGGCCGCCGCGCTTGTCGGTGTCGGCTCGTCGACATTCCATCCGGAGAGCTCGCGCGTCGCCTATCTCGCCGCCGGCCCGCGGCGCGGGCTGGCGCAATCGATGTTTCAGACGGGTGGCTCCACCGGCGGCGCGCTCGGTCCGCTGCTCGCTGCGCTGGCGATCCGTCCCGGCGAGCGCGAAGGCATCATCTGGTTTTCGGGCGCGGCGTTGCTGGCGATCTACATCCTGTGGCGTGTCGGCGAGTGGTATCGCGTCAACCGTACGACGCGCGCGCCATCGCACGGCCACATCCACATGACGACCGCGCTCACGCCCGCACGCGTGAAGTGGACGTTGGCGATATTGGTGCTGCTGATCTTCTCGAAGTTCGTCTACATGGCGAGCATATCGAGCTATTTCACCTTCTACCTGATCCACAAATTCCATGTAAGCGTACCGGTCGCGCAGCTGCACCTGTTCCTGTTCCAGGCGGCGGTGGCGGTCGGCACGATCTGTGGCGGCCCGCTGGGCGATCGTTTCGGGCGCAAATATCTCATCTGGTTTTCGATCCTCGGCACCCTGCCCTTCGCCCTGGCGCTGCCCTTCGCCAACCTGTTCTGGACCGGCGTGTTCAGCGTCGGCGCCGGACTGGTGCTGGCAAGCGCGTTCCCCGCCATCGTCGTCTATGGCCAGGAGCTTCTCCCCGGCCGCGTCGGCACGATCTCGGGCCTGTTCTTCGGTCTGTCGTTCGGCATGGGCGGACTGGGCGCCGCAGCACTCGGCGTGCTGGCGGATCACACCGGCATCGCGTTAGTCTATAACGTCTGCGCGTTCCTGCCGCTGATAGGGCTTCTGGCCGCGTTCCTGCCGAACCTGAAGGCGCCTCAGAGTAAGGCGTAACCCATCGTGTGGCACGCGCCGGTGCCGCACTGGACCGCGACGGCGAGCACGTTCACCAGCAGCAGCGCGATAACGTAAAGGCTGGCCAGTTCGCCGGCGCGCTTTAGGCCCGGATAGTAGGAGGCCGAGGTTACCGCGAAATCCTCTTCGCGGCCGGCAAACACCAGCTGAAAGCCGTATGCGAACAGGAACAGCACGGTGATGATGATCGACCAAACCGGCATGTGGATGCCGAGGATCGCGCTGCCGACATAGGAATGTCCGGGACGCGGATAGATATCGAGCAGCGTCTGCCGCACGGAGATCACCAGCAGGAACATCGCGCACAGCAGGCTGAGTCCGACATTGCGCCACGAGAAGCGGTCGCGAAAATCGAGCATGATGCCGAAGCAGATGCCGAACATCGCCACACGCTGCAGCAGGCAGAGCGGACACGGCAACTCGCCGAACACGAACTGCATGACGAGCGCCGCGGTCAGTACGCCGGCAAAACCCAGGAGGATCAGCAGTTGATAGGCGTAGGTCGTGGAGATGATACGGCTTCGCGTGATCATCACACGCCTCCTGCTTGCGGGGCAGCAACGCGATCGACCTGGATCCACGGCATCGCGAAGCCCTCGGTGGGACTGTAGATTTCCCAAAGGAACAGTCCTGCCGCGAGAACGAAGGCGCCGGCGAAGACGCGGATGGCGAGTCGCTCGCGCCCATACCAGGCAAGCGCGAACGCGCATAGCAGCACAGCGAAGATCAGCAGCATCATGGACGGCCCCCGTTGCGCTGAC
>DASZCC010000014.1:0-3533 GCA_035943485.1 Rhizomicrobium sp. | reverse complement strand
TCGCATTCATGGCGCGCGTCGTTGCTGGATCCAATAGATTAAGCCGCTGATTGTTCTGAGTTTTCCTGTATGCCGGGATCGCAGTTTGCACCGCCGGGGGCAATGCCGCTAGGTAGCCGCGCAAAACCCAAACTTCAAGGCACAGACATGCGCCCTTCCGGCCGCGCTCCCGATCAGATGCGCAGTGTGACCCTCGAACCCGGCATTGCCAAGCATGCCGAGGGTTCCTGTCTTGTCGTCTTTGGCGACACCCAGGTCCGCTGCACCGCCAGCCTCGAGGAAACCGCGCCCGGCTTCCTGCGCGGCACCGGCAAGGGCTGGGTCACGGCCGAATACGGGATGCTGCCGCGCTCGACGCATGAGCGCATGCGGCGCGAGGCGGCCCAGGGCAAGCAGTCCGGCCGCACGCAGGAGATCCAGCGCCTGATCGGCCGCTCGCTGCGCGCCGTCGTCGATCTGTCGGCGCTTGGCGAACGCCAGATCGTGATCGATTGCGACGTGGTGCAGGCCGATGGCGGCACGCGGACGGCCTCGATCACCGGCGGCTTCATCGCGCTGCATCAGTGCATCACGTTCATGAAGAAAACCGGCATGGTGAAAGCGCCGGCGATCAAGGATCACATCGCGGCGGTGTCCTGCGGCATCTGGAAGGGCACGCCGGTGCTCGATCTCGACTACGCGGAAGATTCGACGGCGGAGACGGATGCGAATTTCGTGCTCACCGGCTCGGGCGGGCTGGTCGAGATACAGGGTACGGCGGAAGGCGCGCCGTTCAGCGATGAAGAGTTTGCACAACTGCTTCGTCTCGCGCGCAAGGGCATCGGCGAGCTGGTCGATCTCCAGAAAAAGGTGATTGGCGCGTGAAGCTTCGCCCCGGCGACACATTGGTTGTGGCGAGCCACAACCCCGGCAAGGTGCGCGAGATCATGGAGCTGCTCGCGCCCTACCGGCTGCATGTCATCGGCGCGAAGGACCTCGAACTCGAGGAGCCGGAAGAGACCGAAGACACCTTCGCCGGCAACGCCGCGCTCAAGGCACGCTTCGTCGCCAATGCGACAGGACACGTCGCGCTCGCGGATGACTCTGGACTGGCTGTCGCCGCACTCGATGGCGCGCCGGGCATCTACTCAGCACGCTGGGCGCCGGGAAAAGACTTCGATGCCGCGATGGCGCGTGTCGAGCGCGAGCTGAAGGAGAAGGGCGCGACGGACCTCTCGGCGAAATTCGTCTGCGCGCTCGCACTGGCGCAGCCGCATGAGGAGCCGAAGATCTTCCAGGGCGAGGTACACGGCCATCTCGTGTTTCCCGGACGCGGGACGCAGGGTTTCGGCTATGACCCGATCTTCGTCGCTGACGGGATGACGGAGACATTCGGCGAGATGATCCCGGCCGCCAAGCATGACATGAGCCACCGCGCCCGCGCCTTCGCGCTGCTCAAGGCGAGCGCCGTCTTCGCGCCATGAGCGGCTTCGGCATCTATGTGCACTGGCCGTTCTGCACGGCGAAGTGCCCCTATTGCGATTTCAATTCGCATGTCCGCGCCCAGGTGGATGAGAGTGGCTGGATCGATGCCATCGTGCGCGAGCTCGAATGGACCGCCGCGCTGCAGGGCGATGATCGCCCCATTGTGGAGACAGTGTTCTTCGGCGGCGGCACGCCATCATTGATGCAAGGCTCGAGCGTCGGCCGCACGCTCGACACCATCAAGCGATTGTGGCGGACATCCAACGATGTCGAGGTGACGCTAGAGTCGAACCCGGCCAGCGCCGATGCGGCGCGCTTCCGCGACTATCGCGCGGCGGGTGTGAACCGGCTGTCGCTCGGCGTCCAGGCGCTGAACGACAAGGACCTGAAAATGCTGGGCCGCCTGCATAACGTGGCCGAAGCGAAAGCGGCGCTGGCGATGGCGATGCGCAATTTCGACCGCGTCTCGCTCGATCTCATCTATGCGAGGCCGGACCAGACGGAAGCGCAATGGCGGGCCGAGCTTACAGAGGCGCTGAGCTTCGGCACCGATCATCTCTCGCTCTACCAGCTCACCATCGAGCCCGCGACGCCATTCGCGACGCTGCACAAGACCGGCGCACTGACGATCCCCGACGACGATCATGCGGCCGCGCTGTTCGACATCACGCAGGAGATGACGGCCGCCGCCGGACGTCCCGCCTACGAGATCTCCAACCACGCGAAGCCCGGCTCTGAAGCGCGGCACAATCTGTTGTACTGGCGCTACGGCGCTTACGCGGGCGTGGGTCCGGGCGCGCATGGCCGTCTCGACATCGGCGGCAAACGCATCGCGACCGAGACCGAACGCCTCCCCGAACGCTGGCGCGAGAAAGTCGCGCGCGACGGGCAGGGACTAACGGTCCGCAGCGAAGTCCCACGCGAGGATGCGGCGCGAGAGCATCTGATCATGAACCTGCGCCTCGCAGAGGGACTTGATCTTGCGGCATATCGCGCGCGTTGGGGCGCGGAGCCGGATGCAACGAAGATCGCATCGCTCGTATCGGACGGCCTGCTCACAGTCGACGGCGATCGCCTCACCGCAACACCGCGCGGACGGCTGCTGTTAAACAGCGTGATAGCGGCGCTGGATTGACGCCACACACCACTATCGTCATGGCCGGCCTTGTGCCGGCCACCCATACGCACAACTCGCTCACGGAGCGTATGGATCGCCGGGACAAGCCCGGCGATGACGAAATAGGTATCAGCGCGTGAAGTTTCTACGACCCCGGATGCTGGAACGTCTTCGGTGCGTGGTCGACGACTTTGAAGCCGTCGGGCGTCACCTGGACGATCGCGAGGCCCCGCTCCGCCGTGCCTTCCGGCGTGAAGCGGAAGATGCCGTCGACGCCGGCGAAACCGTTCGGGTCGGCAAGCGCCGATCGCGTGAAGCGCTTGTAGGGCTCGCCTTTCGACAGAACGGCTATCAGCGAGATCGCGTCATAGGACAGCGCCGCCAATGTCGGCGGTTCTGTGCCGAACGAGTGGCGGTAGTTGTTCACAAAGCTCTGGTCCTCGCCGGGTTCGACCGTCGCGAACCAGCCGCCGCGCAGCGACGGCTCGCGCAGATTGGCCGGGTCGTTCCACAGTCCGGTGCCCAGAAGCTGCGTCTTCGACGGATCGTTGACGCCAAGCGCCGGTCCGATCGCACGCAGCAGCGAGCCGCCCTGCGGAATGAAGATCGCATCGGCGTCTGCCTGGCCGATCTTCGTCGCCGGCTCGCCGATGCCGGCCGTCGTCGCGTCGAACTTTTCGACCGGCTCGACCATGCCATGCGCATCCTTGACGCCATCCTCGAAAGCCTTAAGCGCGACATCGCCATAGGCGGTGCGCGGCACAAGCGCAGAGATCTTCTTCTTGCCGTGATCGACGGCATAGGAGGCGATGCGGGACGCGTCATTCTCCGGCAGGAAGCCCATGAGGTAGATGCCGTCGCCCGCGACGTTGCGATCGGTCGAGAAGGCCAGCACCGGCACACCGCGGTCGCGCGCTTCGTGTGATACCGCTTTCACGGATGCAGCAAACAG
>DASZCC010000013.1:0-4757 GCA_035943485.1 Rhizomicrobium sp. | reverse complement strand
CTGTCCCACCACAGCGAAGGGCTGAGCGCCACATAGCGGCGGAATTTCTCCGGCGCATGAAACAGCGCCGACAGCGTGAACAGTCCGCCCAGCGACATGCCGACCAGCGTCTGATCGGAGGTGTCGACCGGATAGCGTGCTCCGATGAACGGCTTCACGTCTTCCTGGATGAACTTCAGAAACGCCGGACCGCCGCCGGGTTCGATATCGGGCGGCAACGCGATCGGTCCCGGCGCCTTGCGCGCCATCTCGACATAGCGGGCGTCAGGCGTCGGCGTCAGGTCGCGCAGACGGAGCGCCTGACTGCGTTCGCCTGTCTCGGCGGGATAACCGATCCCCACCACGATCGCAGGCGGCAACGGCTTGGCAGCACCTTCGCGGCGCAGCAGGCCGACGATCTGCGTCACCATCGCGAACGACATGCCGCCGTCCAGCACATAGATGACCGGCAGCTTCGCGTCAGACTTCGACGGCGCTGCCACGTCGATCTGAAATGTCTGATCGATATGGCGCGCAGCAAGGCGATAGCTCGCCGTGCCGGGAAGCGTCACCGGTCCTGCGCTGTCGTCCGTCATGCAACGTCTCTCCGGTGCACGCGACCGGCGACATCGCTGCTATTCGGCGGCGATCCGTGACGGCTGTGCGGCAAGCTTGGCCTTCGCCGCATCATATTCGCGCTTCAGGCGCGCGACCAGTTCACCGGCGGTGACTACTGACTTCACCTGGCCGATGCCCTGGCCGCAGCCCCAGATGTCCTTCCACGCCTTGGCCTTGGTGTTGCCACCGGAGCCGAAGTTCATCTTCGACGGATCGGAGACCGGCAGGTTGTCCGGATCAAGCCCGGCGCGCACCACCGACGGGCGCAGATAGTTGCCGTGCACGCCGGTGAACAGGTTGGTGTAGATGATGTCGTCGCCCGCGCTCTCCGTGATCATCTGCTTGTAGCCGTCCATGGCGCGCGCTTCCTGCGTTGCGATGAAAGCCGAGCCGATATAGCCAAAATCGGCCCCCATAGCCTGTGCCGCCAGCACGGCCCGGCCGGTAGAGATCGCGCCCGACAGCGCCAGCGGACCGTCGAACCATTCGCGGATTTCTTCCACCAATGCGAAGGGCGACAGCACGCCCGCATGTCCGCCCGCGCCCGCGGCAACAGCGATCAGGCCATCGGCGCCCTTCTCGATCGCCTTGCGCGCGAACCTGTTGTTGATGATGTCGTGCATCACGACGCCGCCATAGGAATGCACGGCAGCGTTCAGATCCTCGCGCGCGCCGAGCGATGTGATGACCACCGGCGCCTTGTATTTGACGCAGAGCTCGAGGTCCTGCTCCAGACGGTCGTTCGACTTGTGTACGATCTGGTTGACGGCGAACGGCGCGGACGGCGCATCGGGATGGGCGCGGTCATAGGCGGCGAGTTCTTCCGTGATCTGCGCCAGCCATTCGTCCAGCTGCGACAGCGGCCGCGCATTGAGCGAGGGAAACGAGCCAATCACGCCCGCCTTGCATTGCGCCAGCACGAGCTCCGGTCCCGAGATGATGAACAGCGGCGAGCCGATCACCGGCACGGAAAGCTTCTTCGTCAATGCACCTTTGAGAGCCATCAGATTTTCTCCTGTTGCGAATGGGATTTGATGCGGGCGCCACGAAAGGTGAGGCGCATGGTTTCGAAATAGAGGTCGTGGACGTCCATGCCGGCGGGCAGGCGTCCGGCGAGGTGCAGCACGATCACGCCATGGGCCGCGGCCCACAGCGCGTTGCCGATCATCCGCGGATCGCCCTGCACGATGCCGGCAGCGGCCAGGTCCTTCACATGGCGGGTGACGGTCTCGCCCGCACGCAGGCCGGCGCGGCGCAGGTCGGGATGGGCCGCCTCGTCCGGCGGGCTGAGGTCGAACATCAGGCGATAGCGGTTCGGGTTCTGGATCGCGAAATCGAGATAGGCGCGGCCCACGGCACGGGCCCGGGCAAAGGCGTCACCACCCGAGGCGAACGCCGCCTCGAGGGCATCGGCGAACCTGTCGAAGGCGTCGGCGCGGACATAGGCGATGATCTCGTCCCGGTCGGTGAAGTAGCGGTACAGACCCATCGGGCTGCGGCCGAGCCTGGCGGCGATATCGCGGATCGTGATCCCGCTCTCGCCACGCGCGGCATAGAGCGCGGTCGCGGCATGCCCGATCTTTGAACGGACACCTTCGAAGTCTTCGCTGGAGAGTTCGCGCGGCATGTTTCGTACCCTGTACGCATACGTTGTACGATTTGCGTGGAAGGGTCAAGCTGTGGCGTGAAGTCGACGAATTACACCATTATACCGATTAGACGACGAATCTTTGGTTTCGGTTGATCTTGTCATTCCGGAAGGCTCGCGCAGCGAGACTATCCGGGACCCGTTCCCACGCATCGAGATGGGTCCCGGATCGGCGCGATGCTGTCGCATCGCTTGTCCGGGATGACAGTTACCGCGCGGCCGCCTTCACCACCGCATCGCACAGGCCAAGCGTCCGCGGGTCGCCGACCAGCGCGGGGCCCATCTGGTTGCAGACGTAGCCGATGCTGACCTGGGCATCCGGATCGGCACAGCCGAAGGAGCCGCCCCAGCCGGAGAAGCCGAAGGTCCGGGGACCGGGGCCGTAGACGCCCAGCGTGTTCAGGAACATCCCCATCCCCCAGTTGTCGGAGAGGCCGATGAACATGTCGGTGACGCCCTTGGTCTGCGGCACCGTCATGGCCGCGATGGTCTCGGGCTTCAGAATCTCGTGGCCGATCACCCCCGCATAGATGCGTGCCAGGGCAAAGGCCGAGCCCTGTCCGTTGCCGCCTGGAATCTCGGCCGCGTGCCAGCTCCGTTTGTTGGCGACCGCCGCGTCGAGCGCCGGGTTGCGGACGGCGCGCTTGGCAATGTCGGAAATCTGGAGGGTCTCGATATCCGTGACGACGGTCGGGCCGACCATCTCGGCCACGCGGCCCTCTTCGGCCTCGGGCAGGCCGATATAGAAATCCGCATCCAGCTTGCGCGCGATCTCATCGCGCACGAAGCGGCCGATGCTCTTGCCTGTCGCACGCCGGACGAGTTCGCCCGCGAGCCAGCCATACGTCATCGCGTGATACGACGACGCCGTTCCGGGCGGCCAGGCCGGCGCTTGCGCCGCGAGCTTGGCGCAGCATTCGTCCCAGTTCTCGAGGTCGTCGATCGTCGTCGGCACGTCGAAGCCGTTCAGCCCGGCTTGATGCGACAGAAGCTGTGCGATGGTGATGTCGCCCTTGCCGTTGGCGGCGAACTCCGGCCACACCTTCGCGACTTTGTCTTCATAGCGAAATAGCCCGCGCTCGACGCAGATCGCGACCGCAATCGCGACGATGCCTTTGGTGGTCGACCACACGTTGGCGAGCGTGTCGCGCTGCCAGGGCCGTGTGCGCGCCGCGTCGGCATAGCCGCCCCACAGGTCGACGACGCAGCGGCCCTTGTGGAACGCGGCAAAGGACGCTCCCAGCTCGTGGAAATCCTCGGAGCGCGTGAAGTTCTCGGCGAATTGCTCGCGTGCGCTTTCGAAACCGGGCGCGACTGTTCCATGGATCGTCATGCTTTCAGCCCATATGCAAAGAGGGAAAGGATCTCGCGCGCGATATGGCCGGCCGGCATCGGCACAAGCCATTTCGGCAGCCATTCAAACGCGCCGGCGCCAAGCTGTGCAACGGTGCCGAAGTCGATGTCGCGAAACTGGCCGTCCCTGTGTGCCTGGCGGCCATAGGCTTCGAAGCGCTGCTGCAGCTGGCGCGCACGCTTTGTCATCTCGCGCCGCGCGGCCGCGGGCAGGGCATCCACGCCGACCAGCTGGATCAGCGGCGAAAGGCCGGAGACGTGCGCCTCGATGTTGAGATAGGTGCCGGTGAAGGCCCTGTCGATCGCACTGGGCTCGGCATCGGCCGCGTCCGTGAAGCGCTCGTACAGCGTGAAGGCGCGTCGATAGCAGCGCACGACCAGATCGGTCTTGTTGCGGAAATAATGGTAGAGCACGCCCTTCGTCGCGCCGACCTGATCGGCCACGTCGTCAAGCGACACACCGTCGATGCCGCGCCGATTGAACAGCTGCGACGCCTGCATGAGCAACGCCTCAATCTTCGCGGCCTGCGCTGCCTGGCGATCGAAGGCGCCAGCAGGGGCGGCAAAGAATTGGGAGATGCCGACGCGCGGTTCGAAACGCCAGCTGCGGTCAGCAACCTCGCCGTTCACGAAAAGATCGGTCAGCGCATCGACGGTGCGCCGGCGATAGGCGGGATCAGTGCCCTCGACCCAGTCCATCGAGAGTGGCACCCAGGCCAGCGTGCCGATCAGGACCTGCGCGGCGATGAGGTCATCGCAGAGGCGGATGCTGCCGTCCGACATGCCCGCTCTCAGCAAGGTGCGCAGCGCCATCACATTGGCGGCATGGGCAGCGATCATGTCCTGCCGCGCGCGGCCGTGGAAATAGTCGAGTTCGCTCAACACCGCGGATGGGGCGCGATCCGTATCGAGGGCACGGCGCAGGAAGTCGACGATGCACTCGAGCCCCGAGCCCTGGGTGCGAGACGCCGCGGCCAGATCGGCCGCCATGACCTCGCAGGTATGGCGATAGCACTGCTCCGCCAGTTCATCGCGGTCGCGCACATAGTAGTAGAGCGCGGCCCGCGTCAGCCCCATGCGGCGCGCGATGCGTGCGAAAGACGCGCCGGCGATGCCACGCGCGTTGAATTCACGTGCCGCCTCCTCGAGCAGGCGGCTG
>DASZCC010000012.1:0-14206 GCA_035943485.1 Rhizomicrobium sp. | reverse complement strand
CTCTGTCGTCTCGCTCAAGACCTACATCAAGCCGGCCCGCAATCCCGCCTTCACGCGGTTCAACCTGTTCCTGCGCGACCGGTTCGAGTGCCAGTATTGCGGCGCGGAGGATGATCTCACCTTCGATCATGTGATCCCGCGCTCGCGCGGCGGTCGCACGACCTGGGAGAACGTCGTCACGGCGTGTGCGCCCTGCAATCTGCAGAAGGGCGGGCGTCTGCCGCATCAGATCGGCATGCATCCCAAGCACCGCCCGCACCGTCCCACGATCAACGAGCTGCGCGGCAACGGCCGCAAATTCCCGCCGAACTATCTGCACGAAAGCTGGGCCGACTATCTCTATTGGGATAGCGAGCTGGAGCCGTAGAGCCGTCAGCGCTTGTCGCGCCACATTGCGATCAGCGGTGGTGCGCCTACCGGTGCGATGTTCTTGCCCGCCACGAAACCGGCGCGCTGATAGAGCTTGGTGTTCTTCGGGTTCGAGTTCTCGAGATAGGCCGGCATGCCCGCCTCGTCTGCGCGCTTCACCGTCGCTTCCAGGATCGCACCGCCAAGGCCAAGGCCCTGCAGGCGCGGGGCGACAGCGACGAAGGACAGATAGAAGTGCGGATCATGCGGATGATTCTTCTCCATCGCATCGGCCATCGCCGAGCCGCGCATCAGCCGCGGGAAACCGCACAGCCGCACGAACAGCGGCATCAGCTTGAGCTGTTCCATGAGTCCGCCGGGCGTCGCTGCGGCACCGGGCGGAAGCCAGGCCGCCGACGCGCTGGCATCCGGGCTCATCCACACTTCGCCGAACGGGATGGCGCGTATCCGCATCAGCCACAGGAAGAACTGCTCGAGCGCCGCAGCACGCTGCGTGCCGGGCCGCGCGATCCAGTCGAACACCGGATCAGTCGTAAACGCCGCCGCGAACAGCCGCGCGAGCACCGGTGCATCGTCGATCGTGGCGCGCCGCGGGTTTGATGCCGCGGCCAGCAGTGCGTTCCTGTCTTCGCTCATAAGCGCTCGGATATCTTGATGGCGACGCGGCAGCCCGCCTTGATCGCCTCGGACAGCAGACGATAGGCCGGCGCCTCTTCTGCGCCATGCGACAGCGCGGTCTCGCGGTGGGCGACTTCCTCGGCGCGGAAATCCTCGACCGTGGCTTTGAATTTGGGATCGCTGTCGCCCAGCTTCGCCACCTGCGCGGCGTAGTGCTGATCGATCACTTCTTCGACGGCGGCGGTGCAGGCCATCGCGGCTTTTTCGCCCATCAACGCTGTCGCGGCGCCCAGCGCGAAGCCCGCAACGCGCCACACCGGCTCAAGCGCTGTCGGCCGCACGCGGCGTTCGTTAACGAGAGCGTCGAATGTCTTCAGGTGACGCTGTTCCTGCTCGGCCATGTGGCGGATCGCGTCGACGGCTGGGCCGCCGCGCGCGCCAAGGACGGCCAGCTGGCCTTCATAGATGCGCACCGCGCCATATTCGCCGGCGTGATCCACGCGGATCATGGCCTCGATCGTGTCGCCGGCCTGCGCACCGGGTGCGGCCGGACGTGAATTGCGCGTCATTTGCGCCTCACCAGCAAAACCGTGCCCAGCGCCGCGGCGCCAAGCGAGAAGATCGCATTATAGCCCGCCAGCGAGATTCCGAAGAGCGTCCAGGCAGGAATGTCGCAGTGTGGCACGGGCGCAGTCAGGTCGAGGTGACCGTTAAAGACAAAGCCCGTCGTGCAGGCCTGTGGTCCCAGCCACCAATGCCACTCGACGCCGGCATGATAAACACCCATCACGCCGCCGGCCGCGACGCCGAGAATGGCAAGCGCGGCGACAAACGGTGCGGTTCGTGCGGGCAACACGCCCGACGACAGCAACAATCCACCAATCAGGCCAACCACAGCAGCCGCAATGTGTGGCCAGCGCTGCCAATGACACATCTCGCACGGCGGGTAGTTGCCAATGTACTGGAACCCGAGTGCGCCAAGAATTAATGCGAGCGATACGGCGCCCATCAGGAGTGCGAGACGTGTGGCTGTCATTTCGCGAAGATCCGGCTTTCGTCGTTGAAGGCTTTGAATTCCAGCGCATTGCCTGACGGATCACGGATGAAGAACGTCGCCTGCTCGCCGGGCTCGCCTTCGAAACGGATATCGGGCGCGATGACAAAGGGAACATGCGACGCGTGTAACTTGTCGGCAAGCGCGCGCCACGCGTTCATGTCGAGTATGACACCGAAGTGCCGTACTGGGACATCTTCGCCATCCACAACATTAAACGCTTTGTCGATGGATGCGTCCGTTGTTAAATGCGCGACGATTTGGTGGCCGAAGAAATCGAAATCCACCCAGTCACTGCTCGACCGTCCTTCGGGACAGCCGAGAAGCGTTCCATAGAATGTGCGTGCCTCGGAAAGATCGCGCACCGGAAACGCAAGATGAAATCTCGGGCGGGGACTCATCGCAATGATCTCGCTGCTACGACCGAACAAGGTACAAGACAAACCCATGCCTGTCCCTGTGGCAACCCGCAAGACAAAGCGCCGTGAACTGCTTCGTATCGACGGCCGCGCTGTCGAAGTGACGACGCGTCTCAACCCGCGCGCCCGCAGGCTTATTGTGAAAGTGCATCCCTCGACCGGCGAAGTGACGGTGGTGGCGCCATCACGCCGCTCACTCGATCGCGCGCTGGATTTCGCGCAGGGCGAAGCGCCGTGGATCGCGCGCCAGCTTGCGCGCGTGCCGCTTCCCATCGTGCTCGCGCCGGGTGCGCATGTGCCGTATCGCGGACGCGATCACCTGATCCTGAAAGGCGAACGCGGTCCTGCGCCGGTCTGGATCGACAATGAGGTCATCCGCGTGAGCGGGCGCGATGAACATGCCGCCCGCCGTGTGCTCGACTTCCTGAAGCGTGAAGCCCGCATCATCCTGGAAGACCGCTCGCGTGACTATGCGTCACGCATCGGCGCGAAGGTCACGCGTGTCGCTGTACGCGATCCGGCGAGCCGCTGGGGTTCGTGTTCGGTGTCGGGTGCGATCTCCTATTCCTGGCGCCTGATCTTCGCGCCGGACTTCGTGCTCGACTATGTCGTGGCGCATGAGGTCGCGCATCTGCGGGAAATGAACCACGGACCACGCTTCTGGCGTCTCGTGCGCCAGCTTTCACCGGACATCGACGCGCCGCAGGCCTGGCTCCGCCAGCACGGCATCGCACTGCATCGCTACGCGGCGAAGCTGTAAGTTCGCTCAAAAATCTTGTCATCCCGGAAGGCTCGCGCAGCGAGACTATCCGGGACCCATTCCCACGCTTCGAGATGGGTCCCGGATCGGCGCGATGCTGTCGCATCGCTTGTCCGGGATGACAGCTGGAGTTACGTCCCGCTCTTTCCGGAGAACAACCGGTCGATGAGGTTGCCGATGTCGTCGTCTGGCTTCTTCTGCGGCGTTGGTGTGTCGGCTGGTGCGGTCGCATCGGCTGATGCCGTTGGCGCGGGCACCGTTGCATCGGCAGGCTCCGTTGCCGCGACGGCCAGCGTACCTGCCAGAGGCTTGATCGGCAGGCCGGACTCGGCATCCATCATGAACGCACTGAAGATGCGTGCCGGCAATCCGCCGCCGGTCGCTTTCTTCATCGGTGCATTGTTGTCGTTGCCGATCCACACGCCGCAGACGAGATCGCTGGTGAAGCCGACGAACCAGGCATCGTGATAATCCTGCGTCGTGCCGGTCTTGCCGGCGACAGGACGTGCGCCCAGTCGTGCCGCGCGTCCTGTACCGCTTGAAACGGTCGCCACCATGAGCCGCGTCATCTGCGCAAGATTGACGGGGGCGACGACCTCGCCCGGACCTTCGCCCTTGCGTTCGAACAGCACCTTGCCGTCGCGCGTGAGGATGCGGCGGATGCCGAACGGGATGACGCCCTGTCCGCCATTGGCGAACGGGACATAGGCAGCCGTCAGCTCCATCGGCGTCACTACGGAGGTCCCGAGCGCCAGTGACGACACCGCTTCGAGCGGCGAAGCAATGCCAAGCCGGTGTGCAGTGCGCGCCACGACGCGTGGACCGACTTCGGCTGTAAGCAGGGCCGAGATCACGTTCGACGATTTCGCAAAGGCGCGTTCGAGCGAGATGTCGCCTTCGAACTTGCCTTCATAGTCGTCCGGCTTCCAGCCATGGATGTCGACCGGCCCGTCATGCATCACATCGTCGGGCGTGCGGCCGTGTTCGAACGCGGCGAGATAGACGAAGGGCTTGAATGCCGAGCCCGGCTGGCGCGTCGCCTCGGTGGCGCGGTTGTAGTTGCTGGCCTCATAGGAGCGTCCGCCGACCATCGCGCGCACCGCGCCGTCGGGCGTCAGTGCCACGAGGGCCGCTTCGCTGGCATTGAGTGCCGCGCCCTGCGCATCGAGTCCGCTCGCGACAGCGCGCTCGGCCTGGTTCTGCGCGGCAAGATCAAGCGTGGTTTCGACGATCAGGGAATCTTCGCCGGTGCCCGCATAGCCCGAGAGGCTCGCGATCACCCAGTCGGCGAAATAGCCGGAGCCCGGCGTGCCGGCACCGCGCACGATGCGCGGCCGCGTCGCTTCCGCCAGCAACCGTGTCCGCTCGTCGATATAGCCATTGTCCTGCATTGCGCGCAGCACCACGGTGGCGCGCTGCATCGAGGCATCGGCATCGGCGAGCGGGTTATAGCGCGCGGGCGCCTTCACGCTGCCAGCCAGCATCGCCGCTTCGGTCAGTGTGAGCTGCTCGGCATGCTTGCCGAAGAAGCGTTGCGCCGCCGCCTCGATGCCGTAGACGCCGGCGCCGAAATACACGCGGTTGAGATAGAGGGTGAGTATCTGATCCTTCGAGTAGCGCTGCTCGAGATAAAGCGCGAGCATGGCTTCCTGCGTCTTACGCTCGAAGGTGCGGTTGGGATCGAGGAAGAGGTTTTTGGCCAGCTGCTGGGTCAGCGTCGAGCCACCCTGACGCACATGGCCTGCCATCATGTTCTCATACGCGGCACGAGCCAGACCGATGGGATCGACGCCGAAATGATCGCGGAAGCGGCGATCCTCGATCGCGATGAAGGCGTTCGGCACGTAAGACGGCAGCCTGGAAACATCGACGCGCGCGCCTTGCGTCAGACCGCGCCGCGCGATCAGCCGTCCCTTGTCATCGAGGATTGTGACGTCCTGCGTGTCGGTCTTGACGAGTAGCTTCGTTGTGTCCGGCAGGTCGGACAGGAAGTGCGACCACAGCACCGCGCCTGCGATAACGCCCCAGGCGAGAAGAAGCGCGAGCACATAGGGCCACGCCCGGCGCTTGCGCGGCTTCTTCGGAGGCGGGGGAGGCGCAAGGCTCTCCCGGGGCATCTCAGGTCTGCGAGGCATTCTGCCTGCCATTTGGACAGGCCGGTTCTAGGCCGAGAGTGTTAACGCGCGTTAAACATTCTCAGTTGTCGTCGTCGTCATCGTCCGAATGGTGAGGCGGGGCCGGGGGTGCCGGCGGAACAGGGTGCATGTTCGGAGCCGGGGGGGCCGGCGGGGAAGGCGGAGACGGAGGCGCGGGCGGCGACGGCGGGACCGGGATATCGCCGCCGATCTGGACGCTGGCCATGCCGTCATTGGACAGATTGCCTTTGTAGGCCCTGATCCGGACGGTACCCGAACCAAGCGCGCTGATTTTCGGATTGACCGCAACGCCCCCGAAATTGAGGTCGCCGGCACCCATGATGTCGACCTGCAGCGGGTCAGCCACGCCGTCGGCGATCTTCACGTTACCAGAACCAGCGATACCGACCTTCACGCTGCCGCGCGTCCGCTGCGCGGTGAAATCGCCGGACCCTGCAATGTCGATATCAAGATTGCCGGTGATGGTGCCGAGGATGGCGTTGCCCGAGCCGGCGATCTCCGCCTTCACATTGTTGGCGTGGCCCGAAGTGACCTTGCCGGAACCTGCAATCTCAAGATTGAGGTCACCGAGAACGTCGGCGATCGCGATGGTGCCGGAGCCCGACAGCGACACGCGCGCGCCGGTGACGCGGCCGACCGTGGCATCGGCCGCCGTCGTCTCCAGATCCACCGGACCATAGGTGTCGCCGATCGTGACGCCGCCGATCATATCCTCAATCTTCACCGGCGTGCCGCGGGGAACCGTGACCTTGATGAACAGCTTGGCATCACGCTGGTTGTCGCCGACATGGCTGTAGTCGAACCACTTCTTCCAATCCCACACCGACACGCCGGAGGGCTGATCACTGTTGCCGTCGATGTGCAGCGTGCCGCCTTCCGTCGTGACCTCGACATTGTTGACGAAGGCCGGGCTGCCGGAGACGTCGACTTTCATCGGACCGGGCTGGACGTTGACCCGCACGCTGCCGACCACATCCTCGATCCGCAGGGACCCGGCGTTGAAGGTCTTCGTGGGCCACACGGTCCAGCCATTGTCCGCAGCAACGGCGGGCAGCACCAGAAGAGCCGCGACGACGGCTCCGATGAGCATTGAGCGAGTTCCGTGCTGCATGACTGTTCGCGTCCTTGTAGGCGCTGTTGATGACTGCCCACACATAGGATGTCCACAGTAGTGACACACGAACGTTGATTTTGCAGGGCAGACCTGCGCGGACAGAGGGGGAACAAACTAGTGAATAAGGCGGGAAAAGAGGGGCTGGTGAGTGGGGTCAAGCGCAGGATGCCACCACACACCTTTCCCTATTCACCCCCAACTCACGGCATCAACCGATACCCACCCGACTCTGTAACCAGAATGCGGGCCTGGCCCGGATTGGTCTCGATCTTCTGGCGCAGGCGATAGATGTGGGTTTCGAGCGTGTGGGTGGTGACCGCAGGATTATAGCCCCAGACCTCATGCAGCAGGGTCTCGCGCGGCACGGTCTCACCCTGGCGGTAGAGGAATTTCAGGATGTTGGTTTCTTTCTCGGTCAGGCGGATTTTTTTCTCGGCCGGATCCAGCAGCACCTTCGCGCTCGGCCGGAATGTATATGGCCCGATGCGATAGACGGCCTCTTCGTTCTGCTCGTGATTGCGCAAGTGCGCATGCACGCGCGCCATCAGCACGCCAAAGCGAAAGGGCTTGGTGACGTAATCGTTTGCGCCTGAATTCAGGCCGTCGATCGTGTCCTGGTCGGAATCCGCAGCAGTCAGAAGGATTATCGGACATGTGACGCCGGCGTCGCGGAAGCTCTTGCACAGTGCGCGTCCGTCGCCGTCGGGCAATCCCACATCGAGGACCATGAATTCGAAAAGGCCTTCGAGTCCGCGCTGGCGGCCTTCCGCAACGGTCGCGGCTTCCACGACGGTGTAGACGCCCTCATGGCTGATCTGCTCGGCGAGCGAGCTGCGCAGCATCTGATCATCGTCAACGAGAAGAACACGCTTGGCACTGGGCATGGAGGGCAGGTATCCGCAACCGGGGAGCAGACGCAACCCTACCCGGTTTCCAGGCGGCGGTGTATGTGGAAACCCCATGAAGCGGAACGCAGCCCGGAAATCCTCATCAAAGCAGCGTGATGCCTCGCCGGTCGATCGCGTGATTGCCGCTGCCGATGCGTTCCGGCGTGGCCGCCCGGTGATCATCCGCGAAGGCCGCTCTGCGCTGATCGCCTATGCAGTGGAAACATTGCCGGCAGATGCACTGAAGGTTCTGCGCAAGGCGGCGAAGACGCCGCCGCATCTTGTGCTCACGCATGCGCGCGCCCGCACTTTGAAGATCAGGCTCTACACGCCGGACGTCGTGGCGCTGACCGTCGCGGCCGACGCGGACGTGAAGACGCTGATCGCCATTGCCGATCCAACCGATGATCTTTCCTTCCCGATGAAGGGACCGTTCGATGCGGTGCGCGAGAAACTTCCTGCGGGATACGTGGCCGGCGTGAAGCTCGCCAAGCTGAGTGGTCTTCTGCCCGCAATTGTCGTCCAGCGCGCACCGCGCGACGCGACAGGCGTCGCGATCACTGCTTCGGACATCGTTGCGTATGATGACGAGATAGTGCGCACGCTCCGCATCGTGACGCGTGCGCGTGTGCCTCTTGCGGGCGCGGAGAAAACCGAACTCGTCGGCTTCCGTCCGGCCGATGGCGGCCCGGAGCATTTCGCCATTGTGATCGGCGCGCCGCCCACAGCGAAGCCGGTGCTCACACGCCTGCACTCGGAATGTTTCACCGGCGATCTGCTGGGCTCGCTCAAATGCGATTGCGGCGACCAGCTGCGCGGCGCGATCGACGCGATCGAGAAGGCGGGCGGCGGTGTGCTGCTCTATCTCGCGCAGGAGGGACGGGGCATCGGTCTCATCAACAAGCTGCGCGCTTATCGCCTGCAGGATCAGGGCTTCGATACGATCGATGCCAATGAGCGTCTCGGCTTCGAGTCCGACGAGCGCCAGTACGGCATTGCCGCGCGCATGCTCGAATTGCTGGGGTATTCAAAAGTGCGCCTGATGACGAACAATCCAGACAAGATCGCTGGCCTCAAGGCCGCCGGTGTGAAGGTCGTGGCCCGCATGCAGCACAGCTTCCCGGACAACAAGCACAACCACGACTATCTGCGCACGAAGGCTGAGAAGGCGGGGCATTTGCTGTAACCGTGCGGCAAATACTGCCCAGCGCGCTTTGCCGCCCGTGCAATTTCAACGCCTTGCAACTGGCAGGGTGCTTGCACCGGTCACACGCATGACGACCGCCGACTTCTCCGCTCACGCCGTCAATCCGTTCGCCGCAGGTGCTGCGCCGGCGGCGGCTTCGGCTGTCGCGGCGAAAGGAAATTCCGGCTTCACGTTTGACGACCTGCTCGACATCGTCAATCCATTGCAACACCTGCCGGTTGTCTCGACGCTTTATCGCGCCATCAGCGACGACACGATCAAGCCGGGCGCGCAGCTTGCGGGCGACACGCTCTATGGCGGCATGATGGGCTTCGCTTCGTCGATGGGCGATCTCATCTTCACGAAGATCACCGGCAAGAGCGTCGGCGACACCGTGCTGGGATGGGCGGAAGACATCACCGGTATCGGCGGCAAGCAGGCGACAGGCCTCGCATCGAACGCGGACCCGACAAAGGTCGCCGGCAAGGATTTCGGCCACCGTGTGATCGCCTGGCTTGAGGATGTCACCGGCATCGGCGGCGGCGCGGAGCCAACCGCCCTCGCGTCCAATGTTCCGTCGACCACGCCTGTATCGGTGACGGCGGCTTCGCTCGATGACGTGAAAATACCGGACATTCAGTCGCTGCTGCCCTCGGTCAGCGATCTGCCAGATGTGACGGCGCTCATGGCGTCGCTCACGGCGAAGGGCACCGACCCGGATCTCGCGCGCCGTGCGACAGCCGCTTATCGCAGCTCGCTCGACGTAGCGGGCAGCGCCCTCGCGACCATCCACTAGACCGCTTCTCGCGCTCCGAAGATCGCACTGCCGACGCGCACATGCGTTGCGCCGAAGCGGATCGCGATCTCGAAATCGTCGCTCATGCCCATGCTGAGAAGCGCGAGGCCATGCTCCTTCGCGATCTTGGCGAGAAGGGCGAAGTGCGGGGCGGGATTCTCTCCGACCGGCGGTATGCACATCAGCCCTTCCAGCGGCAGGCCAAGCTTGCGCGCATAGGCGATCAGGTCCGGCGCTTCGGCTGGCGACACGCCGGCCTTCTGCGGCTCCTCGCCGGTGTTGACCTGGATGAACAGGAACGGCGTGCGGCCTGCCTTGTCCATCTCTGTGCGCAGCGCGTCGGCCAGCTTCGGGCGGTCCAGTGTGTGGATGGCATCGAACAGCGCCACCGCCTCGCGCACCTTGTTGGTCTGCAGCGGGCCGATCAGGTGCAGTTCGATATCGTTGTAGAGCGCACGCAGTGCCGGCCATTTGCCTTGCGCCTCCCGCACGCGGTTCTCACCAAAGATCCGCTGGCCTGCGATCAGCGCCGGCGTGATCGTTTCGGCATCATGGGTCTTGCTGACTGCGACCAGCGACGTATACGCCGCCGGTGCGATCGCCGCCTTCCGTCCCGCCTCGATGCGGGCGATGATGGCGGAGAGGTTCTCGTTGATCGTCTCGGGGGACATGTGGCTGACGCGTTGGAGCGGCGGAAACTAGCAAGTGCAGCCGCACGTCTCAACGCGGCGTCGAAACATAGCGCAATCCTGCCGCCATTGATCCTCATGACAGATGACGACCGCCTGCCAGATCCGCTCGGAGCGGTGCGCGCGCTGCCCAAGGGCTCACTGGTGATCGTGCGAGCGCGCGAGCGTGCACACCGGCTGCAACTTCTTACTGCCATCCTGGCCATCGGCGATCGCATTGTGCTTGTCGCGGACGATCCAGAACTCGCGGCCCAGGCGGACGGGCTGCATTTGCCCGAGCGCCGCACCCATGAGACGGGCCATTGGAGAACGCATTATCCGCGCTGGCTAATCACCGCCGCAGCCCATGGCGCGAAGATGCCGGACGCAGATGCTGTGCTGCTGTCACCGGTATTCCCGACGGCAAGCCATCCCGGTAGTAGTGCGCTCTCACCTGTTCGCGCCAACATCATCGCGGCGCAAAGCCAGGTGCCAGTCTACGCGCTGGGCGGCGTCACGGCACGCAATGCGCGACTGCTGCACGGCTTCACTGGCATCGCCGCGATCGGCGCGCTGTCGGTCTAGATGTTCAGAACGGCGTGGAGGAAGACCGCATCAAGATCGATGCGCGGCGCGCCGTTGTAGAAGACGCCATCATCGCGCGTGTAGACCAGCTTCTGCCAGCCCGCGTTCACCTGCAGATTGGTGTTCACCTGATAGCCGGCGCTGATTTCATAGCCGTGGATGCCAAGCGTAGGCGAACCGAGTGTGCCGTCGGCATTGCCGTTGCCCATCTCGCCGCCCAGCGACCAGGAACCATAGGAAAGAACCGTGCTCAGATGCAGGCTTTCGGTACGGCCATTGGCGCGTACGTCGTTGATGTTGAAGGCATAGGCATTCGAGTGCCGGTAGGCGCCGCCGACCGACAGCTTGAAGTCGTCATTGATCGCCCAGTCGAGCTGGCTTCCGACGTCCCAGTCGGTCAGGCCTTCGTGACCGGGCGTCTTGTCGGCGTTGTGCGCGAAGGTGAAGCCCGATGCGAGGCTCGCGGTGAAAGGTCCGAACGTGTCGCTGTAGTTGACCGCGGCCTCGAACATGTTCTGCTGCCGGTTGGCGGCATGCTGGCCGACATTCAGGAACGGCAGGACATCCTTGCCTTCCGATGGCGTGAAGGTGATGCCCAACTGCACGCCGAACAGACGCGGCGTGTAGTAGGAGATCTTCGCGTAGTTCAGCGAGGCTTCGGTCGCGCTGTTCAGCGTGAAGATGTTGATGAAGGCCTGCCCGTTCGACGGATCGCGGAAGAAGGTCGCGTTGGGATTGTCGATCGTGGTCTCACCGTTGATGCTTGGTCCTACGATCGCAAGCGAATAGGCAGCGCCATCGGACATGCCGACCTCGACGCGGCCGAGCCCGGTCTGAACCGAGCCATAGAGCTTCTGCAGGAAATCGCTGCCGTAATTATCGCCCGACAGATGGTCGTGATAGAGCTCGAATGTGCCCTTGATCGCCAGCGACAGCCCGCTGTCATAGTCACGCTCGATCCGTCCGTTGATCGAGGCTGCACCCGTCGCATCCTTGGTCGCAAAGCCTTGCGGCAGCGTTTCGTCGGCCGAGAACACACTGCCATAGACCTGGCCGCCAACCGTGTAGTTGAGATCGTCGAGCGATCCCGTCCATGGCGAGACGCTCCAGTCCATCAGCCCGTCAGTGTCGGCTTGCGCCGCAGCCGGGGCGGCGAGGATGGCCGCAAGGACGCTCAGCTGGATTGCGCGTTTCATGCGGGTGCCCGGTTGTGACCCGTTCGATGCCCGCAACCGGCGCTGCCTGTCAATTCGCCCAACATGGATTGGCTGCAATCCTTCAGCGCCGTCAGGCGGTTGCGCCTTACCGGCCGCCCACGTATAAGCGCGTGGCTTGGAGGGTTTTGGCGCGCCATGGGCGCCCTCCTTGCGTCCTTAACGAAAGCGGCACGATGCGATTTCTTCCGGTTTTTGCCATGGCCCTTCTGCTTGCCGGTTGCGGCGGCGACAACAACGCCATGCCCGACACCGGCGGCTCGACCGCGATCTCCTCGGGCAGCGCAACCCGCACCCTGGGCGTCAATTCCTATCTGTGGCACGCGACGCTGGACACGCTGTCCTTCATCCCGCTGGCCTCGGCCGATCCGTTCGGCGGCGTGGTCATCACCGACTGGTATTCCGCGCCCGAGGCGCCGAATGAGCGGATGAAGGTGACCGTTTACATCCTCGACCGCGCACTGCGCGCCGACGGGATCAAGGTCGCCGTGTTCCGCCAGACCCGCGCCACCGAGGGCTGGGCCGACGCACCGGTCAGCGCCGATACGCCGCGCAAGCTGGAAGACGCCATCCTTACGCGCGCCCGCGAGCTTCGACTCGCGACCGAAGGAACCGGCGGCTAAAACGCCAAATCGCTGTAGCCTGCGTGCCGAAGGCCTCAGCGCCGAAACACGGGCACGAGGGATAGCGTGGCATGGCGCGGTACAACGCCAAGGAATCTGAACAGCACTGGCAGGCGGTCTGGAACGACCGCAATGCCTTCCTCACGCCCACTGTTCACGACAAGCCCAAGGCCTATGTGCTGGAGATGTTCCCCTATCCGTCGGGCCGCATCCACATGGGCCACGTCCGCAACTACACGATGGGCGACGTCATGGCGCGTTTCCGGCGGGCGCAGGGCTATAACGTTCTGCATCCGATGGGCTGGGACGCGTTCGGTCTGCCGGCCGAGAACGCGGCGCGCGATGGCGGGGTCAATCCGCGCGACTGGACCTATGCGAACATCGACTCGATGCGCAGCGAGCTCAAAATGCTTGGCCTGGCGATCGACTGGACACGCGAATTCGCGACCTGCGATCCGGAATACTACAAGCATCAGCAGAAGCTGTTCCTGGATTTCTACAAAGACGGTCTCGTCTACAAGAACGAAGCCGATGTGAACTGGGATCCGGTCGACATGACCGTGCTCGCCAACGAGCAGGTGATCGACGGCATGGGCTGGCGCTCGGGCGCGCCCGTCGAGCGCCGCAAGCTGTCGCAATGGTTCTTCCGCATCACGAAATTCTCCGAGGACCTGCTGGTCGCGCTCGACACGCTGGACCGCTGGCCGGACAAGGTCCGGCTGATGCAGAAGAACTGGATCGGACGCTCGGAAGGTCTGCGCTTCGCGTTCAAGCTGTCGAACGGCGAGAAGCTGGACGTCTTCACGACGCGGCCCGACACGCTGTTCGGCGCGAGCTTCGTTGCGCTGTCGCCCGATCATCCGTTGACGGAGGAACTGGCGAAGAAAGACCCGAAGCTGGTCGCCTTCATCGCCGAATGCCGCCGCACCGGCACCGCCGAAGCCGAGATCGAGACAGCTGAGAAGCTGGGCTACGACACCGGCCTGACCGCGGCGCATCCGTTCGATCCGAACTGGAAGCTGCCGGTGATGGTCGCGAACTTCGTGCTGATGGGCTACGGCACCGGTGCGATCTTCGGCTGCCCGGCGCATGACCAGCGCGATTTCGATTTCGCCAGCAAGTATCGCCTGCCGATTCTGCCGGTGGTGATCCCGGCGGAAGGACTGCCGGCCAGCTTTACCGGCGGCAAGGAGGCCTATACCGGCCCCGGTCTTCTGGCGAATTCGCGCTTCCTCGATGGCCTTACTGTCGATGAGGCGAAGGCCGAAGTCGCGCGGCGTCTGGAAGCCGACGGCGTCGGCCAGCGCACGGTGAACTTTCGCCTGCGCGACTGGCTGGCCTCGCGCCAGCGCGCCTGGGGTTGCCCGATCCCGATGGTCAACTGCCCGAAATGCGGCATCGTTCCGGTGAAGGAAAGCGATCTGCCGGTGAAGCTGCCGGACGATCTGGATTTCTCCGTGAAGGGAAGCCCGCTCGACGCGCATCCGACGTTCAAGCACACGAAATGCCCATCGTGCGGTGGCGCGGCAACACGCGATACCGACACGCTCGACACCTTCGTGGACTCATCGTGGTACTTCGCGCGCTTCTGCGACACGCATACATTCGATCCGGTTGATCGTGACGCGGTGAATTACTGGCTGCCGGTCGATCAGTATATCGGCGGCATTGAGCACGCGATTCTGCATCTGCTCTATGCGCGCTTTTTCACGCGCGCGATGCGTGAGACCGGCTGGGTGAAGCTCGACGAACCGTTC
>DASZCC010000011.1:0-8093 GCA_035943485.1 Rhizomicrobium sp. | reverse complement strand
TCGGGCGCGCCATTGCGGATTTCGGCCGCACGGTGCTGGCGATAGAGGCTGCGCGTGGTTGCGTAGAGGTCCACCGACGTCCGCTCGATCTGGTCGAGCGTGTCGACGTTGCGCGCACGCAGGTCGAGCACGGTCACGCCGCCGCGGATCATGTAGAACAGCGTGCTGTTGTTGAACGTGATGTAGGTGAACGGATCAAGCGCCTGGTCGCCGACCATGCCGACGACGTCGCGCGGCGTGCTCGGACCGGCAAGCGGCAGCACAAGGTAGTAGCCTTCACCCGCGCCCCACACGGCAAGCGTCTGGCCGAAATCCTCGTCATGGCCCGGATGGCCCAACTTGGACGCGACGTCGATCAGGCCGCCGACGCCGATCGTCGAGTTCACAAAGGCGCGGAGCAATGTCTGTCCGGCGCGGTCTGTGTTGCCCTGAAGTACGTCGTTGCCGAACACCACAGGTGAGTTGAGATTGGTCAGAAAATTGTGGATGCCGTCGCGCGCGAATTCAGGAACGGCTTCGTTGTAGAACACGGCGACCGGCCGCATGACGTGATGATCGAGGCCTTCGTCGAACGCGAAAATCTTCCGGTTGGCCGGTTCATAGGGATCGTTCTGCGGAGCAGGGTCCACAGTGGCGCATCCTGCCATCGACACTGCCAAAGCCAGGATTGCAAAGATGGAATGAACGCGACTCATGCCCCTCAATACCCAATGACCGATTTCAGAAACGTTTAAACGCTGGAACTATAACTAACAATATTGGGATTGGTGCCCTTTGGGGCAAGGGGGAATGTGTGGCCTAAATGCCGCCGTACCAGGTATATCCGGTATCTTCCCAGTACCCTCCCTTGCCACCCCCGATATGGGAGTAGTCCGCCACGAGTTCGATCCGCTGGATGTACTTGGGCATTTTGTAGCCAAGTTGACGCTCGGCCCGAAGCCGGATCGGCGCTCCGTTCTCAACCGGAAGGTCAACTCCGTTTAATTTGTAGGCAAGAATGGTCTGCGGGTGGGTCGCTTCGAGCAGATCGAGGCTCTCGTAATAGAACGGACGGGGAATCGGGTTGCCATTGTTGTCAACGTCCTCTTCGCCCATCGGATCGGCGCAATAGAATACAACGTAGCGCGCTTCGGGTTTCGGCTTCGCCATCGCAAGCACCAGTGACAGCGGTGTGCCCGACCACTCACCGATGCAGCTCCAGCCTTCGACACAATCGTGGCGCGTGATTTGCGTTCGTGCCGGCATCTTCTTCAGGTCGGCCAGCGGAAGCTTGAAAGGCTTCTCGACTAGGCCGCCAACATCGACCATCCAGTCCTTGAAGTGAGTCGCGACATGCACGTTGTAGTCGTTGGTATTGGGATTGAGCGTTCCGTTGGCGCGAAAGCTCGATGCGATGTCGGCCTTGGTGAATTCCGGCGCCAGCGCATGGCCGCCGGCGAACAGGCGCTGTGCCCGGCGCGTGAGGTTCTCGACCTCGCCCAGGATGTTGAGCACCCAGGGCTGCTGCGAAAGATCGGTGCAGCCGGCAAGGACCAGCGTGCTCAGCGCGGCGGCGCCACGCAGGAGGAAGCCGCGACGGTTGGGAAGATCAGACATCGGTCTTTCTTCCCACGATTGCATAGCGCCCGGTGATCATGGACCGCAGATTGTTCCAGGTGCCTGACAAGACCACCATGATGATGTGGACGATGAAGAACGCGACGAACGAGAACGCGACGATGAAGTGAATGGTCCGCGCACTCTGCCGTCCGTCGAATATCCACAGCAGGAAGGGGAAGGCGCTGTCCATCGTCGGCGACATGGTCAGTCCCGTCAGCACGATCAGCGGGCCGAGCACGAACGCGACGGTGAAGTAGGTCAGCTTCTGCAGCGCGTTGTAGTGCTTGGCCTCCTCGCCTTTGGGGAATTGCAGCTTCGCATGCGTCACGATCTCATGCGGCAGATGCGCGATGTCATTGCCGGTTGGCAGAAGGTCCTTGCGGAAATGCCCGCTCGCGAAGGACCACGCGAAGTAGCAGGCGCCGTTGAACACCAGCAGCCATGCAAACGCGAAGTGCCACAACCGCCCCAGCGCAAGGTTGGGAGAGTCAGCCGGCAACGTCACCCATGAGGGAAAGCCGCGCACTTCCCGCACGCCCTGATAGCTCGAAGCACCCAGCACGCCATCGGTGTTGAAGCGCCACGGCCCGACGAGTGTCGCGCCCTTGTAGTTTTCGTTGGTGCCGAATGCTGTCAGCGACAGGATGGGATGATCGAAGGTCGACGACTTGCCCCAGTAGAGCGAAGGGTGTGCGTTGAAGATCTGCAACCCGCTCATGATCATGACCAGCATGCAGAGCGCGTTGATCCAGTGCAGCACCCGCACCGGGATGGAATGGCGATAGAACAGGTAGCTCGGCCCCCGCGGGCGCAACCCAAGCGCGGTCCGCACCGTGTCGCCAGCATTCCCCTGCGTTAGCGTTGCGTCGCTCATGGTGTCAGTAACCTAGCAGGTGCGAATGTTTTTCTCTCTACCGTCATCGCCGGGCTTGTCCCGGCGACCCATACACTCCGTTTAGCCGGGAGCGTATGGGTGGCCGGGACAAGACCGGCCATGACGGACCGGTGTTAGGTCATTCGCCGCTGTTGCCCAATCCGTTACAGGCTTTCAATATCGGGGTTCAGGCCCGGCAAGAGGCCGCAAAGGGAGGAACCACGATGGCCATGCTCGCCCGCAACGGCGTCAATCTCTACTACGAGACCCACGGCGAAGGCCCGGTCATCCTCCTGACCCATGGCTATTCCGCCACCTCCCAGATGTGGCAGGGCCAGATCGCGCCCCTATCGGCAAAGCACAAGCTCGTGATCTGGGACATGCGCGGTCATGGGCAGAGCGATTATCCCGACGATCAAGCCGCTTACAGCGAAAGCGAGACCGTCGCCGACATGGCGGCGCTGCTGGACCATGTCGGCGCGAAGCAGGCGATCGTCGGCGGTCTTTCGCTGGGCGGCTACATGTCGCTGGCCTTCAACGCGACGCATCCCGAGCGCGTGAAAGCGCTGCTGATCATCGACACTGGACCCGGCTTCAAGAAGGACGAGGCACGCGACGGCTGGAACGCGACATCGCTAAAGACGGCGGAACGCTATGAGAAGGAAGGCCTCGGTCGGCTCGGCCAGGCGAGCGCGGAACGCGCGACGGCGCGCCATCGCGACGCTGTCGGACTGGCGAAAGCGGCGCGCGGCATGCTCACGCAGAAGAATGCCCGTGTGATCGAGTCGCTGCCGAACATCAAGGTGCCGTCACTGGTCGTGGTTGGTGCCAAGGACACGCCGTTCCTCGCCGCCGCCGATTACATGACCGCGAAAATTCCTGGCGCCGAGAAGGCCGTCATCCCCGATGCCGGTCACGCCGCGAACATCGACCAGCCGGCCGCGTTCAACGCCGCACTGGATCACTTCCTCGCAAAACTCAAATAGGAGCCGTTCATGGATCGCGTCAAAGGCAAGGTCGCACTCGTTACCGGCGGTGCCAGCGGCATCGGCCGCGCCAGTGCATTGCGGCTGGCGGAGGAGGGCGCCCAGGTCGTCGTCACCGACATTCAGGACGATCAGGGCAAGGATGTCGTCGGCGCGATCAAGAAGGCGGGCGGTGACGCGATCTTCCTGCATCACGACGTCGCCAGCGAGGATGCCTGGGAAAGCGTGATCGCGGAAACGAAGAAGCGGTTCGGCAAGCTGCACGTCCTCGTCAACAATGCGGGCATCGCGGTATCTGGCTCCGTCATCACGATGACGCTGGCCGACTGGCGGCGGCAGACCGGGATCAATCTCGACGGCGTGTTCCTTGGCGTTAAGCACGCGCTGCCGCTGATGCGTGAGTCGGGCGGCGGTTCGATCATCAACATCTCGTCGGTGGCGGGGCTCGTCGGTGCGGGCACGCTCGCGGGCTATTGCGCGACCAAGGGCGGCGTGCGGCTGTTCACCAAGGCGGTGGCGCAGGAATGCGCGGCGGCGCGCGACAATGTCCGCGTGAACTCGGTCCATCCTGGCATCATCGAGACGCCGATCTGGGCCGGCATTGTGCCTGGCGGACAGCCGGGCGCCAACGCGCCGAACCTGGACCAGATCGCGGAAGTCGGCGTGCCGACCGGCAAGAAGGGCTTGCCGGAAGACATCGCCAACGGCGTGATGTTCCTGGCCAGTGACGATTCCCGCTATGTGACCGGCAGCGAACTCGTCATCGATGGCGGCATGACGGCGCGGTGAGCGTCGCCACTACGCTGTCATCCCGGGCAAGCGATGCGACAGCATCGCGCCGATCCGGGACCCATTCCCACGCTGCGCGATGGGTCCCGGATAGTTTCGCTGCGCGAGCCTTCCGGGATGACAAGTTGAACAATTTCGCACACGACAAACGCACCCTCGTTAAGGCACAGTGCGGCCCGCAAAACGAGGCATACACATGGCCAGAGACAGGCTGAAGGTTTTGGCCGCGATCATCGATCAGGGCGTCATTCCCGTTTTCTATCATCCCGACGTCGAGGTCTGCACAAAGGTCATTCAGGCGTGTGCCAATGGCGGCGCCAAGTGCATCGAGTTCACCAATCGCGGTGATTTCGCGGCGCACACCTTTCTCGATGTGACGCGTCACTTCCACAAGGCGGACCCTAGCGTGATCATGGGCGTCGGCTCGATCGTCGATGCGCCGACCGCCGGTCTCTACATCGCCAATGGCGCGAACTTCATCGTCGGCCCGATGACCAATCCGGACGTGGCAAAGCTCTGCAACCGGCGCGGCATCCCTTACAGCCCCGGCTGCGGCAGCGCGACCGAGATCAGCGAAGCGCAGGAGCTGGGCTGCGAGATCGTGAAAGTATTTCCAGGGGAGAGCGTCGGCGGTCCCGCCTTCGTGAAAGCGGTTCTGGGTCCGATGCCATGGACCAAGATGATGCCGACCGGCGGCGTCGAAGCGACCGAAGCCTCGCTCAGCGAATGGTTCGGCGCCGGCATCGTGGCGGCGGGGATCGGCTCCAATCTCATTACGAAGAAGCTGCTCGACGCCAAGGACTATGACGGCATCGAGAAGCGCGTGCGCGAGACGATCGGACTCGTGAAGCGGATACGCGGCCAATGAGCGACGTGCTGAAGATACGCAGCGCCGCCGAAACGAAGTGGGACTGCGTCTCTTTCGGCGAAGTCATGCTGCGCTTCGATCCGGGCGCCGGCCGGGTGCGCAATGCGCGCCAGTTCACGGTGTGGGAAGGCGGCGGCGAATACAATGTCGCGCGCGCCATGCGCAAATGCTGGGGCAAGCGCGCGGCCGTCGTCACCGCGCTGCCGGTGAACGATCTCGGCTGGCTGGTGGAAGACTTCATCATGCAGGGCGGCGTGGATATGAGCCACGTCATCTGGCGCCCGCATGACGGCATCGGCCGCAACACGCGCGTCGGCCTCAACTTCACCGAACGCGGCTTCGGCATCCGCGCCGCGCTGGGCGCATCGGATCGCGCCAACTCGGCCGCGTCGCAGATCAGGCCCGGCGAAGTGAACTGGGAGAAGCTGTTCGGCGAGGAAGGCGTGCGCTGGTTTCATACCGGCGGTATCTTCGCAGCGCTCGCGTCGAACACGGCGGAAGCGGTGATCGAAGCGGTGGAGGCGGCGCGCAAGCACGGCACGGTGGTGTCCTACGATCTCAACTATCGCGCCTCGCTGTGGAAGAGCCAGGGCGGACAGGATGCGGCGCGCAAGGTCAACCGCACCATCGCGTCGCATGTCGACGTGATGATCGGCAATGAGGAGGATTTCACCGCCTGCCTCGGCTTCGAAGTCGAAGGCATGGACGAGCATATCTCCGCCATCGACCCCGCCAACTTCAAGAAGATGATCGCCACCGCGGTGAAGGAATTTCCCAACTTCAAGGTTGCGGCGACGACTTTGCGCAATGCGAAGACGGCGACGTTCAACGACTGGTCGGCGATCCTCTATGCCGGCGGCCAGTTCTATCAGTCGATGATGCGCGAGAATCTGGAGATCTTCGATCGCGTCGGCGGCGGCGATGGTTTTGCATCCGGCCTTGCTTATGGCTTCCTCGAAGGCAAGGGCCCGCAGGCGGCGGTCGAGTATGGCGCGGCGCATGGCGCGCTGGCGATGACGACGCCGGGCGACACCTCGATGGTCAACGCGGCGGAAGTCGAAGCCGTGATGAAAGGCAAGGGCGCACGGGTGATCCGTTGAGCCCGCTGACGCTTCATCCCGATCGCTTCTTTCCGGCCGAGCCGGGCTTGCGCGATATCGCGCGTCGGCTCTTTGCAAGCGTGGAAGGTCTGCCGATCCTCAGCCCGCATGGTCACACCGATCCGCGCTGGTTCGCACTGAACGCGCCGTTCGAGGATGCGACCAGCCTGCTGCTGTGGCCGGATCACTATCTGTTGCGCCTGCTGCACTCGCAGGGCGTGACGCCGGAGGCGCTGGGTTACAACGACCCGAAGGCCGATCGCCGCGCGGTGTGGAAACTGTTCGCCGCGAACTATCACCTGTTCCGCGGTACGCCCTCACGGCTGTGGCTCGACCATGTATTCGCCACCGTGTTCGGCATAGACGTGCGGCTGGAAGCAGCGACCGCCGACCACTACTACGATACGATTGCGGCGGCGCTCGCCACACCGGCGTTCCGGCCGCGCACGCTGTTCGAGCGCTTCAACATCGAGAAGATCGCCACGACTGAGGGCGCGCTGGACACGCTGGAGTATCACGCCACCGCGCAGCGTGAGTGGCCCGGCCGCGTCCTCACCAACTACCGTCCCGATGACGTCGTCGATCCCGATCGCGCGGATTTCATAGCCAATGTCGAACGCTTTGGCGCCACGAACTGGCAGGCTTATCTGAAAGCCCATGAAGCGCGCCGCGCCGGCTTCCGGGCCCATGGCGCAACGGCGACCGATCATGGTCCGGCGACGGTGCAGACTGCCGATCTCTCCGCTGCCGATTGCCAGGCGCTGTTCGATCGCCTGCTGCGCGGCAAACGCGAGCCCGATGATGCCGAGCTGTTCCGCGCCCAGATGCTGACCGAGTTCGCGCGCATGTCGTGCGACGACGGCATGGTGATGCAGATCCATCCCGGCGTGTTCCGCAACCACAATGCCGAACTGTTCGCCCGCTATGGCTGGAATGTCGGCGGCGATCTGCCGGTCGCGACGGATTATGTGCGCAAGCTGAAGCCGCTGCTGGACCGCTTCGGCAATCACCCGGCGCTGACCATCATCCTGTTCACGCTGGACGAGACGAACTATGCGCGCGAGCTGGCGCCGCTGGCCGGGCACTATCCGTCGATCAAACTTGGCCCCGCCTGGTGGTTCCACGATTCGCCGGAAGGCATGCTGCGTTTCCGCCGCCAGGTGACGGAGACCGCCGGCTTCTACAACACCGTCGGCTTCAACGACGACACGCGCGCCTTCCTGTCGATCCCGGCGCGTCACGATCTCGCGCGCCGGATCGACGCCGCCTATCTCGCCGAGCTTGTGGCGACCCACCGGCTGGGCGAGGATGAGGCGCACGAAATCATCCGCGATCTCTCCTACAATCTGGCGAAGGCCGCTTACAGGCTCTGACATGTCCAAGATCAAATCCGCGCGCGTCATCGTCACTTCGCCGGGGCGCAATTTCGTCACGCTGAAGATCGAGACAGACGACGGCGTCACCGGCCTCGGCGATGCCACGCTCAACGGCCGCGAGCTCAGCGTTGCGAGTTACCTGACGGATCACGTGATCCCCACGCTGATCGGGCGCGACGCGCATCGCATCGAGGATATCTGGCAATATCTCTATCGCGGTGCCTATTGGCGGCGCGGGCCGGTCACGATGTCGGCGATCGCCGCTGTCGACACCGCGCTGTGGGACATCAAGGGCAAGGTCGCAGGGCTGCCGGTCTATCAGCTCCTCGGCGGCGCGAGCCGCGAGGGCGTGATGGTCTATGGCCACGCCAATGGTCAGTCGATCGAGGAAACCATTGCCGAAGCGCAGAAGTATAAGGCGATGGGTTACAAGGCGATCCGTTTGCAGTCGGGCGTGCAGGGGCTGGCATCGACCTATGGCGTGTCGAAGGACAAGCTGTT
>DASZCC010000010.1:0-1736 GCA_035943485.1 Rhizomicrobium sp. | reverse complement strand
GATCCGCCGCTATGCCGACCTGATCGTGCATCGCGCCCTGGTGAAGGCGAACGGCTTCGGCGACGATGGCCTGACGTCGCGCGAGGAAGGTTCGCTGGGTGAGATCGCCGAGCACATCTCGATGACCGAACGCCGTGCGATGGCAGCGGAGCGCGACTCCACCGATCGTTATGTCGCGGCCTTCATGCAGGATCGCATCGGGGCTGTGTTCGATGCGCGAATTACGGGCGTGACACGGTTCGGGATATTCGTGCGCCTCGCCGACACAGGTGCAGAAGGGCTGCTCCCCATCCGCGCACTGGGAACCGAATACTTCAAGCACGACGAGACCAAGCACGCCCTCATCGGTGATCGCTCGGGAACCGCGTACAAGCTGGGCGACATCGTTTCTGTGCGCCTCGCAGAAGCGGCCCCCCTCACCGGCGGCCTGCGCTTCGATCTTGCCGAAGCGTCAACGCCGCAGCGCAGCAACAAGCCACGGGTCAAGCAGCAGTTCCGCCGGCGCAGGAAGTAGCAGCGATAGCGCTGTTGATAGATGGCCACAAACTTCGGCTACAATCACCCATGACTCAAATTTTCGATTCCGAAGGCGAGAAAGTCGTCGAGCAGGTTCTTCGTCCCAAAGACGCGGCGACACTGGTTCTTGTGAAGCGTGACGGCGGGACCGCGCGCGTCTTGATGGGCCAGCGTCACGGCAACATGGCCTTCATGGCCAACAAATACGTGTTCCCCGGCGGCCGCGTAGACCCTGGCGACATGCGCGTGCCCGTGGCAAGCGAGCTTCGTGCCGATGTCGCGGCACGGGCCTCGCTTGGCGTCAGCGCAGCGCGGGCGCGTGGCCTGGCGCTGGCTGCGATCCGCGAGACGTTCGAGGAGACCGGCATCCTCCTGGGCGAGCGCGCGACAAAGGTGCCGCGCACGCGCGCGCCCGCGTGGAAGGCATTCTTCGCACACAAGGTCCTGCCCAAGCTCGACACGCTGGAGATGATCGCCCGCGCTGTTACGCCACCAAACCGAACCCGTCGTTTCGATGCGCGGTTCTTCATGGCCGACGCGACGTCCATAGCGCATCAGCTTGACGCGGCGGAGACCGAAGAGCTTCTGACGCCGGCCTGGCTCACCATCGACGAAGCGCGCGCGCTCGATCTTCCCAGCATCACGCGCACGGTGCTCGACGAAGTCGAGGCACGCGTGAACGGCGATACGACGCGGCCGGCGCCGTTCTACCGCTTCACCCGCGGCAAGCCATCGCTGATACACATCTGATGGACGCCGGGGGGCGAGAGAAGCAGGCGAGCCTCATCGCCATCCTGTCGGCATGCACAGCGTTTGCCGTCGGCATGGGACTGACGCTGCCGCTTCTGTCCCTGCTGCTGGAGCGGCGCGGGTTTCCCGGCACTGTCAACGGCCTCAATCTCGCGACCGCTGGGCTCGCCGCGTTTATCATCACGCCGAACGTGCCGCGTCTGATCCGCATGTTCGGCACGGCGGGTTATCTCTCGGGCTCGCTCGCGCTCTCGGCCGTCGCGCTGCTCACGCTGTATGAAGTGCCGAGCCTCTGGCTGTGGTTTCCAGCGCGCTTTCTGCTGAGCACAGGACTGAACGGTCTGTTCGTCGCGTCGGAATTCTGGATCAACCAGCTGGCGGATGAGAGCAATCGGGGCCGCTACATCTCCTATTATGGCGTAGCGACGGCGGGCGGCTTCGGCGTCGGACCGGCTGTCATCTGGCTGACC
>DASZCC010000009.1:0-8600 GCA_035943485.1 Rhizomicrobium sp. | reverse complement strand
ACGACAGTGCTGACCTTTGGCCAGACGGTCAGAGGAATCATTGAGGGCGACAGTGACCCGGATGTCTTCATCCCCCAATTGATCGACCACTGGCGTGCCGGTCGCCTGCCTCTGGAGAGCCTCGTGCAGACTTTTCCCTTTGCACAGATCAACAATGCAATTGCCGCTCAACATCATGGGGACTGCGTAAAAGTCGTCCTGATCCTGGACTGACGTTTCATAGGGCCGCAGTCGCCTGACATACGGCCACGACCGTATCGCGAAGCCATCTGTGTGCCGGGTCGGCGTCCATTCGAGGATGCCACATTGCCGAAATCACGATTGGCGGTGTGTGGACAGGAAGGTCGAAGCCTACAAGTCCTTGCCCAGCCGGATCAGCACCAGTCGGGCTGGCAAGACCCGAACGCGGCACAAGCGCAACTAGGTCCGTGTTGCGCGCGATGCGCATCGCATCCGGAAATCCGGGCACGACAGCGACGATCTCTCGTGTGAGTCCAAGCGCCTTCAGGGCGTCGTCAACGGGCCCGGTGAATTTTCCTCGGCGCGACGCCACCACGTGACGGCACGACGTGTAGCGTTGGGGCGTTATTGGTCCCTCAAGCAATGGATGACCGATCCGGACCGCGCCGACGAAGGAGTCGCGGAAGACGAACCGTGTCCGCACTTCCGGCGCGGACGCTCCGGCCACGCCGATCTCAAGATCGATCTGTCCGTCCCGTAGTGGAAGAGCATCCTTGTCGGGCTTGGGCGCGAAGCGCAGCTGGACATGGGGCGCGACTTCCGTGACCGCGGCGACCAGGGTTGCAGAAAACAATTCTACGAACCCTTCGCCGGCACGAATGGTGAAGGCTCGCTCAAGCGAGGCGACCTCCAGATGACCAGCATGCGGCGTGAGGACTGTCCGCACGTCACGGGTAAGCAGATGCACCTGGTCACGCAATTCGGCGGCGCGGGGTGTTGGCACAAGCCTGCGGCCAGCGCGAACAAGCAACGGATCGCCCGTAGCGGACCGGAGTCGCGCGAGCGTCCGGCTCATGGCGGATGAACTCAAGCCGAGGCGTCGCGCGGCAGCTGTCACGCTGCCCTCCGCAAGCAACACGTCGAGCGCGGCAAGCAGGTTCATGTCGACACTGTCCATGACCGAACACTATGGGATCAGCCGATTGAGACATAGCGTCTGACGCAACTATTTTGTGCATGAGATGCGTCTGGCGCCCACTCATGTAGTCTCACACATTCGTTGGAGACCCTCAGAGCCAAGACCCTCAGAGCCAAGACCCACATGCCACTACCAGACAAAAACGTCCCAACAGTCCTTCTCATCGGAGCTTCCCGCGGTCTTGGCCTCGCGATGGCCGCCGAATTCCTGAAGAAGGGGTGGAACGTCGTTGGGACGGTGCAAGGCGTCGCCAGGACTGAGTTGCACGATCTGGCGGACGAACATCCAGGCCGTATTGAGGTCGCGACCCTCGACATCACAGAGCCAAAACAGATCATAGCGCTGCATGACAGTCTCCGCGGCCGTGATTTCGACGTGCTTTTTCACAACGCCGGGATCGCCAACACCAATCCGCATCAGGCCGCCGGGGAGGTGTCCACCGAGGAGTTCGTCCGAGTCCTGATCACGAACGCTCTGAGTCCGATGCGCGTCATAGAGGGACTGCAGGACCTTGTTCGAGTGGACGGGCTCATCGGCGTCATGTCGTCAGGACAGGGGAGCATCAGCAACAACCAAAATGGCCGGAATGACGTCTATCGCGGGAGCAAGTCCGTATTGAACCAGTTCATGCGGTGCTACGCGGCGCGTCATGCCCAAGAGCCGCGCGCGCTGGTGTTGATGGCGCCGGGCTGGATCCGCACCGCCATGGGCGGACCGGACGCGCCGTTCAGCGTCGAAGAAACCATTCCGAACGTCGTGAATGTGCTGCTCTCGCAGCGCGGCAAACGCGGTCTGCAATTTCTCGACCGTGAAGGGCACACGGTTCCGTGGTGAATCGCACCACGATAATTCAGTTGCGGTGAACGATTGCGTGATGGTCAACCAGTCCGCATGCTACCCCAGCCAGAAACGGCCCGACCGCTGCGTTCGGCCCACGTGCGAGTGAGTGACATGAATGATCATACCCGCCGCGCGATGTTGCAACGTCACTGGGAGGCGTCTGACACCGGCGATTTGGCGCTCGAGCATGAGATTTATCACGAGGACGCTCTGCTCGAGTACCCGCAGTCAGGTGAGCGAATTCGTGGCAGGCGCAGTATCCAGGAAAGCCGGCACGTCCAGCCTAACCAAAAGCGCTTTGCAGTCCGGCGGATTCTCGGCAGTGGCGACTTGTGGGTGACGGAATTCGTGCTGACCTATGATGGCGTGCCTTCGTCCTGCGTCAGCATCATGGAGTTCGCTGGCGAACTTGTGGCCCACGAGACGCAGTACTTCGCCGATCATTTCGATCCGGCGCCGTCGCGGGCGCACCTCGTCGAATAGACGCCGGAGGCAACGAGCTCCGGCAATGACGCCAGTCGCGCCTTATGAAGCGCGGGCTTCCGGGAAGATGCGCAGGAAATTCCCGGAATAGAACTTGTCGCGGACTGAATCCGATCGGGAACCGAGCGCGCCCTCGAACCGCGCGATGGGATTGCGCCCGCCTTCAATGTGCGGGTAGTCGCTCGAGAACAGGTAAAGATCGGGATTGGATTCGTCGATAAAGCGGCCAACCTCTTCGAACACGAAGGGTGTGAAAGCCATCTGTTCGCTCAGCTGCTGCGACGGCGTCCGCTTGAAGTTTGCGAGCGTCTGATCGGTACGCCCCCAGTGTTTCGCAACCCAGTCCAGCCGGGTCAGCAGCGAGGGCACCCAGCCGGCGCCCAGCTCGACACTGGCGCCCTTCAGCTTCGGATGCCGTTCGAACACACCTTCGATCACCAGCATGGAGATGAACGTCTCCGGACCTTGGTGCAGTACGGCGGCGTCCTTGGTGCGGACGTTCTCACCGCCGCCGAGCCAGTCTTTAGTCGCCGCGCGGCCGTTGTTGCCCCATGCCTTCGCGAGCTGGAGTGGCGATCCGCCGACATGCAGCAGGAAAGGCAGGCCCGCTTCCGCAAGGCGCGCCCAGAAAGGCTCAAACGCGACGTGGCCCGGTGACTTGTCGCCGGCCGGCCGGTGCGGCACCCACACTGCTTTCAGATTGCTCTTCAGGACTTCCTCGAGTTCGGCCAGGGCAAAGTCCGGATCGTCGAGCGGGATGATGGCGACGCCGAGGAGACGCGGGTCGTGCGAACAGAAATCGGCCATGTGGCGGTTGTGCGCTCGCGCCGCGCCGTAACGAAGTCTTGGCAGGACCTTCGAGCTTGGCGAGAAGGGCATCGCCACACTGTGGGTTGCGAAGACCAGCTGCTTCTTGAAGCCCAGCATGTCCATCGCCGTCTTGCGGTCGCCACCGTCGAACGCACCCAGCGCCTGGATCTCCTTGGACTTCTCGATCAGCCGGTCGCCAAGGCCGATCAACTCCGCGAGGTGCGCGTCGCTGTGGCGGCCTCCTTGCGCCATGATTTCTGCGACTTCTTCGTCGGTGACGATCGAGGCGGAATAGTTCACGGCGGGTATTTCGGCGCGCAGATCGGGGTCCGCATACTTCTGAAGGAAGTCGGGCAGCTCCATGATGTGGCTGTCGGCGTCGTAGATCGCGCGATCAAGTGGGGCATAGGTCATCTGGTTTTCTCCCGTCCATGCATTCGGCGAGCCGTGCATGTTTTTTTGGCTGTCCGAAGATTAGCACCAGTCCCCCGGTCTCCGGCAAACACATCCTGTCGCTGCGCCAATTTCAGCCGGTATCGTCGCTCGCTTTCAGAATATCGAGGTACAGCGGGACCGGAGACCCCAGCCAGAGCGCGAAATTCGCGTGATCCGCATAGTCGTTGCCGGTGAGGGGATGGACAAGCACGCTCAGGCCGTCGCGGTTGAGCATCAGCCACGGCACGATGGCGGCAAAGTCCTCGCGCGCGAACGCCACCTGATACATCGGCGCCGAATGCGGTCCAACCGGATTGTCATGCCAGCGCCCAAGCGCCACGGCGAAATCGCGTCCGAGCGTTTCGCGCAGGCGTGCCGCTTCCGGCCTGGTCTGCGGCGAATAGTAGATGTGGGCGTGGAAGCCCTCTATGGCGTCCGCGGAGGCGGTCACGATCGATCCCCGGGAAAGAACTGGTTGGCTGGTCGCGGCAATCCGAGATTTTCTCGCAATGTCCTGCCTTCATACTCCCGCCGGAAGATACCGCGCCGCTGCAGTTCCGGCACCACCAGATCGACGAAATCGTCCAGACCGCCCGGCACATACGGAAACATGATGTTGAAGCCGTCGCAGGCGTCGGAGAACAGCCATTCCTCCATCTTGTCGGCGATCGTCTTGGCAGTGCCGACGAAGGACAGTCCACCAAAGGCGCCAACGATCCGCGCGAGCTGGCGGATCGTGAGATTGTCACGGCGCGCCAGATCGATGAGCGCCTGCCGTCCGCTTTGGCTGGCGTTCGTTTCTGGGATATCGGGAAGAGGACCGTCGAGGTCGAAGCCCGACACATCCGTGCCCAGACGCATGGACAGGTTCGGCAGGCCGCTGTCGGCATGCACCAGACTGTCCAGCAACTCCTTCTTGCGCCGCGCATCGTCGTCGGTCTCGCCCACGACGACCAACGCGCCGGGCAGAACCTTCAGGTGATCGCGCGACCGGCCCGCCTTGGCCACGCGGTCCTTCACATCGGCGTAGAAGCGCTGCGCATCGGCAAGCCTGCCGCCGGCGGCGGCGAATATCACTTCGGCTGTCTCGGCCGCGATCTGCCGTCCGGCCTCTGATGCACCTGCCTGCACGATAACCGGCCATCCCTGAATTGGCCGGGCGACATTGAGCGGTCCGCGAACAGACAGAAACTCGCCCTTGTGATTGAGGACGTGCAGCTTCTCCGGATCGAAGTAGACCGCATTCTTCGTATCACGAGTGAACGCATCGTCGGCCCAGCTGTCCCACAGTCCTGTCACGACGTCGAAGAACTCCCGGGCGCGACGATACCGTGTGTCGTGCTCGACGTGTTCTTCCAGTCCGAAATTCCACGCCTCGGTCGGATTGCCGGACGTCACGAGATTCCATCCGGCACGGCCGCCACTGATATGATCGAGCGAGGCGAACTTGCGGGCGACGTGATACGGCTCGTTATAGGTCGTTGATGCGGTGGCGACGAGGCCGATATGCTCCGTCACCATCGCAAGTGCCGGCAGCAAGGTGAGGGGATCGAACGAGGTCACCGTAGCGCTGCGCTTGAGCGCGGACATCGGCATGTTGAGAACGGCGAGGTGATCGGCCATGAAGAACGCGTCGAACTTGCCCTGTTCCAGCTTCTGCGCAAACCGGACAAGGTGCTTCAGGTTGAAATTGGCGTCCGGATAAGCGCCTGGATAGAGCCACCAGGCCGTATGTATGCCGACCGGGCGCATGAAGGCGCCAAGTTTCAGCTGACGCGAACCGCTCATGCGCTTACTCCAAAAATTACACCGTTAGTGCAGGTGGCCCGAACATGAACCCTCGGCCCTCCACTCGCACTGGCACCTTGATCCAGCACCGACATCGAACCCACCGCAGCCCTGTTGGGCCATGCAGCCCAGCTGATACTCCACCAAAGCTTGGCATTCGCGTGCGCAACCGCAAGGGCGTCCGCCATCAAAATGTGAAGTGGAGTCGCTGATGCCGCGGCGAAGCAGGCGGAGCGGCTTCCACCACGCAGGCCGGTTTCGCGCAGCATTCCACTCCGCCATGGCCGTTACGCGCCATCAGGCGGGAAGAAAACCAGAGCGCGTATCTCGATACTCTCCCGCGGCAGCGCATCCGCCGGTGTCGTCGGATCGTCAAACGCCGTATGGGCAGTGTAGCGACCCTTTGCATTCGCGTCGGAGTCGAAACATTTGATCAGGAGAGCCTCGTCGGCTTTCATTTTTGGGAAGTAGTACCAGGCGTGCGCTGGGTTGTAGGAGAAGCTGTATGTTTCGCCCGTCTTGTCCGGATAGATGAGATCGCTTGCGATCAGATCCTGTTCGACAATGGTGCGTGCGTCGCACACGGCAAGGGGCGCATCCTGCAGCGGCCCACGGATTGGCCGCCACACATTCACCTCCAGAAAGCGGTGCTTCAGCCGCTGTTCGGCTTCCTCCGGGTTCAGATGATCGCGGACGCGCCTTACACCTGATGTTGCGGTGTAGTCATTGTGCACGCGGCGCACAGGTTCGCGCATGCCCTTGACCTTCTGCTCGAACTTCGGCACCGAGCGGATCGTATGGTCGAAGATCACGATCTTCTCGGCACCGGTGGCGGTCGCGAGCAACGCTTCGACTTCGGGATAATAGATCTCGCGTATCTGGTTCTCCTCGTAGAAGTCGGTGACCGCCGTATCCTGCGAGTGGATCTCGAAACCTTGCTCATCGAGAGAGAATTGATCCGCCGATGACCGGGCGTCGCGGATGATGATGCCGGAAACGGCGTTCACTTCGCCGTAGCGCGCCGGTACGCCGGGCGGCGGCTCGTATGTATAGGAGTAAGGCTTGCGGTCGGTGCGGAAGAGATAGTTCAGGGTGGCGCGGACGTCAGTTGGTTCGCTCGCTTGGCTCATGACGCAATACTCCATTGCCTCCCTATACTATAGTGATCTAATAGTGTATGGACAAGTCCGCCTGATCGATCGGGAACAACACATGACCATCAACGTCGCCAGCGCCGCGAAAGGCGCACAAAACCGGTCGGCGGACTCTCTCAAGATCGTGGAGGGCGTTCAAAAGGTTGGTCCGGCCCCTGCAGCGCTTCGCGTGATCGAGCAGCTTTCGCACAGCGTTCTCCCGTCCGGCGATATCGAGGTCGTGCGCCGGCGTTATGAGAACAGCCGCAGACCATTGCTCGCACCGCTTGAGGAGGTCGACAGCACATTTCAGGTGTGTCCGCGTTTCGGCGATGGTCCGTCCGTCCATGTCATCCGGCCCAGAGGAAGCGCCTCGAACCGGAGCGCGCCTGCTATTGTCTATCTGCATGGTGGGGGATGGACGGTCGGGACATTCGAGATCTACGAACCGCTTTGCCGCCAGCTCGCCAATGCCACGGGAAGCGTTGTGATCTGGGTTCGCTATCGCCTTGCGCCGGAACATCCATTCCCCGCGGCGTTCGACGACACGCGCGCGGCGCTGCGATGGGTGCATGACAATCACCGCTGGCTTGGGATCGATCCGGCGCGGATCGGTATCGCGGGCGACAGTGCGGGCGGCAACCTGGCCGCTGCTACGTGCCTCGCGGAGCGCGATGCCGGAACGCTATTCCAGCCCCGCTTTCAGATACTGCTCTATCCCTGCCTCGACATGGGCGCCTGCCTGCCGTCGCATCACGAATTCTCGCAGGGCTATCTTCTGACCTTCGAGCTCTACAAGTGGTACAGGGAGAATTATCTGGGCGATCATCCGAAGCCGCAGCATTGGAGACTGTCGCCGCTGTTCGCGCATGATGTGAGCGGCTTGCCGCCAACCGTCGTGCTCTATGCTGGTTTTGATCCGTTGCGCGACGAGGCGGCCCACTACGCCGCGCGCCTTCGGGAAAGCGGTGTGCCTGTAGAGTCGCTTTACTTTCCTGACATGATCCACGGCTTCATGACGATGGGCGGCGCCATACCGGCGGCGGACGCCGCCGTGCGCCGTGTGGCTGATGCTCTGGAGCGGCTGCAATCGACGTGATCAGAATCGCGAGGCGGTAAGCGTCACATCGGCGAGCTGCCACGCGGTTGCGAACTCCTTGCGCGTGGCCGCGGCGGCTTCCTTTTGCCCGAGCGCGTCCTCCGCTTGTGCCAATCCATAGAGCGACCAACCATCAAGGCGATAGGTCATCAGGCTCTCGCGATAGACAGACGCGGCCGCCTCGGGGCGTCCCGCTTGCAGCAGCACCGCGCCAAGCAGGTTTGCCACCGGCTGGTGCCAATAGGGCGGCTCGGTGTAAGGCAGCGCCTGCTCCATCGTCTGTGCCTTGGTGTAATCCGCTATCGCCGTATTGAGGTCGCCGCTGGTGCGTGCGATCTCACCATCAAGCTCCGCGAGGCTGATCGCGGCCATGTCCTTGGCGGGTATGCCGACGAGCGCCGCGAGCGCTGCGTCATCCACCAGCGCGGCCAGAACGGCGCGTTCGACGAGTGCATTCGCCTTGTCGCCCTTGTTGGCGTAAGCGAAGCCGCGCGCCAGATGCGCGATCACAAGATCGAGCTTGAGGTCGGCGGCCGGCGTGGGCTCGGCGAGGATCGCGTCCCACTTTCCAAAGCGAAGCAAGGTCGCATCGGGCGTGAACAGGAACAGCTGGACGCCGGCGTTCTGCTTGACGGCATCCGGACCTACCGCTTTCACGAGCCTGCGCGCCGCGTCGATCGAAGCCTGGTAGCGGCCAAGCATCTCAGACGATGTCCAGAGGAAGTGGATGTTGTGGCCATAATAGCCGACCGGATAGAAGCCCTGTGCATGACAGGCGGCGATGTATTGTTCATCGACGGTCGCAGCGAGCGCATTGACTTTAACGGCATCGGCAAAGCGGCCAACGCGATAA
>DASZCC010000008.1:0-2134 GCA_035943485.1 Rhizomicrobium sp. | reverse complement strand
CGGCCCTGGACCATCCGCCAGTACGCAGGCTTCTCGACGGCCGAGGAATCCAACGCGTTCTACCGGCGCAATCTCGAGGCCGGGCAGATGGGTCTGTCGGTCGCGTTCGATCTGGCAACCCATCGCGGCTATGACAGCGATCATCCGCGCGTCGCCGGCGATGTCGGCAAGGCCGGCGTCGCGATCGATTCCGTCGAGGACATGAAGATCCTGTTCTCCGGCATCCCGCTCGACAAGATGAGCGTGTCGATGACGATGAACGGGGCGGTCATCCCGATCATGGCGAACTTCATCGTCGCCGGCGAAGAGCAGGGCACACCAACCGAAAAGCTGTCGGGCACCATCCAGAACGACATCCTCAAAGAGTTCATGGTGCGCAATACGTATATCTATCCGCCCACGCCTTCGATGCGTATCGTGGCGGATATCATCGAGTACACGGCGAAGAAGATGCCGAAATTCAACTCGATCTCGATCTCCGGCTATCACATGCACGAAGCCGGTGCGACGGCGGTGCAGGAGCTTGCCTATACACTGGCCGACGGCATGGAATATGTCCGCGCTGCGCTCGCCAAAGGCCTTGAAGTCGATCAATTCGCGCCGCGCCTGTCGTTCTTCTTCGGCATCGGCATGAACTTCTTCATGGAAGTCGCGAAGCTGCGCGCCGCGCGCCTGCTGTGGTCGCAGATCATGGCGAAGTTCGGCGCCAAGAATCCCGAAAGCCTGATGCTGCGCACCCATTGCCAGACATCCGGCGTGTCGCTGACGGAGCAGGACCCCTACAACAACGTCGTGCGCACCACGATCGAGGCGCTCGCCTCGGTGCTGGGCGGCACGCAGTCGCTGCACACCAACTCGTTCGACGAGGCGATCGCTCTTCCGACCGAGTTTTCGGCCCGCATCGCGCGCAACACCCAGCTCATCCTGCAGAACGAGAGTCAGGTGACCAAGGTCGTCGATCCGCTGGGCGGCTCCTACTATGTGGAGGCGCTGACGCATTCGCTGGCCGACGCGGCCAATGCGATCATCGCCGAAGTCGAAGCGATGGGCGGCATGACCAAAGCGGTCGAAGCCGGTTTGCCCAAACTGCGGATTGAAGAAGCGGCCGCACGCCGTCAGGCCCGCGTCGACAAGGCCGAAGACGTCATCGTCGGCGTCAATAAGTTCCAGCTCAAGAAGGAAGATGCGCTGGACGTGCGCTCGATCGACAACGCCACGGTACGCGAGAGCCAGATCACGCGTCTGAAGTCGATCAAGGCGACGCGTGATCCTGCAAAGCTGAAGGCGTCGCTCGACGCACTGGTTGCCGGCGCGAAGGGTGACGGCAATTTGCTCGCGCTCGCTGTCGAGGCTGCACGCGCGCGTGCGACCGTGGGCGAAATCTCCGACGCTATGGAGAGTGTGTTCGGGCGTCATCGTGCCGAAATCCGCTCCATCGCCGGCGTCTATGGCGCCGCCTATGAGGGCGACAACGAGTTCGGCGCCATCCGTGGCGAGATCGAGGCGTTCGCCAAGGAAGAAGGCCGCCGGCCGCGCATGCTTGTCGCCAAGATGGGTCAGGATGGTCACGATCGTGGCGCCAAGGTCATTGCCACCGCGTTCGCCGACCTCGGATTTGACGTCGACGTGGGCGCGCTGTTCCAGACGCCAGAAGAGGTCGCCAAAGATGCGATCGATGCCGACGTGCATGTAATCGGCGTGTCTAGTCAGGCGGCCGGACATCTCACGCTGGTGCCGCTGCTTATGGATGCGCTCAAGAAGCAGAAGGCCGACGACATCCTCGTGATCGTGGGCGGCGTGATCCCGGCGCAGGACTACGACGCGCTGCGCAAGGAAGGCGTCGCGGCGATCTTCGGCCCTGGCACGAACATCCCGGATGCCGCGCGCAATGTTCTCAAGCTAATCCGTGCGAGGCGCGTGCCGCACGCGGCTGAATAACAATGGCAGGCATTGTTCTGATCGGGCCGGGGGCAATCGGCGGCACTGTCGGATTTCCGCTCGCCGGCAAGCACGATCTCGTCATCGCGGCGAACCAGAAATTCGAGACGCTGGCGCTGACGCGCGCCGACAGTGGTGAGCGTCAAGCCGTGCCGGTCAACGTGGTGACGTCGCCAGCTGAGCTCAAACCGGCAGA
>DASZCC010000007.1:0-4640 GCA_035943485.1 Rhizomicrobium sp. | reverse complement strand
CGCGGCACGGCATCTCGACGCCATGGGCTTCGATGTCTGGGTCGAGACACTGGGTGATCTTGCCGCGCTCAAAGGTGACGCTGCCGAGATGGCGCGCCTGTGGAAGGGCGAGACGTTGCGCATCAACGAAAGCAACCGCATGGCGGACCTGTTCGTCGATGCTCTGTTCGGCGCCGGCCTGTCCCGACCGCTAGACGGCGAGGCACGCCGGCTTGCGCAGGCGTCGGCCGACTATCGCGACCGGGTCATCGCCGTCGACGTGCCTTCCGGCCTTGATGGTGACACCGGCAAGCCGGCCGGCGACGCTGCGTTTCATGCCGGGCTAACTGTCACCTTCTTTCGCAAGAAGCCGGCGCATCTCCTTATGCCGGGACGATTATTCTGCGGCGAGACGATCGTTGCCGACATCGGCATACCGTCTGAGGCACTGACCGCCATCGCACCAAAGCTCGCCGAGAACGGTCCGGCGAACTGGAACTATCCGTTCCCGAAACTCGACGGCCACAAATATGCGCGCGGCCATTGCGTCATCGTCAGCGGCCCGGCCCACGCCACGGGCGCGGCACGGCTAGCGGCACGCGGCGCGTTGCGGGCGGGAGCAGGGCTGGTCAGCGTCGCCAGTCCGCCGGACGCCGTGCCTGTCAATGCCGCCGCGCTCACCGCCATCATGGTCAAGCCGTTCGAAGGCGCCGCCGGTCTGGCCACGTTGCTCAGCGATCACCGGCTCAATGCGGCCGTGATCGGACCAGGCTGTGGCGTCGGTGCCGCGACCCGCGACCTGGTCAACGCCGCACTCGGCAACGGCACGGCCGCGGTACTCGATGCCGACGCGCTCACATCTTTTTCTGGCGAGCCAGATGCCCTGTTCGCCCTGCTGCGGGGGCGCAACGCCGTGCTCACGCCGCACGAAGGCGAATTCAAGAGGATATTCGGCAGCTTGCTGGAAGACTCTCACAGCAAGATCGAAGCGGTGATCGATGCGGCGTTCCATGCGCATTGCGTCGTGCTGCTCAAGGGACCGGACACAGTCATCGCGGCGCCTGATGGCCGCGCTGTGATCAATGCGAACGCGCCGCCGACGCTCGCGACTGCCGGCTCCGGCGATGTGCTGAGCGGCATCATCGGCGGCTTGCTGGCGCAGGGCATGGATCCGTTCGACGCGGCGTGCGCCGGCGTCTGGCTGCATGGCGTATCGGCATCCGGATTTGGGCAGGGCTTGATCGCCGAGGATATCCCGGAGGGGATACCAGCCGTTCTGGAGGCATTGAAGTCGTATGAATAACGTTGTGTTCCGCCGGGCCGAGCCGCGTGACCTGCCGATCCTGCTCGACATCTACAACTACTACATCGTCAACACGCCGATCACCTTCGACCTTGAGCCGAAAACGCTGGAGCAGCGCAAGACCTGGTTCGAGACCTTCGCAGCGTCGGGCCCGTATCAGTGCTTCGTCGCAACGGGCGATGGCGGCGTCCCTATCGGCTGGGCCTGCAGCGGCCAGTATAAGGAGAAGGCGGCCTACCAGACTTCGGTCGAACTCAGCGTCTATGTCGCGCCCGATCGGCATCGCCAGGGCCTTGGCCGCAAGCTCTACCAGATGGTGATCGATGGCCTTCTGGGCGAGGACATTCACCGTCTTTACGGCCGGATCACCGAGCCCAATCCGTCCTCCGCCGCGCTGCACGTCGCCATGGGCTTCCGCCTGGTTGGAATAGAGACCGAGGTCGGCCGGAAGTTCGGGAAGTTCTGGAATGTGGCGACCTATGAAAGAGCCCTGACCGGGGCCTAGTCACCCCCCGAAACACTTGATATAGGGGCGCCCTTCCGGCGGGTTGTCAGCCTCCGGCAGGGCCCCATGGGCGGGCGTGGCGGAACTGGTAGACGCACTCGGTTTAGGTCCGAACGCCGCAAGGCATGGGGGTTCGAGTCCCTCCGCCCGCACCAGCCGCACAGGAATTGTAGTCGTAAGGAATATGGATATGCAGATCACCGAGACCGTCTCCGAAGGCCTCCGCCGCGAGTTCAAGGTCGTCATCGCCCAGACAGACCTGGACACGCGCCTCAACGGCCGCATCGAGGAGATCAAGCCCAAGATGAACCTCAAGGGGTTCCGTCCGGGCAAGGCGCCGGTCTCGTATCTGAAGAAGACGTTCGGCAAGTCCATGATGGGCGAGATCGTCGAGGCGGCGGTCAACGAGTCCAGCCAGCAGGCGATCAAGGACAACTCCCTCAAGCCGGCGAGCCAGCCGCAGGTCGATCTCGTCAGCGAGATGGACAAGGTGATCGATGGCAAGTCGGATCTCGAATTCACGGTCAAGGTCGACCTGATGCCGGACTTCGAGCTGACCGATGTCGCCAAGCTCAAGGTCGAGAAGCTCGTCGCCGATGTGACCGACGCCGATGTCGATGAGGCGCTGAAGCGTCTCGCCGATCAGGCGAAGTCCTACACGGCAGCTCCGGCCGGCACTGCCGCTGAGAGCGGCGACCTCGTCGTCATCAATTTCGTCGGCAAGGTCGACGGCACCGAATTCCCCGGTGGCAAGGCGGACGACTTCAATCTGACGCTCGGCTCCAACCAGCTTATTCCCGGTTTCGAGGATCAGCTCATCGGCGCCAAGCAGGACGAAGAGCGCGCCGTGAAGGTGACGTTCCCGGCCGACTACCCGGAAGCGTCGCTCGCTGGCAAGGACGCGGTGTTCGACGTCACGGTCAAGGAAGTGCGCAAGCCCGACGCCTTCGTGATGGACAATGAGTTCGCCAAGAAGTTCGGCATGGACGATGTCGCGACGCTGAAGGATCGCGTGCGCGAGCAGATCAAGTCCGACTTCGCGAACGCCAGCCGCCTCCACCTGAAGCGCCGCGTACTCGATGCGCTCGACGGCACGCACTCTTTCCCGCTGCCTCCGGGCATGGTCGAGGCCGAGTTCAACGGCATCTGGCGTCAGGTCGAGGCCGAACTGAAGCGTGAGAACAAGACCTTTGCCGACGAGGGCAAGACGGAAGACGAGCTCAAGGCCGAGTACCGCAAGATCGCCGAGCGCCGCGTGCGCCTCGGTCTCGTGCTGGCGCGTCTGGGCGAACAGAACGGCATCACGGTCGCGCCGGAAGAAGTCAGCCGTGCAATCTCCGCGCGTGCCCGCCAGTTCCCGGGCCAGGAGCAGCAAGTGTTCCAGTTCTATTCGCAGAACCCGCAGGCCACCGCGGAAATCCGCGCGCCGATCTTCGAGGACAAGGTGGTGGACTTCATCGCCGAGCTTGCCGACGTCACGGAAAAGAAGGTGGACCGCGAGACGCTGTTCATGGATCCGGACGACGCCGAGGCGAAACTGGTCGCGTAAGCTGCCGAGTTCCTTACGGTTCGATAACCCTTTGGACCGAATGGTCGCAAAGCGGCGCTGTGCTGTATATATGTGTGGCTGGATGCCGGTGCGATTGACGGCGGACCGCGTCACATCGGAATCTCGTTTGGTCGAATCAGAAAGGCTGGGAGCAATATGGCGGACCCGCGCGACGTCTACATGAACACGCTGGTACCGATGGTGGTCGAGCAGACCTCCCGCGGTGAGCGCGCCTATGACATCTATTCCCGCCTTCTGAAGGAACGCGTGATCTTCATCACCGGCCCGATCGAGGATTACGGCGCGAGCCTGATGACCGCCCAGCTCCTGTTTCTTGAGGCCGAAAATCCCAAGAAAGAGATCCATATGTACATCAACTCGCCCGGTGGCGTGGTGACGGCGGGTCTGGCGATCTACGACACGATGCAATACATCCGCCCACCGGTTCAGACGTTCTGCGTCGGCCAGGCGGCATCGGCGGCATCGCTTCTCCTGATGGCCGGTGCGAAGGGCCAGCGCTTCGCGCTTCCCAATTCGCGCATCCTCGTCCATCAGCCAAGCGCCTCCTATTATGGCCAGGCGGCCGACATCGCCCGCCATGCCGAGGAGGTGGTGAAGCTGAAGCGCCGGCTGAACGACATCTATGCCAAACACACGGGCCGCTCGGTGGCCGAGATTGAAAAGGCGCTCGATCGCGATACGTATATGACTTCCGATGAGGCCAAAGAGTTCGGTCTGATCGATGAAGTGATGGTCCGGCGTCCGGAAGGAACGGAAGGCGTGTGACCACTTAAGCGCGCGATTTCCTTAAGGAATTGGCCGGATTAAACAAATGTTGATCCGGCCGGCGCTAACGTGGTCGAATGAACTATCGATGCGCCGCTTCGGTTGGCGCGGGTTGTGCAAGGCCTTGATTGAAGGCGGTCAAGGCCGTGAAACAGGCGGGCCATAGGCCCGGGAGCACTGATGAGCAAGGCGAGCGGCGGCGAGTCCAAAAATACGCTGTACTGTTCCTTCTGCGGCAAGAGCCAGCACGAGGTCCGTAAGCTTATTGCCGGGCCGACGGTATTCATCTGCGATGAATGCGTCGAACTGTGCATGGAGATCATCCGCGAAGAGAACAAAACGTCCTTCATGAAGTCGAAGGAGGGCGTTCCGACGCCGCAGGAAATCTTCAAGGTTCTCGACGACTACGTTGTGGGCCAAGCGCACGCCAAGAAGGTGCTCTCCGTCGCGGTTCACAATCACTACAAGCGCATCAATTCGTCCGGCAAGAACGGCGACGTCGAACTGGCGAAGTCGAA
>DASZCC010000006.1:0-1636 GCA_035943485.1 Rhizomicrobium sp. | reverse complement strand
AGCGCGCCGCCAATGCCTTCGCAGGACACTTTCGTGTGCTCGACTTCAACGATTTCAGGAACTTCGATGGGCATGGGACCGGTTTCTATATGGGAAGCGGCGGCGATCATATCCAGTGACCTTACGCCCGCAACCCCGCTTTGCGGCGACGGTTCCTGGGGGTAGTTTGGCGCCCATGGTCACACTCAATCGCATCTATACGAAGTCCGGCGACAAGGGCGAAACCGCCCTGGGAGACGGCACGCGCAAGCCGAAATATGCCCTGCGGATCGCGGCTTACGGGACTGTGGATGAAGCCAACGCCGTCATCGGCATCGCGCGCCTCCACGCCGACGCCCGGATCGACGCGATGCTGGGCCGCATCCAGAACGACCTGTTCGACCTTGGGGCCGATCTGGCGACGCCGGAGGACGGACGGCGCGGCGAGGATCGGCTCAGAATCATCCAATCCCAGGTCGAGCGGCTGGAGAACGAGATCGATGCGATGAACACCGAACTCAAGCCGCTTGATTCCTTCATCCTGCCCGGCGGTTCAGCGGCGGCGGCGCATCTGCATCTGGGGCGTACCGTCGTGCGGCGCGCGGAGCGGCTGATGACGGAGCTTGCGCAATCCGAAAAGGTGGGTGGTGCGGCGCTGCGCTATATCAACCGGCTGTCGGATCATCTGTTCGTCGCGGCGCGGCTCGCCAATGACGGCGGGAAGAACGACGTGCTGTGGGTGCCCGGCGCGAACCGGTAGCTGTCAGTGCCAGCGGTCCCGGTAGTAGTAATGATGGTGATGGTCATCCTGCCCTGCGGCGATCGCCGCGCCGAATAATCCCATCATGATCGCAGCCGCCGCGGCGCCGTTGTTGTTGTCACGATAGACGTAGTCGCCCGTCACGAATTCAGCGCGGCAGCCACCCGACACCCATACGCCGCCGGGCGTATAGCCCCAGGTCTCACCCTGGAAGCATCCCTCGCTGCTGAACTGATTTATGAGCTGTACACCGCCACGGGTGTCGGCCGGGCAGAACTGCTCGCGATAATCGTGCGAGGCACAGACGAAATCGTAGGCGAATGCTGCGTTGCAGGTCAGCAGCATCGCCACCAGAGCCGTTATCGAAGTCCGGATCGTGCGCAACATGGCCCCCTCACTTCACCCAGTTTCGCGGCTGCGCTTCAGGCATGGCGAGCCATTCCTGAAGGCTGACAGAGCCGTCGTGATTGGTATCGATCTGCGCAAAGCGGACGCGGACAGCGGCGTTGAGGTCTTTCAGCGTCACGTCCTTGCGGAGATCGTCGAACTTCTTCGGCTTGCCGCCCACCATCGCCACGGCTTCGCCGTTCGTGCGCAGAAATACGCGGATAGCGCGGTTGCGGTATTCCTCGAGGCTGATGCGGCCATCGATGTTGCGGTCGGTGTAGGCGAACGCGACGCGGGCCGCGCAATCGCTTGTATCCGTAGAAGGCGGGATCGCGACTTCTGCTGCGCCGAGCGGCGAGGCAACGGCCACCATCAAGGCTGTGAAAAGGAAGAATTTCATCTCTGCCCCCGCAGTCAGAAACGCCGGTATCGCTCACTCGAGCAAAGCCTACGCGGGCAATTTGTTACAGGCAAGTAATGATACCAAGACGCTGGCACCGGCAGGCTAGC
>DASZCC010000005.1:0-6797 GCA_035943485.1 Rhizomicrobium sp. | reverse complement strand
GGGTGGCGCCGATTCCGTCACGCACCGCAGCGTCGCCGATGTGGCGCAGGTCCCGCTCGGCTCGCTCACCTATTACTTCGAGTCGCGCGAAGACCTTATCCGCGAGGCGTTCCGGCTCTACATCGCGGAGGCGATGGCGTTTCTGCAGGAACTGCAGCGTGACGTGCCGCCGTCCACGCCGACTGGGCTGGTAGACATGATCCTCGAACTCATGGCCCGCGAATTCGCTTCGCCCGACAGCGTGCGGGCGGAGTACGAGATGATCCTGCACGCCGCCCGCGACCGCACCGTCGCGCTCGAATTCGCGGCCTGGGAGCGCAGCATGGAGGAGCAGCTGGCCGCGTCGTTGTCGGCGATGGGCACGCCCCAGCCGCAGAGCGCGGCGCGCACCATCGTGCAACTCGTGCGCGGCTCCGAGATCGTACAGATCGCCGGCCGCAGCGAGAGCCCGCGCGATCTGCGCAACCGCCTTCTGACCGTCGTCAACGCCCTGATCCCGGCCGAAAAAGCGGCCCCGCAGGCCCGCACTGTTCCAGCCAACCGAAGGAGCACACGATGAAAATTCAACATCTCCCGGCATCCATCGCGCCGGAACGCATCGCGGAAGTCCTGAAGCAGGACGGCGCGGTGATCGTCGACAATGTGCTGAGCCGCACGGAGATGGACGACGTCGCGAATGAGCTCAAGCCCTTTATCGATCTCACTCCCATGAGCCCCGACGACTTCTCGGGCCGCAACACCAAACGCACCGGTGCGCTGGTGGCGCGCTCGCAGAAATGCCGGGATCTTGTGATGCACCCACTTGTGCTGGGCGCGACCAAGAAGCTCCTCGAAAAGGCCACCAGCTTTCAGCTGCACCTGACGCAGGTGATCGCGATCGGCCCCGGCGAGCCGGCGCAGCCCATCCACCGCGACCAGTGGGCGTTCGACTTCTTCCCGTTCCCGAAAGACTACGAAGTCCAGTGCAACACGATCTGGGCTATGACGGATTTCACCGAGCGGAACGGCGCGACGCGCCTTATCCCGGGCAGCAATCACTTTGACGACAAGCTGGAATTCACGGAGAAGGACACCGTCCCCGCCGAAATGGAGAAGGGCTCGGTACTTTTCTACAACGGCAGCGTCTATCACGGCGGCGGCGCGAACAAATCCAATGCCACCCGCTCCGGCATCAACATCACCTACAACGTCTCGTGGCTGCGGCAGGAGGAGAACCAGTACCTCGCCGTGCCGCTTGAGATCGCAAAGACGCTGCCTGTCGATCTCCTGCGCCTGATCGGATACAGCCGTGGCGCCTATGCGCTGGGCTATGTCGGCGATCTCCGCGATCCGATCGAAAGCGTGCGGCCGGACCTGAAGCACACCGGCCTCGGCGATCAGTACAAGAACAAGACCGATCTGGACGGTATCGGGCTCAGGGCGCCGGGCTGACGCTCCGCGCGCGCCTGCTGTAATGCGCAGTGATCGAGATTGCGAAGACGATGGCGGCGGCCGTCGTCAGACCTGCGGCGATATAGAACGCGCCCCGCACGTCGCCGGTGCTTACGCCGAATGACGACAGGAACGGACCTACGCTCAGGCCGAAGATGGTGATCGCCGTGCCGATCATCACGGCGCGGCGCGACGGCTCCATGTCGATCAGCAGGATCACCTGGAAAGGATTGAGCGCCAGCCAGAACAGTCCAAACATCGCGGTCGCGATGAAATAGGCGGTCGTCGAGGCCGCCGTCGCGATCAGCAGGATGACGACGGCCTGGCAGAGTGGTCCCGCGATCGTCACGATGCGGAACGGCAGACGGAACGCAAAGCCCGCGACCGCAAAGGCTCCCGCAACCTGCGCCAGAAGACTGACGGCCAGCGCCGTGCCCACGACGTTCGGCGAGATGTGGAATTGGGACGCGATGCGCTCCGCATAATCCCACGATCCGCCGATCGCCGCGTTCTGCAGCGTGACGGCGACAAGCACGCCAATGACGGGCCAGGTGTAGACCTTGCCGCCCTTGTGCGCTTCGGCGACTGGTGGGGGCCGGCGTTCAGTCAGTGCGAAGGCCGTCAGTGCCGAGATTGCCGCCATCGCGGCCAGGATAAGAAAGCCGCCATCAGCACCGATCCGCGCCAGAAGGAAAGCGGGAAAGATGTAGGCGAGAAGCGCCTGCGGGATCGTCTGCAGCGCCAGGAACAGTCCGTTCAGGCGATCGGGATTGCGCGAGTGCGTAATGACGACGATGGCCGCGCCAAGGATGAAGCCCTCGATGAACCCGGCTGCTCCGCGCGTCAGGAACAGCATAACCGTGCTGTGCGAGACGTAGATCGCCGCATCGAGCAGGGCGAGGAGGATCGCGCCGGCAGCGACTTTCGCCGCGATCTTGCCGCGGCTGAGATAATGCGCGCCGACGGCAGAACCGATCGCAAGCGCCAGAACTTCGACTGTGGCCAGGCGTCCGAGCGATGCTTCATCGACGCGCCCCTCCTGCGCCAATGCGCCAAGGAGTAGAGGCTGCACGCCCAGGATCATCAGCGACGCCGTGCCGATCACCATGCTGCTGGCGACGACGGTCCAGGAATCCCGCTGGCCTTCCGGCGCAAGACCGGATTCGAATTCCAGTCCGGCGACACCGATAGGTGCCGGCGCAGTTGAAACGACTGTGGCTTCATCGGACATGGATGCGCTTTCGTTTTGACGTGTCAGATTATGCAGGACGCGACGTTCGGCGTTGTAACTTTTCCGGGTTGAATGGTAGCAATAACTACCTTTCAAACTCCAGAGGTGATGTCGTGCGTCGGGCGGTGAAGAAGAAAAGCAACCCGGTACTGCGCAAGGTCCGCCTCGAGACCAACATCCAGCCGCTGCAGGACCGCGCGCGCACGAGCTATGACGCCATTCTGCGCGCGGCCGGAGAGCTGCTGCTGGAAGTGGGCATCGAGCGACTTTCGACCAATCTCGTCTGCAAGCGCGCCGGCCTGTCGCCGCCGGCGCTCTACCGGTACTTCCCCAACAAATACGCACTGCTGCGGGAGCTTGGCGCCCAACTCATGCGGGCCCAGGACAAAGTGGTCTTCCGCTGGCAGGACAACCGCCGGGTTGCGTGGCCGCCAACGGTGTCAGGCATGGCCGAAGCGCGGCTGCAGATTTTGCGGGAGATCAATCGCGTCACCAAGCACTTTCCCGGTGGCGGCTGGGTGATGCGGGCCTTGCGCGCCGTGCCCACGTTGAGCGCGGTTCGCATCGAGTCGCGCGAAATGGTGGCGGAGCGTGACTTTAATGCACTAGTCGAGCGGTTCCCCAATGTCGACAAGCGAAAGCTCAGGATTGCCGCGACTTTGTGCGTAGAGGCTATGTATGCGGCGCTTGAGCTTGTTGCGGATCAGCCTGAGCTCGATGGCGACCTTGTTTTGCGGGAGATCGCCTACATGACCTCGCTGTACGTCGACTCGTTCGCAAGGCGCACGTCGAAAAAATAGCTTGCCAATTATAGTTATCGCTATCATGTTTTCGTCACACCAGTGTCGGGGGATATATGTTGCGTGGCCGCCTCCTATCAGCAGTTTTCTGTCTGACCGTTCCGTGTGCAGTCGGCCAGGCAATTGCGCAAACTTCAGACACCGGCATCGAGACCGTCGTCGTGACAGCAGAGCGGCGCGGCGAAGATGTCCAGGCGATCCCGATCACGATCCAGGCGATTAGCGGCAAGCAGATCACCGATCTCGGCATCAAGTCGTCCAGCGACCTCAGCCAGTTCGCGCCAAACGTCGCCATCGCGCTTCCGGCCGGCGCCGGTAACCAGCCGATCATCACCATCCGTGGCGTCGGCCTCAACGACTACGACACCAACAACGCCGGCCCGAACGGCGTGTACATGGACGAAGTCTACTTGGCGTCGCCCGCCTCCCAGACTTTCCAGGCATTCGATCTCGAGCGCATCGAGGTCCTGAAGGGGCCTCAGGGCACGCTGTATGGCCGGAACACGTCGGGCGGCGCGATCAACTTCATTTCGGCCAAGCCGACAGATGAGTTCACGGGCAATTTCCACGCCGAGGGTGGCTCGTACGACGACTATCAGTTGCAGGGCGCTGTCGGTGGCCAGATCACCGACGGACTCGACGGCCGCATCGCCATCGTGAAGAACGGCAGCGGCGGCTATACCTTCAACTCCCTGACAGGCACGCGCGAAAACGGCGTGAACAACATCGCTGGCCGCGCGCAGCTTCTGTGGAAGCCGATCTCTGATCTGACGATTCTCCTCAACGTGCATGGTGGTCTGGTAGCTAACCGGCCGGCCGAATATCGCCATCTCGGCTCGTTCGATCCCGCCACCTTTGCAGAGTGCAGCCCGCAGCGCGTGAACTCGGCCACGAGCGATTGTGTCGATCTGTTCGGCTATGGCACGCCCAAGAACTTCTACGCAGGCGCCTATAACCGCCGCGAGCATCTGCTTGTCCGGTCCGGCGGCGCTTCGCTGCGCGCCGACTACACGCTCGGCGCGCTGACCTTCACCTCGCTCTCGTCATTCGAGCGCAACGACAAGATCCATCCGGAAGACACCGATGCCGGCCCGAACCGCCTGCTGGAGATCAATTTCGGCGTGCACTCGACCGACGTAACCCAGGAACTGCGCGTCGCCACATCGGGCGACAACTACAACTGGCTGATGGGCGCCTATTACCTGGGCGAGGATCTGCACCAGGACCAACCGATCTTTGAATTGCTGGACGTCGACAATTTCTTCGGGCCGCATTCCGGCGACGCGTCCGGCGATCCGGACAATCCAAATCCGATCACGGCGACGACGCTGTTCGACAACAGCCGCCAGATCACCAATTCCTATGCCGTGTTCACGCAGGGCGACTACAACATCACCGACGACCTGAAGCTGACGCTCGGCGCGCGCTTCACGGGTGAGAGCAAGAGCTTCCGGTACAGCGCCGCACAGCAGGTGCAGATCAACGGCATCAACAATTACGGACCGATCACGCCGATCATTACGAACTTCTTCAACAAGCTGGCGAACCAGTCGTTCAACTGGAAAGCGGCGCTCGACTACAAGTTCACCGACAAGATCATGGCCTATGGTTCGGTCTCGACCGGCTTCAAGAGCGGCGGCTTCAACGGCAGCTTCCTGTCGACTGATCCGACCTTGATCGAGGCGCAGCTGCAGCCGATCAAGCCGGAAAACGTCACGACCTTCGAACTCGGTACCAAGACTACCTTCTTCGACGATCGCCTGCTGTTCGACGCGTCGATCTTCTACAACCAGTATCGCGACCTGCAGATCTTCGTGCTGACGCCCGTAATCGGAACGCTGACCGAGACCAACATCCTGGCCAATGCACGCCATGCACACATGATGGGCGCCGATCTCAGCATGATCGCCAAGCCGATCGACGACCTGACGTTCACTGCCCAGCTCGGGCTGCTGCAGGCCAAGGTCGACTCGAGCGAGGTGCTGTCGGTCGATGCGGGCGGCAATCCTGTCACGGCGCATGGTCACCACCTGCCCCTCGCGCCGCACGTCACCTTCACGACGGCTGTCGACTACCGCGTGCCGCTGGATTACGGCGCGCTCAATTTCCAGCTGAACGCGTCCTACAAGAGCCACCAGTTCTTCGACATCGCCAACAGCCCCTACCTGACCCAGAGGCCGTACTGGCTGGAGAATGCGCGCGTCGCGTATTCCTTTGACGAGGATCAGTGGGAAGTGGCCGGCTTTGTGCGGAACCTGTCGGGACAGAAGTACTATCTCGACATCTTCGACCTGAGTTCGCTCGGCTTCTTCCAGGGCATCATGGGCCAGCCACGGACCTTCGGCGGCGAGCTGAACTACCGGTTCTGAGCGAAGATTTCGATCCAGTAGAGATGCGAACCGGAGGGGAAAGCAATTTCCTCGCCGGGTTCGACAAGAACTGCATCACGCGCGTCGAGATGGTCGGTTCTGACAGCAAGCGGGTTCAGCACAAGTCCAATTGTGGTCGTCGTTGCCTTGAACGCGCTGGCGGCCGTCAGCTTGTGCTTCGCAACCTTCGCCGTGAATGCACTGCGCCGGGTCATGACGTTCAGGTCGACTACGGCTCCACCGATAAGCGTCGCATCAGTCCTGTCGTCGCCCGAGAAGAGGGCAGATGGCGTATCGGGTGACACGACGACCGGCGTTCTGTCCGCAATCTTTAGCGCCATCTCGCCGTCAAGCACTGCAAGGCACCGGTCAATGCCGGGAAATTGAGAGAACGGCCCGCCCTGGCGCACGTCGGCGATGCTCACGCGCCAGCCGAAATCGTCGAATCCGGCGCCGGGCGGGTGGACCGCGACCTCTGTCGTCGTGCCGCCACCGTTCTTCCACAGCGTGCGTACGCGTTCCGATGCACGAAGAATCTTCACGTGCCGAGGATGCCTGGGAGGTCCAGGCCCTTGTCGCGCGCTGTCTGTATGGCGATGTCATAGCCGGCATCGGCGTGCCGCATCACGCCGGACGCGGGATCGTTCCACAACACGCGCGCCAGACGCCGCGCCGCCGCCTCTGTCCCATCCGCCACGATCACCATGCCGGCGTGCTGCGAGAAGCCCATGCCCACGCCGCCGCCGTGATGAAGCGAGACCCAGGTCGCGCCCGATGCCGTGTTCAACAGCGCATTGAGCAGCGGCCAGTCAGACACAGCATCGGAGCCGTCGCGCATCGCCTCGGTCTCGCGATTGGGCGACGCGACCGATCCCGAATCCAGATGATCGCGCCCGATCACGATCGGCGCCTTCAGCTCGCCGCTCGCGACCATCCCATTGAAGGCGAGGCCAAGACGATGACGGT
>DASZCC010000004.1:0-2005 GCA_035943485.1 Rhizomicrobium sp. | reverse complement strand
ATCGAGGACGCCTCGGTCAAGGGCATCGTCCTGATCTGCGAAGGCCGCACCTTCATCGCCGGCGCCGACATCTCCGAATTCGGCGGCGCGTCCAAAGGCGCCTCGCTGTTCGACGTGCAGAAGATGATGGAAGACAGCCCCAAGCCGGTTGTCGCCGCGATTCACGGCACCGCGCTCGGCGGCGGCCTCGAGGTCGCGCTCTGCGCCCATTACCGCGTCGCGGTCCCGTCGGCACGCTGCGGCCTGCCGGAAGTGAACCTCGGATTGCTGCCGGGTGCCGGTGGCACACAGCGCCTGCCGCGTATCGCCGGTGTCGAGAAGGCGCTCGACATGGTCACGAGCGGACAGCATGTCCCGGCCAAGCAGTGTCTGGAGATGGGTCTCGTCGATGCGCTCGCCGACGAAGGCAAGCTGAAGGAAGCCGCCGTCGCCTTCGCGCGCAAGATCGTCGCCGAAGGCCAGCCGCTGAAGAAAGTGCGCGAGAACAACACCAAGCTGGAAGCTGCGAAGGGCCATCCCGAGATCTTCGCAAACTTCCGCAAGGCGAATGCGCGCAAGTTCCGCGGCTTCAAGGCGCCGGAATACAACATCCAGTGCATCGAGGCCGCCGTGAACCTTCCCTTCGAGGAAGGCATGAAGGTCGAACGCAAGCTGTTCATGGAGCTGATCACCGGCGATCAGTCGGCTGCGCAGCGCTATTACTTTTTCTCCGAACGTCTGGCGAACAAGATCCCCGATGTCGGCGACGACGTGCAGACCATCCCGGTCAAGAAGGTCGGCATCATCGGAGCCGGCACGATGGGCGGCGGCATCGCGATGAACTTCGCCAATGCCGGCATCCCGGTCGTGCTGATCGAGGTCAAGCAGGACGCGCTTGATCGCGGCATCAAAGTGGTGCGCGGCAATTATGAGCGCAGCGCCAAGAATGGCCGCTTCACGATGGACGAGGTCGAGAAGCGCATGGGCCTGATCTCGGGCTCGCTCGACATGAATGCGCTGGCCGATGTCGATCTGGTGATCGAGGCGGTGTTCGAACGCATGGACATCAAGAAGGACATCTTCACCAAGCTCGACGCCATCTGTAAGCCCGGCGCGATCCTGGCGACGAACACCTCGGGCCTGAACATCGACGAGATCGCGTCGGTGACCAAGCGTCCGGAATTCGTCATCGGCCTGCACTTCTTCTCGCCGGCGAATGTGATGAAGCTGCTGGAAATCGTGCGCGCCGATCACACGTCGAAAGAAGTGATCGCGACGTCGATGAAGCTCGCCAAGCAGATCGGCAAGATCGCCGTCCTCGTCGGCGTGTGCCCGGGCTTCGTCGGCAACCGCATGCTCGGACAGCGCGGCCGCGAGGCGCAGAAGATGGTGCTGGAAGGCGCCATGCCGTGGGATGTCGACCGCGTGCTCTATGATTTCGGCTTCCCGATGGGCCCGTTCGCGATGAGCGATCTCGCCGGCCTCGATATCGGCTGGGTCAAGGAGAAGAGCCATGGCGAAACGATCCGCGACGTACTGTGCGAAGCCGACCGCCGCGGCCAGAAGACCGGCGCGGGATACTACGACTACGATCCCGAGACGCGCGCCGCCAAGCCGTCGCCAGTGACCGAGAAGATCATCAAGGACTTCGTGACCAAGAGCGGCAAGAACCCGCGCACGATTCCCGACGAAGAAATCCTCGAGCGCTGCATCTATCCGATGATCAACGAGGGCGCGAAGATTCTCGAGGAGAAAAAGGCGATCCGCCCCTCGGACATCGATGTCGTGTGGGTCAATGGCTATGGCTGGCCGGTCTATCGCGGCGGCCCGATGCACTATGCAGACCAGGTCGGCCTCGACAAGGTTCTGGCCAAGATGAAGGAGTTCCAGGCGACGATGGGCGACGCGTTCAAACCCGCGCCTCTGCTCGAGCGCCTGGTGGAAGAGAAGAAGAAGTTCGCGGATATGCGTTGAAGAAAGGCGCGAATGGGGAGTGGCGAGTGGCGAGTGGTAGATCCGCAGCCTG
>DASZCC010000003.1:0-10208 GCA_035943485.1 Rhizomicrobium sp. | reverse complement strand
GGCCGAGCGAGAAGCCGAAGCCGTGATCCTTGTAGCCGTTGAGGGTCTCGGTGCCGTCGGCCGTGCCCTTCGTCTGCCCCTTGTTGCTGAGTTCCTCGGCGAACTCATGGCCCCAGAGCGTGAGATCGCCCGTTTCCTTCGCGAAGAGGCGCAGCTCGCGAAGACGCGCTGCGACAACGCCGGTCGCCTGGTCGGTAAGAGAGATCGCGATGGCCCGCTCGCCGCCGGAGGCGTTCGGAGCGAAGGCGTCATAAGCCTTCTGTGCGTCCTTCTGGCTGTTGATGCCGGCGATCATTGCCGCGCCAAGATTGTTGTCGTTGGCGAGCGCAGCGTTGGCGAATGGAAAGATCTGGCGGCCATAGCCTGTGAGGCCAAGCTCCGTCACCGTCTTCGGCGCGATGCGCAACTGCAGCATATCGCTTCCGTTCGCTGTGTTCAGGGCAAGGTTCGCATCCTCGAACAGGAATGGCAGGTTCTGGCCGGTGACCTGCGAATTGTACCGTGCCAGATCGGCTGCGCTGATCGACAGCTGACCCGCTGGCGCCTGGATCAGTGTGAACAGGCTGCTGCCGTCCGCCGCCGTGCTTGTCGGAATGAAGCTTCCATACCTGATTCCGAAATTGGCGCCCGAGCCAAAGGTGACCGCACCCGTCGAATTGATCACAGGCGTTCCGACAACGGTGTCCTGCGAGACGGTGATGTTCAGGGTGCCTGTCGCCGCACCTGTGGCACCTGCGACGTCCAGCGACGTCACCGTCAGATTGCGCGCAGTTGTGGAAGCATCGAGCACGTTCTGTACCGTCAGGATACCGTTCTGCGCCACGCTCACAGCGAGTGAGCCTTGCGACGTGATGATGCCCGACACGTTCGAGAACGCGCCAACCATCAGTTGATCGGTGCCCGCGCCGAAATCGACTTCACCGGTCTGCGTCGCCAGCCGCGTCGACGTGCCGGCAATCGAATAGATATCGTTGCCGCCGCCGAACAGCACGTCGCCCACGACCGTGCCGCTGTTGTTGAAGTTAAGACCGACCGTCGCATCCTGACTCACGTCAACCGCGCGCGCGACGCCGACAAGGCCGGTCGGAAGATTCTGCGTCACGACCGCCGAGATCGTGCCCGCGTTGTCCAGTTCATGCAGCGAGTTTGACTCGTCGATGATCGCGCCGGCCTGCAATGCCGTGATGTTTCGTCCGGTGGCGTCGGTCGACGTGGGCTGGAACGTCGCCGCGGCCGATACCGATGCGCCGACGTCGATCGTGATTTTCGGAACGGTCGTGACCACGGTGCCGCCCGTTGTCGGGACACCGTTGATAAGGATGGCCTGCGCCAGCAGGGAGCCGGCGGTGCCGGATGCCGATGCGGCGATATTGCCGGCGCCGGAAAAAGCGCCTGCACTTTGTCCGGAGACATGGATGTCGGGAATGTTGACGTAGTTCTGGATCTCAAGCGCCGTAGCGGTGATGTTGCCGCCGCTGGCGGGAGCCGGTGTGACGGATGTGATCGCCGCCGAGATCAGACCAGAAGTGAAGAAATCTCCCGTGAAATTCACCGGAGCAAGGCTCTGTCCGGCTATTGCGATCGCGCGCGTGATGGTGACCTGCGTATTTGCCGGATCGACCGGGGTCGCGGAAATTATGCCGCGGTTGATGAAGCTCGCGGTCGGCGCGTTGCTGTCGAGCGTGTCGATGCCGATCTTCAGCGGCGTGTTCGCGGTTGTCAGGGATTCGATGAGGATCGTCGGATTGGCCGTACCGTTGGCTGTCATCGAGGCGACTGCTGTCGCGGTGCCCGCGGCTGTTGGGCCGTCGTTCACGATACCGCCTGCGATGCTCCCCTGGACGACGAGAGCCGCGTCCGACTCGGGATTGACTCCGCTGATCGAGCGCGTCGAGATGCCAGTGACGGTCAAAGTGCCTTCGTTGGCAAGCGTTCCGATCTCGGTGCAGCCTGTAACCACGGCCGTGTTGCAACCATTGATGCTGCCGAGCACCGCAATGCCCGATGTGCCGGCGCCGACCGCACTGAGCGTTCCGTCAAGCGTGACATTGCCGTTGATCGTGCCAAGGAACTGGCCAATGCCGATGGATGATGTGGTGGTGCTGGATGTTCCGGAGGCACGCGTCATCGTAACGGTGCCGTCCATCGTGACGTCGCCGTTCAATATCGTTCCGGCGTCGAAATACATGGCCGTTGAAGAGTCACCGACGATCTTGACGACAGACGACGAATCGAAAGTGATCGGGCCGGTGAATGAACCGACACCGTTGACGGCACTGAAATAGACGCCTCGCTTGGTGGTCCCCGAGGCGGTCATGTCCAGCGTGCCGCCATTGTCGAGCGAGCCGACGGCGTTCTTCGAGGCGTCGATCAGGAAGCCGACCGGCGTTGTGTCCGCAGTGGCCGTCAGGACGCCGGCATTCTCGACCGTGTTGCTCGAGTCGATGGTGATCAACGCAGCCGTGCTTGTGCCGCCCTTGATGCCGCCGCCGCTGTTGATCGTGAGGTCACCGGTGGTGCTGGTCGCAACGACCTTGTCCTGAACCGTAGTGATCGTCGTCGGGCCGGCGGCCAGAGCCGGACCTGCCAGAACCGCCGCCGTCGCAGCCGAGAGCATGAGAACGCGCTTGTTCAAGTCGAACCTCTTGTAACGACGGCCAAAATTGAAAAACGAAGGGGACTAGCCCGGGGCCCAGCCTTCGTATCACGCCCAACTATGCCGCACCTCACCCCCGGAGACCGGCCGCGGCGGCGCGAACATAACCAATTTCGCGGACCTCACCTAGCTTTGGTCCGCGCCAAACGCAAATTTTCGCTTTTTAATCAGCCATTAGACGGGTTCCGGCAAGCCCATCGGCGACAAAACCCGCATTTGTGAACAACCCTTCATGGGGCGGGGCGCGTTCGTGCACGGACGAATTGCCCAAGCCTCTGCAGACTGACCTTGGCTTCCGGTATGGCGGGATCGCCCTGAAAGAGATGTTCCATGCCGTCATAGATCTCCACGCTGACCGGGATATTGGCATCGGCGGCGCGATCGCCGAGGCGCGAAGCGTCGTCCCGCAGGATCTCGCGGCTTCCGGCATGAACCATGATCGGCGGAAATTCCTTGAACGCTGCGAAGCACGGCGACGCGTAAGGGTCGCCCGGATTTGTCTTCTTCAGATATTGCCGCGCCGCGATGAAGAGCATCTCGCGGTCCAGCTCGCGATCCGAGCGGGCATTCTGCAACATCGACCAGCCCGACAGCGTGAGATCAGCCCAGGGTGACATCGCAATGCATCCCGCCGGCATTTCCAGATTGCCGGTGCGGATCGCATGCAGCACGGCAAACGCCAGTCCGCCGCCGGAGCCATCGCCCGCAATCACAACTGATTTCGGCAACACTGTCTTTGCGGTGAGGTGCCGGTATACGTCCATGCCATCGCGAACGGCACTTGGAAATGCGTGCTCCGGCGCAAGACGATAATCGACGGAGAAAGCCGTCGCCTCGCTTGCCGCAGCGAGCCTTGCGATGAGCGGGCGATGCGAGAGCGGCGAGCCGGCGATATAGCCACCGCCATGGAAATAAAGCAGCACGCGATCGGGTGAACTGTTCGGCGTGTGGACCCACTCGCCATTGACCGGACCGATCTGCGCCGGTTCGAACACGGCGTCAGATGGCGGCAAACCGAATTTCAGGAAGAGATGTTCGAACTGCTGACGAAGCTCGCTGATGTCGCTCCGCGGCCCCACATCCTTTGGACGGCGGCGGAAGCTGTTGGACAAGGCGGTCTGCCAGCTCGGCATCGATTCGCAAAAAATGAAGGGCCGGACATCAGTATCCCTGATATCCGGCCCTGTCATCATTTAGACGTCGACGAGATTAGGCGGCCTTTGCCTGGCTCTCGATCGTCGTGAAGGCCGGCGCATTGATCGTGATGCGGCGGGGCTTCTTCTCTTCCGGAACGATGCGCTCCAGATCGACATGAAGCAGGCCGTTCTCGAGATTGGCCGCACGGACTTCCACGTGCTCGGCAAGCTGGAAACGGCGCTCAAAAGCGCGGCCCGCAATGCCCTGGTGCAGATAGGAAGCCTTGTCGGCATCTTCGCGCTTGCCCTGGATGGTGAGCACGCCATCGCGCACTTCGACCGTCAGGTCCTTCTCGGCGAAACCGGCGACGGCAACCGAGATGCGGTAGTGCGTCTCGTCGCTGCGCTCGATGTTGAAGGGGGGATAGCCATTGCCGGCGTCCGCGGCGCGCTCCAGCGCGTCGAACAAATGGTCAAAGCCGACTGTGGAACGGAAATAGGGAGAGAAATCACGCATGGTTCTACAACCTCCTGAAAGCGTTGTTTCCGGCCTCGTCCACCATGGACCGAGGCACAATTGCGCCCGGACGCCATCAAGGCCGTCCGGAACAACTCTCAGGTAAGCGGGAACTACGACCTTTCAAGAGATAAGGAGATGGACAAGACCAAGACCCCAGAGCAGAACCAGCACAGAATAGGTAAGCAGATTCATCTGCCACGGTTTGAACAAGATTCCTGTCACGCGATGACACAGAGTCTGTAGCCACGCACCCTCCTCGACGTTGTTCGGATCGCGCCAGCCGCCGGTGCGGATGAAGGATTCTATGTTGTTCAGGACGCAGGAGTTCTTGTTGAACTGCCACTGCACTGCAACAGCGGGAAGAAATGCCAGATAGAACAACAGGCCGCCACGCCAGGGCATCAGCCATCCCGTCACGATGAAGATCATCACGGCAAAATGGAAATAGAAACAGAGATTGCCCAGCGCGTCGCGCTTCTCGGCCACACGCGAAGGAAGCGCTGACGCAAGCGCCGCCGTATCCTTCTCATCCATCCCCGTCATGCGCACATCCCCATAGGCGCCGCACAAGGTTCTGACGATTACCGCCTTATTGCAATGCACCGCCCGTTGTCTCGAACCCGTGCAAATGCTCATATCGCGCGCGCATTGAGGCGTCAGGGAGAACAGCAATGGCTTCGCCACAGGTTCAGCAGATCATCGACCAGATGGGCACCGCGATCGGTGATAATTCCGGGCTCGGCGGCACGCTGAAATTCGATTTTGGCGGTCCGGGCAGCGTCTATGTCGACGGCAAATCGAGCCCGAACAGTGTCAGCGATGGCGACGGCAAGAGCGCCGACACCACGATCTCCGTCTCGCTCGAAGACTTCGAGAAGATGGTCAAGGGCGAACTCGACGGCACCAGCGCGTTCATGCAGGGCAAGCTGCGGGTGGCCGGCGATATGGGTCTTGCGATGAAGCTCGGTCCGGTGCTGCAGAAGGCCCGCGGCTGAACTATTCGGTCCAGCTGTCGAATTGCGGCAGCAGCGCCAGTAGCGCGAGCAAAAGGCCAATAATGGCGAACGCTGTCCAGAACATGGGTGTGGTAACCCGTGAGCCTGCGATTCGTGCCATTTTAAGCCAGCCACTATGAACGATCTGATAATCATACCGCGGTTCGTCGAAACGCCAGGCGGAGCGCGGCTTCGCACGGCGATTTTCGACGCGCCGCAGGACGCCGCCGTCCGCCAGGTCTGCATTCTTCTGCACGGCCAGACCGAATTCATCGAGAAATATGCCGAGGTGATCGGCGAACTTCAGGCTCGCGGATATTGCGTCGCGACTTTCGACTGGCGTGGCCAGGGCGCGTCCACCCGTCCCCTAGCCGATCCGCTCAAGGCCCATGTCCGGGATTTCCGCGAATATGATGAGGATCTGGCCACCTTTCTCGAGCAGGTGATCCGGCCAATGGGCGTAGGCCCGCCCCTCGTACTTGCACACTCAATGGGCGCACACATTCTGCTCCGCACCCTGCATGACAAGCCGCGTGCCTTCTCGGGTGCCGTGCTCAGTGCGCCAATGATCGCCATTTCGACACGTGGCCAGCCGGCCTTCGTAGCGAGCGCGGCGACCGCCGTGATGAACGGTATAGGCCGCTCGCGGAACTGGGTGCTGGGGATGGAAGGGCGCGATCCGCTGAAGTTGCAGTTTGCCGACAATCTCGTCACGTCGGACCGCGCACGCTGGCAGCGCACGCAGGATATTCTTGCAAAACATCCTGAAATCCGGCTCTCGGGTCCGACCTGGGGCTGGCTGAAGGCGGCCGCCGCCTCCATGAAGCGCATCGTTTCGCGCGGTTATCCGGAAGCAATCGAAACACCGGTGCTGGTGTGCGGCGCTGGCAGGGACCGCATTTGCCTAACGCCTGCCGCGCGCGCTTTCGCAAAGCGCCTGCAGCACGGAACCTATGTGGAGTTCGAAGATGCCGAACACGAGATCCTGATGGAGAACGACTCCATCAGGTCCCGGTTCTGGAAGGCATTCGACAGCTTCGTCGCCGAAGCCGTCGATCGCCAGTAGGAAACACTATTTTGCGGGTGCGCCGCTCATGCTGTTCTTCACGGCGCCGACGATGGCCGTGAGGATACCGCCTGCAACGCCGCCGCCGATGAGCTGACCGGCAATCGCGCCGGCGTCCAGATGCCCGCTTTGCAGCATCGGCAGAACCATCGTCAGAAGCTGACCGCCAACACCGCCGCCAATGGCGCCTGCAATCGTGTTGCCGATCGGACCGAGATTGAAGTTTTTGAGCGCCGCGCCGGCACCGTTACCGCCGATCGCGCCGCCAATAATCTGGATCAGAAGATTTATGATTGTTGCTGACATATTTCCCCTCGCATCAAGTCCCATGCCGCTTCACGAGCGACTCGAAAATGCTACGCCCCGGTTCGGGTTGTACCAACGGGGCAAACACTGGCTTTTCCGCGAGTCGAGCGCCGCTGCAACGCAGCAAACCCAAGGTTTGCCTGCACTTTCGTGAGGCGACCGGTAACCGAGAACAAAATATTTTGGTGAAATTGTAGAGCTTACCGCAGGCCGGAGCAGGCGTAGCGGTACCGTCAATACTGCCCGAACACGCGCTTCGGCCCGGTGAAATACTTGGCGCACAGGGCGATCGGCACCCCGAATAGCAGCATGTGATCGGCAAGGTTGATCGCGTAGAGCAGCGGGGTCACCGGGCCTGAAACGGCGTTCGAGAGCGGCACGACAATGTAGTGCATGAAGAAGAACATCAGCGCTCCGAAGACCAGACCGCCCAGCACCGCCTGCTGCCTGAGAACCAGGTTGAACGAACTTGCTGTGACGTAGGCGGCCGCCGCGCAGAAGGCGATGAAGAAGTGGCAGATCGCACCGAGTGCCGCCGCCTCCCATCCACCGGAGAATGCCGCGCGCCCCAGGATGCCGCTTGCGATCGACTGAAGCACGATGAGCGGCGACGCGCTGTATATGAGGCAGGCTGCACCGATATCGATCAGACCGGCGATAGCACCTCCGGCGAGCACGGCGCTGATGGCGGCACTGCGTCTCATCCGGATCATCTCAAACAGCGGCGGCGCCATCATGCAGAAATCAATGGCGTTGTCATCAAACCGGATCGCGAAATGACAGTGGTGACAACGACTATTGCGCTATCACGTTCGCTCAACCAATCGGTAAGCCTAACCGATCTATGCGTTGAGCAGCTTCACCACGGCCTCGTGGATGCGACGGTCACCCGCTGCCAGCACCTGACCACCATCAGTGCAGGAGCCACCCTGCCAGTTGGTGATGATGCCGCCGGCGCCTTCAATGACGGGGATCAGGGCGGCGACATCCCAGCGCTTGAACGTCGTCTCGACGATTACGTCGCAGAACCCCAGTGCCATAAGCGCGAAGATGTAGCAGTCGCCTCCCCAGCGGGTCAGCCGCGCCTGCTTCTGCACACGGCGGAAGCCAGCCCACTCGCCCTCGCCGAAGAACGCGTCGGGGTGGGTGGCGCAGAGGATGGCATCTGACAACTTCTCGCAGGCACGCACCTTCAGAGGCGCAACGGTGCCGCGGCTGTGCAGTTCGGCATGGCCGTCGACTCCAATGAAGCGTTCGCCAAGCCATGGCTGGTCGATGATGCCGAGCGACGGTTTCAGATTTTTCTCGAGAGCTATCAGGCTGCCCCATTCGTGGCGGCCGTTGATGAAGGCGCGTGTGCCGTCAACGGGATCAAGCACCCAGCGCAGCCCGTTCTTGCCGGGCTTCTCACCGAACTCCTCGCCCAGGATGCCGTCATCGGGACGCTCGCGATCGATGATCGCACGCATGGCCTTCTCGGCACCTCTGTCAGCCTCGGTCACCGGGTCGAACACTGCCATTCCGTTCGCCATCATCGGCTTGTTGGCGATGTCGATACGCTGGCGGAAAAAGGGGCGGATCACCTCGCCGGAGGCATCTGCAAGTTTGTGCGCGAAGGCAATGATATCGGGGGTCATGTCGCCTATATTAAACGGGCTAAGCGCGGGGTCATAACATGAAAAGCGTCGTCGTAACGGGTTCGTCCACCGGCATCGGCTGGGGCATATCGAAGGTCCTTGTTGGTAAGGGCTTCCGGGTCTTCGGCAGTGTGCGCAAACCGGCCGATGGTGAGCGGCTGCAAAAGGAATTCGGCCCCGCCTATGTGCCTGTGGTGTTCGACATCACGGATGAAACCGCTGTCGCGCGTGGCGCCGAGCAGGTCGCTGCAGCGCTTGGCGGAGATACGCTGGCGGGCCTGGTGAACAATGCCGGCATCGCGGTGGCGGGCCCTCTGCTCTATCTGAAGCTCGACGAATTCCGTCACCAGATCGAGGTCAATCTGACAGGGCAGCTGATCGTGACACAGGCCTTTGCCCCGCTCCTGGGCGCCGACCGTTCGCGCAAGGGACAGCCCGGCCGCATCGTGATGATCTCGTCGGTTGGAGGGAAGAACGCGAGTCCGTTTGTCGGACCATACAGCGCATCCAAATTCGCGCTCGAGGGGATGAGCGAGTCGCTGCGCCGCGAGCTGATGATCTTCGGCATCGATGTGATCGTCGTTGCACCGGGCGCAGTCGCGACCCCGATCTGGGACAAGGCAGATCAGGTGGACGTAACGCAATATGCGAACACGCCATACGCCGGCCCTCTCAATGGCGTGAAAGACTACATGATCACGAACGGCAAGAAGGGCCTGCCGCCGGAGAAGCTGGGCGAGGCTGTGCACACTGCGCTGACAACGGCGAACCCCAGAGTTCGCTACACCGTCACGCCGGACCCGGTGCAGAACTTCATGACCGACAACCTGCCGAAGCGCATGGTCGACAACATGATCGCAGGACAACTCGGCCTGAAGAAGCCCGGTTGACGCCTGACGAAGATGTACGTACAAGTGTAGTTACACGGTTGCGTTCCGATGCCGAGGATCGCGCCGCGTGGCAACCAAATACAGATTCGTGTGGGATCCGCGAAAAGCTGATGCCAACGAGCGCAAACACGGTATCTCGTTTGAGCACGCGCGACGCGTCTTCTTCGACCCACTCGTTAAAAACGATATGGAAGGGTACAACCATGGAGAAATCCGATGGACAGCGATTGGTGAAATCGACGGACGCGGTGTCGCCATCGTCATCCACACTTCGCGCGAAGAAAGCGAAGACGGGACGGAAGAAATCGTTGAAATCATCCGCATCATCTCGGCGCGACGAGCCTCTCCTCGTGAGCGTGCCCTTTACAGCGAGACGTCCTAGGCTGACTGCTGCACGAAAGCGCGAACTGGACGCGCTCTTTGCGCTGCCGGACGACCAAATCGACTTTAGCGATATCCCGGAAAAGACCGGATTTAACGGTCCAGTCTACGTCAATCTATTTGCGCCGCCCCAACGAAAGAAGAGCGTCACCATCCGTCTCGATGGCGACGTGGTCAAATGGTTCAAGGGCCAGGGCAAAGGCTGGCAGACCAAGATGAACTGGGTGCTGCGCCTCTACTACGCCAGCCACCGCAAGACCGGGGTGAAAGTCGGCCGTCCCTAGTCGGCAGCGGCGCGGGACGTGCGCTTGCGGTCGTTCGGGTTCAGCTGCTTCTTGCGCAAACGGATCGACTGCGGCGTCACCTCGACGAGCTCGTCGTCCTCGATATAGGCGATCGCCTGCTCCAGCGTCATCGGCACGATAGGCGTGAGGCGAACGGCCTCGTCCTTTGATGTCGTGCGGATGTTGGTGAGCTGCTTGGCCTTGAGCGGATTGACCTCGAGGTCGTTGTCCTTCGCGTGCTGACCGCTGATCATGCCGAGATAAATCTTGGTGCCCGGCACGACGAACAGCTTGCCGCGCTCTTCCAGATACCAGAGGGCATATGCCACCGCCTCGC
>DASZCC010000002.1:0-1878 GCA_035943485.1 Rhizomicrobium sp. | reverse complement strand
GAAGTGAAGGGCTGGGTATTGCCCGAGTCCCTCGCTAATTTGTCCACCCTCGCCGCAACCGCGGACTAGGCGCTGGCCCGCGCGCTAAGCGCCGGCACCGCGCGTATCAGGCCGCGAAGCGAGTTGCCGAGAAGCACTTCGTCCGACGTCTCGAGATCGGCCGGTGTCAGAACAGCCTCGATGCACTCACCGGCATCCAGCATCGCGCGACGCAGGACGCCATCGAGCAGCCCGCAGGAGAGTGCGGGCGTCAGCAGGCGTCCACCGCGGCGGATGAACAGGCTGGTGCGGCCGCCCTCCGTCAGCTCGCCACGCTCATTGCAGAAGATCACCTCATCCGCGCCGGGATGCGGCTGATCGTAGAGCGCCCGCCACGTGGTCTTGTGCCGAAGAAGTTGATCGGCGCTCCGAACACGCTGCGAGGAAACTGTGTAAGTCCATTGCGCGGGAGCCGCTCCCAGCGCGGCGGAAGTGCACGCGAAGGCACCCTGCTCGTCCAGCGTCAGGCGAAAACGCTGCGGCTCTGTAACTCCCGTCACCGCTTGCGCAAGCGCGTCGCGCGCTGATGCATCGTTGAACGGCAGCGATAGAAACGCCGCCGACCGTTCCATGCGCGCGAGGTGCCGGTCGAGGCGGACAAAATCGTCATCCCACCGCAGCGTCTCGATCAGACCGATCGGCTCGCGCGCCCGCTCAAAGTAGCGCGCTTTCAGCAGGCACTCAGCGTATTCAGAGTCAGCGGTGGAGTCCTGGACGATGGCACCGCCGATCCCCAGCACGCCCTTGTTGCCCTCGAGCGCGATGGTGCGGATGCCGACGTTGAAGTTCGCCGAGCCGTCCGGCGCAAAATAACCGATGGCGCCGCAATAGACACCGCGCGGGCTTTCCTCCATCTCGCGGATGATCTCCATTGCGCGGATCTTCGGCGCACCGGTGACCGAGCCGCAGGGGAACAGCGCCCGGACAATCGCTTCGACGCGCAGCGCCGGGCGCAGCTGCGCGGTGACCGTGGACACCATCGTATGCAACGTCGGATAGGTCTCGACCGCGAAGAGATCCCGCACGCCCACGCTGCCAATCAGTGCCAGCCGCCCGAGATCGTTGCGCAGCAGATCGACGATCATCAGATTCTCGGCGCGGTCCTTCGCTGACGACGCCAACGCCGCCTTGGCGCGTGCGTCGGACAATTCATCCGCACCGCGTGGCGCCGTCCCCTTCATCGGTCGCGCGACAATGTGGCCCTGTGCATCTATGGCGAAGAACAGCTCGGGCGACAGGCTCAGGATCTGCGCCGATCCCATGTCGATATAAGCGCCATACGGCGCCAGCGCCTGGTCGCGCAGGCGCAGATAGAGCGCCAGCGGATCGCCGGCGAAGGCGAAGCGGGACCGGAAGCTCAGATTGGCCTGATAGATATCGCCTGCGGCGATGTATTCGTGCACCTGATCGAAGCGGGCGCGATAAGCGTCCTCGTCCCACTCATGGTGCAGCGGTCCGGCGTAGGCGCGGGTTGCATCAAGCGCGCTGCGCTCGACGATCTCGGGCGCGTCGAAGACACCGAACCAGAGAAGCGGTTCGTTTCGCCGTGGCCACTGCAGCCGCCCCAACCTGGGCTCGAGAGCGTAACCAAGTTCGTAGGAGAACCAGCCCGCGACATGGCGGCCCCCCGCAAGCGCAGCTTCCAGGGCCGCGAAGGCGCCGGGCACCTCCGCAGGCTGCGTTGCTTGAATAACCGCCTGCGGGCGCCCAAATCGCCTGATCCGGCCGGTCCGGGGCGAGGCGTCATCCAGAATTACCGTCGTATCCACGTCGCAACCTTGAGTCGCACCATTCTGCCGGAACACCTTGATCTTAGCGGATTCCACCCCACATTCTTAT
>DASZCC010000001.1:0-2997 GCA_035943485.1 Rhizomicrobium sp. | reverse complement strand
TTTGGATTGAGCGGACCGGCAGCGGCCACCGCCGTGAGTGTGCCGTCGGTCAGGCGATAGAGGCCAAGTTCGTCGGCCGTCACCACCGCGCGCCAGATGCCGGGCTCGGCTTTCAGCAAATCCAGCGTCACCTTCTTGCCGGACGGATAGGTCAGCGTGACCGGCTTCGCATCGGCGCCCATGGTGCGCCGCTCGACGATGATCTTGCCGTCGGCGATCGTGGCGGAGAGGCGTTCCTCTTCGAGCTCCGGTTCCTTCATCAGCCAGTGCGCGAGACGGCGCAGGAGTTCTGCCTGCGGCCCACCGCCTTCGAAACCGCGCGCCCAGAGCCACGCATGATCGGACAACAGCTCGGCGACGCGACCCTTCTGCACATTGTCGAGAATGAGAAGCGGCTTGTCGTCGGGCCCGCTCATAACGGTTTCACCCGACACCTTGTTGGCGCCGATCAGGCGGAACCAGCGGCCCCAGCTCGGTGGAGCGGTCGTGGTGTTCGCACCGGGCAGATTGCGTGTAACGGGATGCGCCATGCCTTCCGGCGTCACCATCGGCTTGTAGCCCTGGTTGACGATGTCGCCGGTCGGTTGCGCCGGCAGCACCGCGGCGAGTGCGGTGCGCGAGATGCTCATGGCGCCCGAGAACTCGGGTCCGGACGCAACCAGCAGCGCGCCGCCATTGTCGACGTAATTCGCGAGGTTCTCGTAGTAGAGCGGCGGAAGAATACCGCGCTCGCTGTAGCGGTCGAAGATCACCAGATCGAAACCCGACAGTTTCTCCGAGAACAGTTCCCGCGTCGGGAAGGCGATCAGCGACAATTCTTCCAGCGGCGTCGCATCTTGTTTGGCCGGCGGGCGCAGGATGGTGAAGTGGATCAGGTCGACAGACGGATCGGCCTTCAACAGATTGCGCCACACCCGCTCACCCGCATGCGGTTCGCCGGAGACCAGCAGCACGCGCAGGCGATCACGCACGCCCGACACTGTCACGACAGCGCGGTTGTTCTGCAGCGTGAGTTCGGCCGGCCCCGGGCGCGCCTCGATCTCGACGACATTCTCGCCGCCGTGCTTGATCGGGATATCGATGCCGGCGTCCTTGCCCAGCGGCACGGTCTGGGTGCCGAGGCTGGCGCCATCGATCCGCACGTCGACATCGGCGGTGCCACCTGAAGCCGGTGCGCCGAAATCCTCGACACGGACAGTCATGTGGGCCTTCTGGCCCACGATGGCGAAGCGCGCGGCATTAACGACAGTTAGCTTGCGGTCGCGCTCATCGCGTCGTCCGGCGATCAGCGCGTGGATCGGCGCCTTGATGCTCAGCTTGTCCGATGGCGGTGCGTCATGCACCTCGCCATCCGTGATCAGGATCGCACCGGCGATGCGCTCAGGCGGTACGTCGGCCAGTGCTGCGTTCAGGCCGGCGAAGAGCTGCGTGCCGTTGTCCTCGCCGGTGGTGGTCGTGGTGACGACGCTTTCGCGGATTTCGAGGTTCTTGTCAGACGAGAGCTGCTTGCGGATGGCGGCCAACGCCGCGTCTTCCTGCGCGCGGCGGTTCTCGATGCCCATGCTCTGCGAGCGGTCGATGACGATGGCGACCACATCGGGCAGCGGCGCGCGCGCCTCGTGCACGATCAGCGGATTGGCGATGACGAAGATCAGCGCCGCGAAGACGAGCAGCCGCGCCCATGCGCCGCGTACCCGCAAGGCGAAGGACGCGATGACGATCACCAGCGCCAGCCCGATCGCGATCCAAAGCAGGATCAGCGGCACATGCGGGGCGAAGTCGATGGTGGTGCTCATCTACTTGCCCATGCGCTCAAGCAGGGCGGGCGCGTGCACCTGATCGGCCTTATAGTTGCCGGTTAGCGCATACATCACGAGGTTCACGCCGAAGCGGTAGGCGATCTCGCGCTGGCGTTCGCCGCCCGGCGCGACATCCACCATTGGTGAGCCATCGGCATTGATCGCCCAGGCCGCGGCCCAGTCATTGCCGCCGATGATGACCGGCGACACGCCGTCGCCACCGCGCGCCGGTGCCGGTCCGAGTTTCGGATCGGCAGGCGGGAGTGCTTCGACCCAGAGCTTGCCGCCGTCCCAGCGGCCCGGGAAGCTGTTGAGGATGTAGAACGACTTGGTCAGCACATGATCGCCCGGTACAGGTTCGAGCGGTGGCAGGTCGAGTTTCGCCAGAAGGCGGCGCAGCGTGATCTCGCCGGGTGATTGCGCGCCGCGCACCGAACCGAGCGTCAGGTCGCGTGTGTCGAACAGGATCGTGCCGCCATTGCGCATGTAATCGGAGATGCGCGAGATCGTTTCGGGCGAGAGATCCTTCTCGCGCGGATCCATCGGCCAGTAGAGCAGGGGAAAGAACGACAGATCGTCCTTCGAGATGTCCACGCCCATCGGATCCTGCGGCTCATAGGACGTGCGGTTGCGCAGCTGGATGCCGAGACCGGTCAGGCCGGCCTTGCTCATGTCGTCGACGTCCTGAAGGCCTGTGACGACATAGGCTAGCCGCGTGTCCGTCGCCGCTTTCAGGTCGAACGCGTCATCGGCGCGCGCGTCATGCACGTGCAGCAACAGCAGCAGCGGAAGCAGCATTGCGGCGCCGCGCGCGAAACGCAGGCGCGAGAGATAGCCGCGCATCCACAACGACAGGATCGAGTCGAGGAACAGCAGCGCGATGGCGGCGGCGAGGAACCAGGCCGCCAGCGACAGCACCGACGTGCCGACATAAGGTTCGACACGCTGACCGACATCACCCATCGGCGTCAACACAGTGTCGGCTTTTACCGTGTTCAGCGCGTCCTCGGTCCCGGCGGTGCCATAGAGCCCCGGCGGATGTTCGCGTGAGACGATCGTCTTCGGCAGATCGATGGCGCGGATTGGCGTCACCTCGGCCGGTGGCTTGCGGCTGTGACCGAAGCCGTCGAGCGTCGAGACCGGTGGCAGTGTGGTTGCGCCCTTGAAGTCGCTCGGCCGCGCGCCGGACGACAGCGCC